>JBHHYU010000007.1:0-67677 GCA_046757725.1 Binatia bacterium
AACCTTCCGGCCTGAGTCAATAGGTCACTGCCTCGACGGCCACCCTTCCGTCCCCTTCGGGTGAGCTCTCCAAGGGCCTGGGCCTGCCTCCAACCTCCACGTCCCTGTGCCCCAGGCCTCCAGGTTTCCTCCCTCGCAACCGGATGCATTGTAGCACTGCGCAGGGGGCCTGCTCCGAAGAAAAGGAGACGTCCGGCACTGAAGCGACTTGAGGGCAATGGGCTTAATAGGTTAAGACCTTAGGGGCAGAGAAGTAGAGGTCTATCGGCTCCCGCTGAGGAGCGGACCCCCTGCGCCCAACTGGAACACCATACATTTTACGGTAGAGCCCAACCTAACCGCTCTAGTCAAAATCAGCTTGGTGAGAAATGGCCCTTACTCCGTGGCCAGGCAGCCGGGACGGGAGACGGAAGCAACGGATGGAGGCGCTCCCCTCCTCTTCTCAATCCTAAATTGCAGTCATTCATGGAACATGATAGTTACGACGCCATGCCTTCCTTTGGCGAGTTCTGCTCGGATTTTTTTAAAAGATATTTCGACCTCCATCCCACTGAGGCCATCTATTACGGCATCGAAGGATACGATGATCAATTGGATCATTATGACGATGATGCCGCGGGTGAAAAAAAAACCTTTGTGCACGAGTCCCTGAAGCAGCTACGCGGGTTTTCCGTCAAAAGACTCACCCCCGATGAAACCATTGATTATGCCCTCCTCGAAGGCAGACTTATCCTGGAGGATTATGAACTCAACAAGGAAGATCAACGCCTCAAGTGCCCGGAACTTTACCTGCCGGTTTCACACATCTATATCCTGACGGTTCGCCCCAATAAAGACATGGAGGGGAATATCACCAGCCGGCTCGAACAGTCCCCACATCTCATCAATGAGGGGATCTCAAACCTGAGTCGCCCGCAGTCCAACCCTCCTCAGCTCTGGACCAAGATGGCAATCCAGGCAGCCGGAGGAGGATTAACCTTCCTTGAGAATCTTCCGACCACGGTCAAGGCGAAAGAGGGTTTGCGGGACCCACAACGTTTCAAAACGGCCGTCGAGAAGGCAAGCGAGGCCTTTGAGCGTTTCCGAGAGTTTCTCGAAAGCGAATTGCTTCCCCGAAGCCGTGGTTCGTACGCTGTCGGAGAGGAACACTATCACCTGCTCCTTAAAAAGCGGCACTTTCTGAATCATGACGCCCATACCCTGCTGGCCCTGGGAGAAAAACTGTTCCACCGTACCAAAAAGGAACTGGCGGCGCTTGCCGATGAGATCGCTCCGGGTAAGAACATTCAAGAGGTCACACGGAATATTCAGGAGAACCATCCTCCTGCAGGTGAAATTCTGCAAACATATCAGAAGGCGATGGAGGCCGCCCGCGATTTTGTCATGGAACAAAAACTGGTCTCCTTCCCGCCGCACGAAGAGCTTCGAGTCGTCCCGACACCGGAATTCCGGCGTCACGAGATTCCCTTTGCTGCCTATCTATCCCCCTCTCCCACGGACCCCAAACAGATCGGTTATTATTACGTCACACCGATGACCGATGATGATCTTCTCAGAGAGCACAATCGCACCGGGTTGGAAAACACCTGTGTCCACGAGAGTTATCCCGGCCACCATCTCCAGTTTACGACGGCCAATGCTATTCCCCAGGCCTCGACTCTGCCTCGACTGATGAACGAATCCTCCGTTTTCTATGAAGGCTGGGCTCTCTACTGCGAGCAACTCATGCAGGAGACAGGATTTCTCAAAAGCAAAGAGCATCGTTTCATCATGCTTAAAGATCGGCTTTGGCGTGCTCTTAGAATCATCATCGACGTGAAAACGCAGGCGGGAAAGATGTCTTACGGTGAGGCAGCAGATCTCATGGTGCGTGAACTTCGTTTTCCCCGTGCTCAGGCCGAATCGGATCTGAACTGGTACAGTCAATCCCCATCTGTCCCCATGGGGTATGCGCTTGGCTGGTCTATCATCAACCGACTACGAAGGCAGGAAAAAGAGAAACTGGGCGGGCAATTCGACCTCTGTAGGTTCCATGATCGGCTTCTCAGTGCCGGGAGTATCTCCCTCCCGTTAGTTGAAAAGAGACACTTCTCACCATGACTGCAAAGGCGATCCGAAAGAAACAGAGCGGCAAACGTGCCCTTCTGGGGGCCCACATGTCCATTGCCGGTGGGGTCGATAAGGCCCTGTTGGAAGGGAAGCGAGCCGGTTGTGATGTGATTCAGCTCTTCACCAAGTCCTCACGCCAATGGGCCGCTCCACCCTACAGACAAGAAGAGATCCAGGCCTTTCTGACCAACCAGAAAGAGACGGGAATCACGATCGCTATCGCCCACGATTCTTACCTTCTCAATCTCGGATCGCCGAATGACGGTCTGAGGAAAAGATCGATCCGAGCTTTCATTGATGAAATGGAACGCTGCGAGACGCTATCGATTCCGTACCTGGTGGCACATCCGGGAGCCCACACGGGTGTCGGGGAAGAAAAAGGGATAGATAATATTGCGCGCTCTTTGGATGAGATCCACACGGCTTGTCCGGAATATAACGTCAAGATCGCTCTGGAGATCACCGCCGGGCAAGGAACCACCCTCGGATATCGCTTCAAGCAGATTCGGGACATGATCGACGCCACTAAAGAAAGCGACCGATTGAGAATCTGCTTCGACACCCAGCACGCATTTGCCGCCGGCTACGACATCCGCACCAAAGAAGGCTATGAACAGACCTTTAGCGCCTTTGATGAAATCATCGGATTGGGCCTCTTAGCCGCCTTTCACATCAATGACTCAAAAAAAGAGTTTCACTCCAGAGTAGACCGCCACGAGCACATCGGCAAAGGACACATCGGGTTGGAAGCCTTTCGGCAGCTCATGAATGATCAGCGATTCTGGGGTCTTCCTATGTGTCTGGAAACACCCAAGGGCCCCGACCTTAAAGAGGACAGAGACAACCTCTCTTTACTCAGGTCGTTGATAGGCTAGGATTAAATCACGCAGTCCTGACAGCAGCAAACTCGACCTTAAGGTCGAAAGTTCGACGATTCTGCCGAGTCGCTGCCTCGTTTCCTATGATAGAGGAACGTAACTAACTAAATTATCAGCCTTTCCATTTTGACAGGGTCTGGCATAAGATTTGCCAATGGCATGGATATGGAGATAGAATGGAAAGGAGAAATAAGGCCATGACAAAGTTTTTGAGCGTGATCATAGGAGCAGCCGGATTATTGGTTTTAACGGGTGCAGGCCCGGCGCATTGGGAGGGCGGCCCCGGATCCGGCACGATGAGAGAGATGAACCATGGGTTCATGGGGAGTAAAGCGCATGGTTGCCCTGGCTTCGAGGCGACTACCACACCTATCACGACGGCAAAGGCCGAACAGCTGGCCCGGCAATATGCGGATCGAAACCTTAAAGGCTATACCGTGGGGCAGGTCCTTCCTTTTGCCGGCATGCACCACACGATGTACTCGGTAGAGCTGAAGAACGAAGCCGGTGAGCTGCGCACCCTTCACATCAACCCATTCGGGAAACTTATGCCGTTGGCGGGTCCTTGGCAGCACGGGTCATAAGGCTATAGTATTAGTATGGTTAAGTTGAACGGCACCTCGTGGGTGCCATGCCAGAGGGGGCCGTCACGTTGTTCCATATGAGGAGGATAAAAAGATAATGCGTAAAAAGACAAGGTTTTACAAAGCTATCGTCGTCGTTTTGGTCTCGCTGGTTGTGGGCTTAGGGGCAAGCATGGGGCTGCAAGTGGATTCTGAGAGCAGTGCTCAGGATGTCACTAGTAGGCTGACAGGAGCTGTCTCCGGCACGACCGTGAGACGCCAGGGGTTTCCGTCTTTTGTCTCTTTGGCAAAAAAAGTCAGTCCGACCGTGGTTAATGTTTCTACCACGCAGGTGAGCCAGCAAAGCCCTCAACCGTTTGCAAGTCCCTTTAGTGAGGAGGATCCGTTCAACGAATTCTGGAAGAGATTCTTCGGCGGTCCGTTACCTCAGGGTCCATATCGCCAAAAAAGTCTCGGATCCGGGTTTATCATAGACCGCCAGGGCTTTATACTGACCAACAATCATGTTGTCGACAACGCACAGAAGATCATAGTCAAATTAGCAGATGGAAAGGAACTTGACGCCAAGGTTGTCGGTAAGGACGCAAAAACCGATATAGCGATTATCAAGGTCAACGCGGAAGGCGATCTTCCTGTAGCCATTTTAGGGGATTCGGATCACCTCCAGGTGGGAGAGTGGGTCTTGGCGATCGGAAACCCGTTTGGGTTAGACCACAGCGTAACCTCTGGAATTGTCAGCGCGAAGGGCAGGCAAATCGGCCAGGGCCCCTATGATAACTTTATACAGACAGATGCCTCCATCAACCCGGGGAATTCCGGGGGACCACTGTTAAATCTCAAGGGAGAAGTCGTAGGCATCAATACCGCTATATTCAGCAGGAGCGGGGGAAATATCGGGATCGGTTTTGCCATTCCCATCAACCTCGTGAGGGAACTGCTGCCCCAGCTCAAGGCCAAGGGGAAGGTGACGCGAGGTTATTTGGGAGTTTTCTTCCAGAAAGTTACTCCCGAAATCGCCGAGTCTCTGGAAATGAGCAATGCTCACGGAGCCCTTGTCGCCAATGTATTGAAAGATGGGCCCGCGGCAAAGGCCGGAATGAAGGTCGGTGACGTGATTATTGAGTTTGATGGGAAGGAAATCAAGGACTCTCGCGATCTTCCCAATATTGTGGCCCGTACGCCAGTGAGCCGGAAAGTCCCCGTGAAAGTATTACGTGACAAGAAAGTAGTTACCCTATCCGTGGTCATTGGTAAGCTCAAGGAGGAGCAATTGGCTGCCTCGGCTCTGGAAAAGGGAAAGCTGGGGCTGACAGTGCAAAAAGTAACGCCCGAGATAGCAGAGAGTTTGGGGCTGGATCGTGCGGTGGGAGTCGTGGTCACGGCCGTCAAGCCGGGGAGCACCGCAGGGGAAGCAGGATTACGCAGGGGCGATGTCATACTGGAAATTAATCGCAAAAAGGTTCGCAATCTAGCGGACTATCGAAAGGCTATAGGGCGAATCGAGAAGGGTAAAAGAATCCTGCTATTGGTCCAGCGCAGAGGAAATACTCTTTTCCTCTCCCTCAAAGCCTCTCGCTAACCGCCTTGTGGAGATTGTCTTCAAGAGGGGTTCGGGGGGGGCAAAACGACTCACTCCGGACCCCTGAATCTTTAATCCGGGGGCGTATCGTGTCATTACCCTTGGGCACCCTTCGTATCTTCGCGTTATGAAAAGATTTATCTTACCAGGATACTTCTTCGCCTCTGTTCTCCTGCTCTTCTTTTTGGTTTCCTTCTATGCCTTTTCTGAGGCCAACCGACTCCAGCGAGAACTCCTTCTCCAGACCCAAGCCAGGGGCGCCGCTTTGGCCGAGGCCATGGAGACCAACGTAAAAAACGCTATCCTCGGCAACTCCATTTTGGAAGATCTCATCACCCAGCGCCTTCTCGATAACGCCCGGCTGATCGATCAACTCCTCTTGTCCGGACAGGTAGATGGAAAACTCCTCAGGGAAATCAGTACCATGAACCACCTCCAGAAGATCGATCTTCTCGATCAAAGAGGACGCCGCTGGCAGCCCACCCACCCCTCCACGATTCAAAGGCGGATGGAGGAGATGATGACAAGGATGAGGAGTTTCGAAGCCGAGAAATCCGCACAGGACGAAGAGACCATGATGATCTTTATGTGGGGAAGGCACTGGCAATTGCCTGGAGAGGAAAACCCTTCTCCTGTAAAGCTACCTCCCACTGTGGCGGAACGAAAATTTTGGGAAGGGAGTATCTTTGGAGTAGCCATCCGTGCCCGCAGTTTTCCCGGTATTATTGCGGTCCACGCTAATGCCGAATACATCCTAAACTTCAGGAAAGAAATTGCAGTTCAAAGGCAGATCCAGGAGCTCGGACGTCAATCCGACATCGAGCATGTAGCCCTGCTTGATAAGGACCTGAAGGTCATAGCACATACGGACCCCGGCCGCGTCAGTCAGCAGGAAGAGAACAGCTTTATCCTGAAGGTCAAGGCCGACAGGGAACCCCTCGGCCGGATTGTCAAGACCGCGGGAGGGACGCGGACCTACGACGTGGTCAAGCCCATTACACTGAATAACTCAACCTTGGGTTTTCTCGAAATCGGGCTCTCCCTAGGGCCGATGGAAAGGGCCTGGCATAAGAGCCTTCGTTCAATGATCGTACTGGCGTTGACCATTCTTGCCGTGGGCGTCCTGGGAATGGCGGCGATTTTTTATACCCAACACTCTCACCTGGAAAGAATAAAGTCCCTGGAGGCCGAGGTCGCCCGCCAGGAACATCTCTCGGCACTGGGAAATCTCTCTGCCACCGTGGCTCACGAGATCAGAAACCCTTTGAACGCGATCTCTATGGGACTTCAACGTCTCAAAGCCGAGTTTCAGCCGACTCAGGATGTAGACCAATATTCCCGCTTCGTTGAGTTGATGCAGGGAGAGGTGCATCGCCTCAACTCCATTGTAGAGGAATTTCTCTCCCTCGCACGCCCCCTTGAACTCAAACGTAGAGAGCTAAAAATAGCGGAGATGTTGACTGAGTTGGTTGCTTTCGTGGGCAGTGACGCCCAGCGATCCAGAGTTAAACTGGACGTGCTCACCGAGCCGGACATTCCGGTGATCAGGGCAGACCGAAATTATCTTAAACAGGTTTTGTTGAACCTCGTGCTCAATGGGGTTCAAGCCATGCCTGATGGCGGCACCTTGACCTTGAAGGCAAGCGCCTCGCGACGCCATCTGCTTTTGACTGTTGCGGACACGGGCGTTGGGATCTCGCCTGAAATCCTACCTCGAATCTTTGAGCCGTACTTCACAACCAAGGCCAAAGGCTCGGGACTGGGGCTGGCGATCGCTCGCAGGATTGTCGAGGCTCACGGCGGAACCCTCACGGTGGACAGTAAGGCCAGCCAAGGGAGCCGCTTCCAGCTTTCGATACCTCTTGAGGGTACGGAGAGTTAAATCGTGGAAACTTTCCGGATTCTCGTGGTGGACGATGAGCTGACCCAGCTCGAACTGGTCGCGGGTTTCCTAAAAAAACAGGGCTTTCCGACAGTCTCGGCTGCAACCTCTGAGAAGGCTCTCCGAATCTTTCGTCAGGAACCCTTCGACCTAGTCCTAACGGACCAAAAAATGCCAAACATGACGGGCCTGGAGTTACTGAAGGCCATTCAAACCATCAACCCCGAGACCGCGGTTATCGTAATGACTGCTTATGGCAACATAGAATCAGCGGTCTCCGCCATCAAAGAGGGCGCAACCGACTACCTAACCAAGCCCTTGAATCTCGAAGAGATGCTATACCGGATTCGGCAGGTCAGTGAACGTCATCGCCTCTTTACGGAGAACCGGTATCTCCGAGAGACCTTACGGGAAAGGCACCGCATAGAAGGCATCATCGGGGATAGCGACCAGATGCTGGAGGTCATTTCTCTAGCACGACGTATAGCATTGAGTGAGGTGACGGTGTTGATTCGCGGAGAGAGTGGGACAGGAAAGGAACTCATTGCCAAGGCTATCCATTTTGGTAGCTCCAGGGCATCGGCTCCTCTCGTCAAGGTCAACTGTGCAGCCCTGCCCGAAACCTTGTTGGAATCCGAACTCTTCGGCCATGAGAAAGGATCCTTCACCGGGGCGGTGGCCATGCGCAAGGGGCGCTTCGAGCTGGCGGATGGCGGGAGCTTGTTTCTGGACGAAATCGGAGACCTGCCCTTGCATCTTCAGGCAAAGCTCCTACGGGTCCTTCAGGAGAGAGAATTTGAGCGTGTAGGTTCCAGTGAGCCTGTTCGCGTCAATGTCCGGATCCTAGCCGCCACCCATAGGGACCTTGAGGCGCTGCTTCGTTCCGGCCAATTCCGGGAGGACCTCTATTATCGGTTGAATGTCGTGACCGTTGTCCTACCACCTCTGAGGGAACGGCGGCAGGATCTCTCTCCGCTAATCGATCACTTCCTTCAAGTATTCACAGAGAAAAACGGCAAGACGATCCGAGGCTTTACCCATGAAGCCAGGGAGGCGCTGTTGCGCTACGACTACCCGGGAAATGTCCGGGAGCTTGAAAATCTTATTGAAAGGGCTGTGGTGCTTACCAGGGACGAGGTGATCGGTAGAAGCGATCTACCCTTGATTGTTCAAGAGCCCCAACGAGACGAGAAGGAGGGGACCAGCCTCCCTGCGGCAGTGGAAGGAGCAGAGCGCCGAATGATTAGAGAAGCACTCGCCCGCTCTGGAGGGATTCAGACCCGGGCCGCCGAACTACTGGGCATAAGCGAGCGGGGCTTACGGTACAAGCTCAAGAAATACGGCCTTCGAGGAGAAGATTCCAACACTTAATCACTATCCGAGCGGGACGGCGATTCCAAAGTAGAAGGCCCGCGCCGTGAGGTGTGAGGGCCGAAGTGACCAACGAGTCAGGCGACCCTTATGGCATAGCCCTAGGCTGAATTCTGCCAGAGGGAGAAGGCTTTTTTTCCCTTCTGAGAAGAATAAGTGGTAAACCAGGGTTCCAGGTTACTGCCCCCTTTGAGAACACCAAAGAAAAAGACCCTCAGTACCTGATCCACCAATTCGGGAAGGGAAAGATCGCGCCTGGGATGATACCAGGTATAGATCCAGTTCATCATCCCGAATAGGCAAAAGGCGGCAACCCTTAAATCCAATCCTTTTCTCCCCTCCCGGCTCTGTAACTCCTCAAGGAGATCCACCAAAATCTTCACGTAACGGCGCTTGAGAACCAGAATCTTTTCTTGGAATTCACCTGTCAGTGACTCTTCCTCACGTGCCATCACCTTCATCTCGACCATGTTGTACAGGAAGAAACCCAGGTGATTTTCCGCAAAACCGCGGATCCTGACCCTCACATCTTCATGGGGATCTTCCACCTTTTCCCATCTGCCCAGCAAGGTCAAGAAACAGTGTTCCTGAATCAGGAATAGGAGCTCGTCTTTGGTACGAAAATAGTAGTAGAGACCCGCCAAGCTCATGCCCTGTGCACGGGCTATGTCACGAATGGAGGTGCGGTGAAAACCTTTTTCAGCAAAGATTCCTGCCGAAGTTTTGAGAATCTGCTGGAGCTTATCATCATGCTGACGGGTGACCGGTTCAAACCGCTTAGCCATTAATAAATATATTTGCAAATCACTCATGGTGTGTCAATCGGAAGACATACCTCCCGCGTTCACCCGCTCTCACCATCATGATGCCTTTTGTTGCCTGCCTCTCAAACGCACCGGCATGACTTCTGACTTACGACTTATGACTTTGGACCTTGACTAGTTCCGTTTCAATCACTGGCCTTATGACTCACTCTCTCCGCCCAGTGATCCCTTGGGACCTCCTACCTGCCGACGGCACAGCCACAATCGGATGATCTGGTTGTTTCAGGACGTCAACTTGAAAACTCCTCTTCTCACGTGTATAGGTTTGAATGTCATGAGCTACGAATACATTGTGGTTGAAAAGGCGCCGCCCCTGGGCATGGTAACCCTGAACCGGCCACAGCAACTGAACGCCCTTTCCTCTGGTCTGGTTCGTGAGCTATGCCTGGCCATGGAATCCCTGGATCACGACGGGGAGATCCGCGTCATCATCCTAACCGGTGGGGAAAAGGTCTTTGCTGCGGGAGCAGATATTAAAGAGATGGTCGATGCCGGGCCGTTTGACGAGCGGGTTCAAGGGCGTCTTTTGTTCAGGGATCGGATCAACAGGATCTCCAAGCCCGTAATTGCAGCCGTGAGCGGGTATGCCCTGGGAGGAGGGTGTGAGCTGGCCATGAGCTGCGATATTATTATCGCCTCTGAAACAGCCCGGTTCGGGCAGCCGGAAGTAAACCTGGGTACGATTCCGGGGAGCGGCGGGACCCAGCGCCTGACACGGACCGTGGGAAAGGTGCGTGCCATGGAAATGGTATTAACAGGTGAGTTCCTGAACGCAATGGAGGCGGAGCGATGCGGCCTGGTTAATAAGGTAGTCCCTGCCGAACTTCTGCTAGAAGAATCGAAAAAGATCGCGAGGAAGATCGCCGGGAAACCTCCCATTGCCGTCAAGCTGGCCAAGGAGGCCATTCTTAAAGCCTTCAATACTCCCTTGGACGAAGGACTGGAGTTCGAGCGGAAGTCTTTTTACCTCCTCTTTGCCTCGGAGGATCGCAGAGAGGGTATGAAAGCCTTCATCGAAAAACGTAAACCCCAGTTCAAAGGAAAGTAAGGTCAGAGTTCCGTGAGCTACGAAAATATCATCTATGAAAAACAAAACGGGGTAGCCACGATCACCCTGAACCGCCCCCAAGCCTTGAATGCCTTTACTCCTCCGATGAATGTTGAACTTCAGGATGCGCTGAAAAATGCAGACGCAGATAAAAGTATCCGGTGTTTCCTGATTACCGGATCCGGCCGCGCCTTCTGCGCCGGGCAAGATCTTAAAGGTCGCTCGCGGGAGCAGCGAGGCTCCCTCGGGGACTCCTTACGGCAAATGTACAACCCCATTATCCTGCGCCTTCGCCGCACGGAAAAAATTGTTATTGCTGCGGTAAACGGGGTCGCTGCTGGTGCAGGGTGCAACCTGGCTCTTGCCAGTGACCTCCGTATAGCCTCGGAAGAGGCAGTTTTTATTCAGGCCTTCGTAAAGGTCGGACTGGCTCCGGATAGCGGCGGTAGTTTTATTCTCCCACGTCTGGTGGGGCTCAGCAAGGCGATGGAACTCCTGCTCCTTGGTGAGCCGGTGAACGCCAGGGAGGCCCTCAGGATCGGCTTGGTAACCAAAGTGATTGCTTCCGCCGAATTTCCAAAAGCGGCCCAAGAAATGGGGGAGCGATTGGCTGCCGGCCCCAGAAGCATTGGCCTGATCAAACGAGCGGTCAACCACGCGTTCCTGTCCGATCTCGAAAACCAACTAAACTACGAAGCCTATCTCCAGGAGCTCGCAGGGAAGAGTGCCGACTTTGATGAAGGGGTGCAGGCCTTTCTGGAAAAGCGATCGCCCAACTTTACAGGAAAGTAACGAATTCCATTGGCAACGCAAACCAAGATCGGGATTGTGGGGGCCGGCACCATGGGAGCCGGGATCGCACAGGTTTCCGTTCAATCAGGGTTTGATACGCTTGTTTATGACATTTCCCAGGCATTGATCGATAAGGGATTGGCCCGGTTAAGGAGTTTTATTCAAAGGAGCAGGGAAAAAGGGAGAATCAGCAACGAGGAGGAAAAGCGGATTCTCGCAAGGCTACGCGGGACACTGAAGCTTGAGGAATTTAAAGGAGCAGAGCTGGTAATTGAGGCGGCACCGGAGAAACTCGAACTCAAGCGTGAAACCTTCAAACAACTGGATACGATCTGCGGTCCGGAGACCCTGCTTGCGACCAATACGTCATCGCTGTCGGTGACCGCAATTGCGGCGGTGACAGCCAATCCCGAGCGCGTGGTGGGAATGCACTTCTTTAATCCCCCACCCCTCATGGCCTTGGTGGAAGTGATCGAGGGAAACCGGACGAGTCCCGCAACCATAGAAAAGGCTGCTAGCCTCGCCCGTCGGATGGGAAAGACGCCGGCCCGTGCTAAAGATGTTCCCGGTTTTATTGTCAATCGCGTAGCCCGCCCTTTTTACAATGAAGCGCTACGCATCGTCGATGACGGTCAGGCTGCCCTAGAAACCATTGACCGGATCATGAAGGATGCCGGGAGTTTTCGGATGGGCCCCTTTGAGTTGATGGACTTGATCGGGGTCGACGTCAACTTTGCAGTCACCGAGTCGCTATACCGTTCGTTCTTCGAGGATCCCAGATTTCGCCCGAGTCCTCTCCAGCACCGGATGGTCGTGGCGGGAGAGCTGGGTAGAAAAACCGGCAGGGGCTTTTATAACTATGACCAAAAATAGTCTGGCCGTCATCGGCAAGAGCCGCCTCGCTAAGGATCTGTTCGAGCTGAGTCGGGCCAAGGGATTTGAGGCAACGCTTCATTCGGAACCGGAAGAAGTGCCCACCTCCACTTCCATGATCGTTGAAACCCATGCCGGAGGCGAGGAGGAGAAAAAAACTATTATAAGCAAACTGGATGCCTTGTCATCGTCCTCCATTATCTTGGCGTCCTGCGTGGGTTTTTCCACATCACGGATCGCATCCTGGATAAGCAGGCCGGGAAGGGTGGTGGGTTTTGCCACTTTTTACCCTCTTGAGGGAAGGAAGCTGATAGAATTGAGTGCTGGACTAGGGACTCAGGAGAGTTCTCTGGAGGCAACCGAAACCTTTTTTCGTTCGCTAGGTAAGGAAACGGTGAGAGTCACGGACACATCGGGGCTGGTCTTTCCCAGGATCCTTAGTCTCATCATCAATGAGGCAGCCAGAAGTCTGGATGAAGGCCTAGCGCAACGAGAAGAGATCGATGTAGCCATGCGGCTTGGTACCAATTATCCTTCAGGGCCACTTCGTTGGGCTGACCAGATCGGCCTCGATGAAGTTTTGGCAGTGCTTGAAGGTCTACAACAGGAGACCGGAGAAGAGCGATACCGGCCTGCTCTGCTTTTAAAAAAAATGGTCCTGGCGGGGCGGCTGGGCGAGTGCAGTGGGCAAGGATTTTATGATTATAGGAAAGGTAACCCGGCACAATGAAAAAAGCGGTCATCGTTGATGCGATACGGACGCCTCTGGGGCGGCATGGTGGAATCTTGAAGGACATCCGGCCAGACGACCTGGCCGCAGACGTCATTGCGAAGCTCATGCAGCGAACCGGGATCAAGGGGGAAGAAGTCGAGGACGTGTACCTGGGTTGCAGCATCCAGGCGGGAGAAGATTGTCGCAACGTGGCGCGCCTCTCGGCGCTCCTAGCCGGTCTCCCCTATACTATTCCCGGCGCAACGGTCAATCGCCTTTGTGGCTCTGGGCTTGAGGCTATCAACCAAGCGGCGCGGGCTATTGAAACGGATCATGGGGATCTCTTTATCGCCGGAGGCGTGGAAAGTATGACCCGAGCCCCCTGGGTGATGGGCAAGGCGGGAGCCCCTTTTCAACGTGGTGATGTTGTTGCCTATGACAGCACTCTGGGATGGCGCTTCCCGAATCGTCGCCTGGGAGAGCTTTACCCGCTGATCAGCCTGGGAGAAACTGCAGAAAACGTTGCGGAGAAATACGGCATCAGCCGCCAAGATCAGGATGCCTTTGCCCTGGAGAGTCACCAACATGCGGTACGGGCGCACCTGGAAGGTACCTTTAAAGATGAGGTGATCTCGGTGGAGGTTCCGCAGAGGAGAGCAGCTCCCCTCGTCTGTAATAAGGACGAAGGGCCCAGGCCTGACACCTCTGCAGAAAAACTTGCAGCGCTGAAACCCGTATTCAAAGAAGGCGGAACTGTTACGGCCGGCAACTCCTCCCAGATCTCTGATGGGGCATCGGCACTTCTTTTGACTACATACGACAAGGCCAGGGTTTTACATCTCAAGCCCCTGGTTCGGATCGTTGCGTCTGCAGCCGCTGGGGTGCACCCTTCCTACATGGGCATCGGTCCCATCCCGGCTACGCTCAAAGCCCTCAAACGAGCAGGGCTCACTATAGAGCAGATCGACCTTGTCGAGCTTAACGAGGCCTTTGCCTCCCAGTCTCTCGCCTGTATCAAAGAGTTGGGATTGGATAGAAATAAGGTCAATGTCAACGGAGGGGCCATTGCCTTGGGCCACCCGCTTGGTTGTAGTGGTGCACGCATTATGACGACTCTAATCCACGAGATGAAAAGACGCGGGAGCCGCTATGGATTGGCGACGCTCTGCATCGGCGTCGGCCAGGGTATAGCTACCATCGTGGAGAGAGTGGATTAGTTTCCAATGGCCTTCGGCATAATTGCCGTGCCCCATGAAGATTAGTCGTAAAGCCGTCGCAATCATCCTAATTGTTTCAGGCCTCGCCATCACGATTTTCCTCGTCTCCCTCAATACGCTCATTGAAAAGAACCGTACTCGTATTCGGGGGGAAATCCAGCAGGCCATAGGGAGATCCGTCACGTTCGACGAGCTCCAGTTGAGCTTGTGGGGCGGCCTCGGATTGTCGGCAAAAAACTTACGTATCGCGGAGGATCCGCGCTTCGCCGCCACACCATTTATCCAAACCAAAGAGTTAACAATGGAAGTGCGGTGGCTTCCTCTCCTTTCTGGAACGGTGGAGATTGAGAAGTTTATCCTGAGTGAACCTGAAATACAGATCATTAAGAACGAAGCAGGCGACCTCAATATCTCCGCTCTAACAGGCCCGAAGCGGAAATCCAAAAAATCCAAAAAGCCCAAAGAGACTGCCAAGAAAGAAAGGCGATCCGCTCCGATCTTTCTTGTATCGTCGGTCCAATTAACCCATAGTGAGATCCATTATATCGATCGCTCACTAAAAGAGCCTGTAGAGATCGTTATCCGGAACCTGGATATGGACCTCCATGGGCTTGCCCTAACACGTACGATGAAGATTAAACTTGCAGCCAATCTCTTTGCCGGTCAGGGACAAAATACGTGGCTGGAAGGCCGGATCGGGCCGTTCCTCGGCAGGAGAACCTTAACTCAATATCCTATGGACCTGCAGGTTCAGATGGATCCGCTTCTTTTTATTCAAATATCGCGGACCCTGCCTTTTCTGAGAGCCAACGTTCCTCCTTATCTTGATATCACGGGTCCCCTTACGTTCACGGCGAGACTCCGGGGTACGCTGGCACAACCCCACATCAGCAACCTCGAACTTTCAGGTCCATTTTTCGGATCAACGACAGACAACGTCACGGTGAGGGGGGAGTTGGATTTTTCTAAGAGCACTTCCTGGAAGGAGGGTGAGATCCGAGGGAAGATAAACACCAACCCGGTGAGTCTAAATCACCTCAAGAAGATCCCCTTCCTCAAACAGGCCTTGCCACCATCCCTGACCGCTGAGGGTCCTCTAAACATCACGAGTGAATTCCATGGCACTGCGGGGCACTTGCAGGTACACACATTGCTCAATGTGGGGCAAAGCGAGATCCGATACGGAAGTTGGCTAAAGAAAGCCAAGGGGATTCCTGCTGACTTCGATATGAAACTGGTAAGCCAGCGAGACCGGCTCATCGTAGAGGAGTCCACCCTTGCGATCCACAACGTAAAACTTAAATTTTCCGGACTCTTGCAAACTGTTCCCGACCGACGCCTCAAGCTTCGGTTAAGGTCGGATGGTATGGACATTTCCGGATGGGACAGACTTCTCCTGCCCCTTTCTTCTTATAGCCTCAAAGGAAAACTTCGATGGGATATCTCCATCCAGAAAAACCTCAGCCTTTCGGACGGAAAACTCGATATCCGGGGCACCGCAAATTTTGATCAGTTCCAAGCCAAGGACAAAAAGACCGGACTCGGCATTGAAAAGATGACCTCTCAATTATCCTTCCGGGGTAAACAGGTGCATGTCGAGAACTCGTCGCTCCGTCTGGGCAATACCGACCTGGCTTTTGAGGCTACGCTCCCCGACCTTTTTCAACCTATCCTTCATTACAACCTGCACTCGACCGCATTCAATCTTGCGGATTTACCCGGTCTTGCGCTGGGCAAGGAAAATGTAATGAAGGCCGTACGCAGTACGGGGGAACTAAGGATAAAGAAGGGACATCCTCGGCTACAAGCGCGGCTTTTTTCTTTTGAGGGGACCCTCCAGAAAATTCATTACCGCAACCTCAGTGGAGACATCGAATGGACTCCAGGACAACTGAGCTTTGATAATCTCTCGTTCCACGCCATGAGGGGTATTTTCCGAGCCAACGGCACCTGGAAAAAGGACGCAAAGAAAACTCAGCGCTTCACTCTGAATCCCAACATCGAGGGCATGGATCTCCAGGCTCTACTTTCTCTCAAATACCCAAAGTTCAAGGACCACATAGCAGGAAGACTGAACTTCAGGGCCAGGCTGTGGGGAGAGGGCCAGGGCGGCACCGCGTTGCGGCAGAGTTTACAAGGAGAGGGAGAGACCCTCGTACGCGAAGGCTCACTGAAAGATTTCAATCTGGTCAAGCAAGTTCTCTCTAAAGTCACAGGAATTCCCGGCCTTTCTAACCTGCTTTCGTTGCGTATCCCTCTCCGTGATCGTGCGATATTTGAAAGAAAAGATACCCCGTTTGACACTCTAGAGGCGTCTTTTACCGTCAAACAAGGACAAATCCACACAAATGACCTCCTGATAGTTACTCCCGAGTACAGCATTAACGGAAAAGGCTGGGTAACATTTGACAAAGCGGTCCAATGGGACGCTCGCTTGGCTATGTCACGCGTGTTTACTCAGGACCTCATAGCCGAGCACAGAAATGTGCGTTATATCGCGGATCGACAGGGGAGACTCACTGTCCCTTTCCGTCTCACAGGCACTCTCCCTAATGTCCAGGCGGAACCCGACCTCCAAGGGTTAACTAGTGCCATGTCCAGAGGCCTGCTACAGAAGGGAATGGATCGCTTTTTGGGCGAGGGGGAAAAGCGCAAAAAGAAGGATGCGAGAGACTGGCTGAAAAGAGGGCTGGAACAACTCTCTCGCTGATGGCAAAAACGCTGGCGGCCAGATACCCCAATCATCATGAGTTTGGAAGAGATCTACTTAGAGATCCACCCTGAGGACATCGCGTATGTCAAGTTTATTTTCGAGTCCTACGAGGGGGTAGGGATTATCCGAACGGTAGACGCTAAAAAAGCCGTGATTGTCGTCATGGTCATGGGCGATTTTCTCAGCACCGCTCGCTCCATCCTAACTTCCCTGAAAGAAGAAATTTCCTTGACTGAGACCGCCCGGCCGGACGACATCGGAGAAGATTGGCTCCTGAACGACCTTGCCACGGAATCCCCTACCGAGTGATGGCATCCGTATCGTCATCGACTAAAGAAAAGATTCTCGTCTATCTTATCTCTAAGCGGCGCCACCTGACCCCTCTGGAAATTCTCAAGGGGATAGGAACTCCACGCAGGGATCTCCAGACTGTCATGGACAGTCTGAAAGCGCTCTCGAGAGAAGGCAAGATCGTAAGGCTTAGAAAGAATCATTACGCCATTCCTGAATCCGATCACTGTGCCTCCGGCAAGGTCCAGGCCCATCCTGACGGCTTTGGCTTCCTCATTCAGGACGAGACGAAGAGGGAGGACATTTACTTAAACCGGCGTGAAATGCGCCGTCTCATGCACGGGGACCACGTCATGGTCCGAATCGACAAAAAGAGAAGAGGTGGGATTACGGGCCACGTGGTTGAGATTTTGGAGCGAGGACAAAAACGTATTCTTGGAACCTATGATGAGTTTGAGGGAAAGGGTTATCTTATCCCTATGGACTTGCGAGTGGCCCCTGCGATAGCGTTGACCGGGAGTGAAGCAAAGCCGGATAAGGGGAAAGTTATCGTCGCGGAAATCTCGCGCTACGGGACCGGCTACGCCCCTCCGGAAGCAAATCTCCTAGAGACTCTAGGCGACCCCGATGATCCAGAGGTTCAAGCGCAGGCTATTATCTTCCGCTACAGCTTACCGGTGGCCTTTACGGCAGAAGTGCGCCAAGAAGCTTCCGGTTGTCCGCAGATCATCAGCTCCGAAGAGCTTTCATCCCGCACCGATCTCCGCTCGCTTCCCCTGGTCACCATCGACGGCGAGCAGGCGCGGGATTTCGATGACGCCGTTTGCGTACAGAAAAACAACAGCCGTTACCTCCTCTATGTCTCCATCGCCGACGTCGCCTCCTACGTCAAACCGGAGACAGCTTTGGACCAAGAGGCTTACCAGAGGGGAACCAGCGTCTATTTTCCCGACCGGGCAATTCCCATGCTTCCAGAAGAGCTCTCCAACGGAATCTGCAGCCTCAACCCTGAAGAGGAGCGGCTGACCAAGAGCGTTCTGCTGGAGATCGATCAGAAAGGCGAGGTGCTGAGCAGCCGCTTCTTCGACAGCGTCATCTGCAGCCACGGCCGCATGACTTACACCGATGTGCGGCGCATCCTCGTCGACAAAGATCCGGAATGCATTCGCCGCTATCGGAATCTCATCGACCAGTTCAAGCTGATGGAGGAGCTGGCTCTGCTTCTCTGGGAGAGCAGGAGAGGCAGAGGAACTTTGGATTTCGATCTGCCCGAGGCGGAAATTCTGCTCGACCTTCAGGGCATGCCGGAAAACATCGTGCGCGCCGAGCGTAGCATCGCTCACCGCATCATCGAGGAATTCATGATCGCCGCCAACGAAGCCGTCGCCCGCCACCTCAAGGAGAGAAACTTGCCGTTGCTTTATCGAGTGCATGAGGGGCCGGAAGAAGAAACCCTGGAAGCCCTCGCCCCTTTCCTTTTGAGCCTCGGATACCGCCTGCCTCTGCAGCGAGGTAAGATCTCTCCCAAGGAGCTTCAGGGGGTTCTCGAGGCCTGCCGGGGAAAGCCTGAGGAGAGAGTTGTGAATCGGGTGCTTCTCCGGGCCATGAAGCAGGCGCATTACGCGCCGGAGAATATCGGGCACTTCGGCCTCGCCTCCACCTGCTACACCCATTTCACCTCGCCGATCCGGCGCTACCCCGACTTGATCGTCCACCGCATGCTGGAATATGCCTCATACGAGAGAAAACTCAAACCAAAAAAACTTGAAGAGCTCGAGGCCTACCTCGAAGAAGCGGGAAAGCTGACCTCCGAGAGGGAGAGAACTGCTATGGAGGCCGAGCGGGATATGGTCGATCTCAAAAAAGCCCAGTTTATGATGGACAAGATCGGAGAGGAGTTCGGCGGCTTTATCGTCAGCCTCACCAACTTCGGATTCTTCGTCGAGCTAGAGAACTACTTCGTCGAAGGGCTCGTGCGCCTGTCTTCTCTCAAAGACGACTTCTACCACTACTACGAAAAAGAGTACGTCATCAAAGGCCGCCGCACCGGCCGCAAATTCCGCCTAGGCGACTCCCTCCGCGTCAAAGTCGTCCGCATCAACGCCTTCGGCGGCGAAATCGATTTTGAACTGATGGCGAGACCGGAGTTGTAAGTCTCACAACCCCCTCTGCACCCCCTGAAAGATCTCCTCTACGACCTCCCCACTTCCTTTTCTGATAGCGGCTGTGTGCCGTCCGGCACCGGCGCGTCGAAGGCGTTCAGCATCATTGCAACCATCGTGTAGAATCCGGCGGCGGAAATCAGCTCTATAAGGAGCTCGAGACCTAGCGCGGCAAGGGCGCGATCGTAACTCGGCTGGCTCAAAGTCCGCGTCTCCAAGAGCTCGGTTACCGTCTCGTAGACAAGCCTCTCGTCTTCTCGAACAAATTCAGGCTGGAGGCGACTCCGAATCGCCTCAACGACCTCGGGCGAGAGGCCCTCCTTGAACGCGCTTTTCTCATGCACGAACCATTCATATTGGGCCGAATAATGGCGAGCGACTACGAGCACCATAAGCTCAAACAGGCGCCTGTCCAACTTGCTGTGGACCCGCAGAGCGTTGCCGAGCTGATTTGCCCGATCCGCAACGAGCGGGATCCTCAACCAGATGGGGAACGGGCCCCGTACAACGCCGTGGCGACGTCCGGCGATCTCATCGTATATTCGCTTCTGTTCGGGAGTAAGCTCTTCTAATTGAAGATCGGGTACACGGCTCATCTATTTTTCCCCTTTCATTTCATGTCGGCTAGAAACGGCCCTAAAAATAGGGCAGATTCGTGGCGAGGACAAGGACACGTCAATATTTTCACGATTCATAAGTCGCGGAGGGAAACCAAATTGATTTAATCGCGGCTTTTCGATAGGAAAGACGCACGGCATGGAATTCGGCGTATTCGACCACCTGGATCGCGGCAATTTGCCGTTGGAAGATTTTTACGAGCTGCGCCTCAAGCTCATCGAGGCCTATGACCGGGCAGGTTTCTACGCCTACCACGTCGCTGAGCATCACTCCACCCCGCTCGGTATGGCCCCGTCTCCCAGTGTGTTCCTTTCCGCTGTCGCGCAGCGTACGCGTCGGCTCCGTTTCGGGCCTCTCGTCTACGTGCTGCCGCTCCACCATCCGCTCCGGCTGATAGAGGAAATCTGCATGCTCGATCAGATGAGCAGCGGGCGACTCGATATCGGATTCGGTCGCGGATCCTCCCCAATCGAGATTGCGCTCTATGGACAGGACGCTGCCAAGGCGCAGCGAATTTATGCAGAGGCGTTCGATCTCATTCTTCGGGGCCTCCGCGAAAGGACGTTGAATTTCCACGGCGAGTTTTTCTCCTTCGATAATGTTCCGATGGAGCTCGAGCCGTTGCAAAAACCGCACCCACCGGTTTGGTATGGCGTCCATTCCGTCGAGAGCGCGGAGTGGGCTGCTCGCCAAGGCTTCCATATTGTGAGCCTGGACACAGCCCAGGAAACACGCAGCTACGCCGATCACTATCGCAATGTCTGGAGCGAGATCCAAGGCGCCAGCCAAGAGATGCCGAAGATCGGGATCGGCCGTTTCATCGTCGTCGCCGATAGTGACAGGGAGGCTCTCGGCCTCGCACGTCGCGCCTACCCGGTATGGTACCGGAGTTTCTACCATCTGTTCCGCCTGTTCGGAGGGGGTCCGGCGCACCCGCGGCCGCCGGATTTCGACGCCCTCTTAGAAGCTGGTCAGGGGGTAGCCGGAAGCCCAAAGACGGTCGGGGCGTTTCTACAATCAGAACTCAAGGAATCGGAGGCTACTTACCTGGTCGGGCAATTCGCTTTCGGCGATCTGTCACTCACCGAATGTTTGCAATCGAATGAGCTCTTCACACGGTATGTTATGCCTGCCTTGAGATAAGAGAAGGGTAATTTTATTCTAGCGGCTCTTTTCGGACGCCCTGGAAAATTTTTTCTACGATCTCATTGACCTCTTTTCTCTGAGGGCGCTTGAAGGTGACACCGCTGGTGATCGCGGCATCGGGTTCCTGATCCTCCAGGATCTGTTCCGTCTGGACACGAAAGAGGGACACGAAGGGCACTCCCTCCATCGAATCCTTGATCTCGCGGGCGCTTCCTTTGAGATAGTAGTTCATACCGCTGTCGGTGATCAGAAGGGTGATCTTCCCGGTTCTCCTCAGGTTTTTGGCTGTGGTGCTGGCCTTACCGATAGCCAGGTCGATCCTGGAGCGGTCCTTGGCAACCACCTCGTAATAGGAGAGCATGGCAGGATGGGCCCATTCCTGGTCATCCACGGTGACCAGCACAATGACCTTGCCAATTTTGGAGGCGACATCCTCCCCTTTGAGCCGATCAAAGAGCTCTTCTGTCAGCTTCTTCCCCAGAAGTTGCGACATCTGCTCCCTTTAGTCCTTCCTACTTCATCCTTTATCCTTTATAACCAGTTCCTGCCTTTTGCCGAAGCCGTACTGTTCATTGTCGATATAAAACACTCGCTCTGGAACCACACCGTAAAACTTTACTTTTAGAAATGCCTTGAAAAAAATACCGCTCGCGGGGTTGGTAAAGATTTTCATAGTCTCAGGATACTTTCGGCTATAAAGGGCCATCGCCTTGCCTTTCTCAACAAGTGACTTCACCGCCACGACTTTTCCTTCGAGTTGGATGCCTTTAATTTGTTTCCAATCTTGATAGTCCTCTTGAATCGTTACGGCCACCCGTGAATTGGCCAACAAATTTTGACAGTGGCGGGACTCCGGAACGGAAAAAAAATAGAGTCTCAGCCCCTCACTGGCATAAAAAACCGTCGCTGTCCAAGGAACGCCTGCGTGACAGGTTCCAAGTGTCATGGTGTGGTGATTCTCTATGTAACGCAGGATCTGCTGCTTGACCTCTTCAGACATTACCCTAGATTAACTATTTGCGGTTCAGTGGCTATCCCGGTGCCGACGGCTGATCACTGAAGATTGATAACGGGCCTGATTCGGGTCATTTTTACTCCTCCGGAGTTTGGCGTCTCAAGAGAACCCTCCTAAGGTGCCTAAGGTCAGTGACACCAACACAAAGCATAGCGATCTTTATCTCCTGAATAATCCCGGACAGAAACTCTATCACCTCGTCAGCCGATTTTAAGGCCGGTTCCAGGAGAGGCTGACCGATAGCTGCTATATCCGCTCCCAGGGCGATCGCCTTGGCAATATCCAAGCCGTTACGGATCCCGCCAGAGGCGACAATTTCCAGGTCTGGGGTTACCTTCCTCACTTCAACTAAGGCCTCATCCGTAGGGATTCCCCAGTTTGCGAAAGTAAGATCAACGGGCTGCCCCGTTCGGGTCGCCCTCTCAGCTTCTATAGCGTACCAGGAGGTACCCCCTCGCCCGGCGACATCGATGGCTTTCACCCCGGACCGTTTGAGTCGCAGGGCTACCGAAGAAGAGATTCCGTTACCAACCTCTTTGGCCATTACCGGAACCTCAAGCTGACGGCAGACATCGGCAATCTTACCCGTTAGCCCTTTAAAGTTTCTATTTCCTTCAGGTTGGACCGCCTCTTGTAAAACGTTGAGATGGAGAATCAATCCGTCTGCTTGAATCATCTGCACCGCCTGACGACACTGCTCTACGCTGTAACCATAGTTGAGCTGGACAGCACCAAGATTACTGAGCAAGAGGATCTCCGGAGCCAAATCCCTAACCTCAAAGGATCTGGCTACATTCTGATCCTCCAGCGCGACCCGCTGAGAACCAACTCCCATTGCCAACCCCAACTGCTGAGCGGCTCGCGCTAAGTTCCGGTTGACCTTGCGGGCCAAATCAAATCCCCCCGTCATGGAAGAGATCAATAGTGGCGCCTTGATCGACTTACCGAGAAAGGTTGTGCCGAGATCGATGTCGCTGATATTGACTTCCGGCAGAGCATTGTGGAGGAAGATGTACCGGTCAAAACCGTTCCCACGAGAGCCCGGCATTTCCCCTCTCTCGAGAGCGAGTTTGAGGTGCTCCTTCTTCCGCTTCTGCGTTGCTGAAGATGCCGAGCGGGATTTTTTTCCCCTTCTGGCTGGCATGGGTTGGGCAAGAGAGGTTCACTTAGGCGGGTCTACCCGCCTGGCTCGCTTCCCTTTCGCAAGGGAAACCGGCTTGGCCGGTTCAGGATAACGACTTATCTGCTCGTCGCTCCATCTCTCAAAGAGCGCCACATCGATCCCAAACTGGTCAAGGATACGGGTGACTGTCTGATTGATGACATCATCGAGCGTTTTGGGCCTGTGATAAAAGGCCGGGACCGGCGGAAAGATGACCGCCCCGATCCGGGTCAGGGAGGTCATGCTCTCGAGATGTCCCAAATGGAGGGGGGTCTCGCGCACTACCAGGACCAGCTTCTTTCTCTCCTTCAGCACGACATCCGCAGCTCTAACGAGAAGGTCTCCTCCCACGGAAAGAGCAATGCCACCCATCGACTTCATGGAACAGGGAGCAATCACCATGCCCTCCGTACGAAACGAGCCGCTCGATATGCTCGCGCCGACATTGCTGATATCATGAACGACATCCGCCATGCTTTCTACATCCTTAGGGGAATAAGGAGTCTCGACCTGGATAGTCATTTTACCGGCACGGGTCATCACCAGATGGGTCTCTATATCTTTCACCCGTGCCAGGGTCTCCAAAATACGGACTCCATAGATGGCGCCCGTAGCCCCCGATATTCCTACAATTAGGCGACGCATCGATTTAAGTTAAAAACTCCAAAGTAATCCGATCTCCGTCCCGCACCTGAAACTCCTCCTTAATTCGCACCGGTGCGATCACCTCTAGTTTATTAGCCGGATAGTCCTCGACCTCAGGAAAAAGCACCGCACCTCGCAACCTTCCCCAAATCTCTACCGGAAAAATACGAGCATGGCAAAACGAGGAATCCACCGGCGAAAGCTCCATTCCACTCTTCTCTCTTTGAATCTCCTGCCATCGTGCTACTTCTTTATCTGACTCCAGGCGCACATTGAACGTTGCGGGGTACGGTGAGAAACCTAGCTTTTCCTGGAGACCCGTCTGTACCCACCTTAACGACATAAACGACGCGCCCTCACCTAGATCGGAGTACACAACACCTACTAACTTTCTTCTTTCCGTCACCTTAAACTAATGACCCGACAGAGATTCGGCTTTGCCACCTCGACGTACTTTAACGATCTCAGCAAGAATAGCTAGAGCGATTTCCTCGGGAGTCTCGGAATTGATTTCCAAACCAATGGGGGCATAGACTTTTTGGATAACCTCTTCGGCGATCCTACCTTCTTCACTGAATCTCTGAAAACACGCTTTGGTCCGTCGCCTGCTCCCGATCATCCCGATGTACTTCGCCGGACTATAAATGATTTCACGAAGACAGGGCTCATCATATTTATGGCCCCGAGTGATAAGGACAATATAGGTGGAGGAGGTAATGCGACGGCTCTTCAGAATCTCCGCCATATCCCCTACTAGAATCTCATCCGCGTCAGGAAATCTGTCTCGATTGGCAAAAAGGAGACGATCGTCAAGGACCGTTACATAAAAATCTAATAGTTTGGCAAACTTGACCACGGGCACGGCGATGTGACCTGCGCCGACAACAACCAACCTAAGCGCAGAGGCCATAACTTCAAAAAAGACCTCCGCCTTCTCTGCCGTACCGGGGATCTCGAGCTGCACCAACTTGGATTTCACCTCCCCCAGGCGAATGTCAGCTTCCCTCAGGATGGCCTCCAGGAATGGTTTATGGTGAATGGTCCCTAACCGGATCTTCCCTTCATGAACGAGGCATTTGTCGCCGGGCGCAATCTGGCTGTTTCCGCCGTTCTCCACGACCGTCACCAACACCGCGGCGGCACCTTCCTGCTCAACCTGAATCAACTCTTCGGCCAACCCACGCATTATCGTCAGTCCAATGTCTCTGCTTTACGTTCCTTCCACCAGGGATCAATGAAAATATTCATAATCCCGCCGCAGACCGCCGGGCTATCGGAAGAGATGTCATCCAGGAGATCCACCTGGACCAACCTGGGTTTGTGTGTTCGGATCACTTCAATTGCCTCACGCTTCACATCTGCCTCACCACAACCACCGCCGATGGTCCCCAAAATTTCCCCCCAAGCGGTCACCACCATCTTGGCCCCGACCTCTCTAGGAGTTGAGCCCCGTGTCGAAACTATCGTAGCTACCGCTAGCGTCTCCCCCTTTTCAAGATACTCCTGGACTTGGCGATAAACGGACTCCACTTTTACCTCCCTATTACGCTACCAGCTTTTGCAGGGTACGACCCAAAGTGATCAGACTGTTCAGATTGTGCACCGATAAAAAGAGATCCAGATAGGGAAGCACCACCTGCATTCCCTTGCACAAAGGCTCGTAATTTTCGCTGGCCAATAGTGGATTAAGCCAGATGATTTTATGACACCGCCTTTTGAGATTTCTCATTTCCCGTTCCAGAAGGCCCACGTCTCCCCGATCCCACCCGTCACTGATAACAACAATGACGGTCCGATGGCTAACCAGATTAGGAGCGAATTCCCGGTTAAAAGTATAAAGCGACCGTCCAATATTGGTGCCCCCAGACCACCCTAAGACGGAATTGGAAATTCGATCCAGGGCGCTTCCTATATTCTTAGTACGAATCAGGTGGGTGATGCGGCTTAAGGAGGTGCTGAATACGAAGGTCTCCACTCCCCAAAGCTCATTCTGAAGTCCGTACATAAACTGGATTAAGAAACGACTGTAACAATCCATGGAGCCACTGACATCACAGAGCAAAACCACACGGGTCTTCTTGATCCTCCGTTTGCGGGAGACCAGTTCAATGATTTCCCCTCCGTATTTAATGTTTCTACGCATGGTCCAGCGGGGATCCATCCCATCCCCCTTCACCGCACGCTTTTTCCGCCGACTTACCTGCGTAGCGATCTTGGTAGCGATCAAGAGTATGGCGCGGCTTACGGCGCGGCTTTGTTCGACGCTCAATTCACTGAAATCTTTCTTGCTCAGGACCTCACTCGGGCTATAGGTGGGTACAGGAATCCGTTCCGATTCCTCGTTCACCCTGGAGTCCCGGCTGGAAACTTCTGCGACTACTTCCTCGAGTCCACCCCCTGCACCACCTGATTCCCAATCCCGCTCCTTTGAGGAAGCCGCCGCCACCTCCACCGACTCCATAGGTGACTCAGCCGGACCGAGGTCCTGCCAAAAGTAATTAAAAACACGTTCGAATATAGGAACCTCATCTTTTTCTGAGACCAGATTGGACCGCAATACGGTACGGAAATCTTCCTTTTGTGCGATATTCACAAACTCAAAGGAGCGGCTCGCGTCTATCACTTGACTCAGACCAACATTAATCTCCATCTGCTTGAGAATCCGGGCAAAAGCCAACAGATTGGCTAGGGTGCCCTGGCCCCGAATCGAGGAGAAACGGTTCACCGCTTTAATGATGGCCTCATCTTGGATTTGCATGGCTCACCTATGCCTGGAGTTCTGGGGATGGCTTCAACATCTGGTCCAAGTCCAACCTTTTCTCTGAAAGTTCCTCCTGGAGGTGGTGCAGGTCCTCCCTGTATTTAAAAACACACCCCATGGTCTCCTCCACGGTTTTTTGATCTAGTTCATGCCGATGAAGAGCAATCAAGGCAGACGCCCAATCCAGCGTCTCCGCCACCCCTGGGCGCTTGTAAAAATTCATCTGCCGCACCTGTTGCATAAACGTGCAGATCTGCCCGGCCAGGATGCCTTGAACCTGCGGAAATTTGGTCATGATGATCTCGTATTCTTTCTCAAAAGTCGGATAATCAATCCAGTGATACAAGCAGCGGCGTTTCAAGGCGTCGTGAATCTCCCGAGTCCGATTGGAAGTCAAAAAGACATACGGACGAAGCTTGGCGCGAATGGTTCCGATCTCAGGTATAGTAATCTGAAAATCAGAAAGGACCTCCAACAAAAAGGCCTCAAATTCCATATCCGCTCGATCGATCTCGTCAATGAGGAGGACCGGCGGAGTAACACCGTTACTTTGAATAGCCTCTAACAACGGCCGATGGATTAGATACTCTTCGGTAAAGATCTCCGTCTCCACAGCCTCACGATCTCCACGGCGGATCTCCTCCAGTTTGATCCGTAGCATCTGCTTCGGATAATTCCATTCGTAGAGCGCCGTGTTGGCATCGAGCCCTTCATAACACTGAAGACGAATCAGTCTCGTCTCCATCACCTCGGCCAGTACTTTGGCAATTTCGGTTTTACCCACACCCGCTTCCCCTTCCAGCAAGACCGGCTTGCCCATCATGATAGAAAGGTAGACCACCGTGGCTAGGGACCGATCGCAGATATATTGTTGCTCCCGCAGGGCCTGTTGGATCCTCTCAATAGTAAGCGTCTTTGGATTCACTCCTACCCTTTCACCCGTTATAAAATCAGAACTCAAATAGTATGGAGACTTAAGTCCTTTAGAGAATGAAGAATGGCTTCTAATACTCCTCCCGCAATGGCCCTGGCCTTGTCGGAAATTAAATAAGCGTACCCCGTTTCCTCCCGAGGATCAATATCTCCAGCCTTAATGCCTCCCTCTACCGCAATGCCATGCTTGAGCAGCCCTCGTAGGACACCTTTGATCTGAGCTCGGATAGGACACCCATTCACCTGAGCCACCACTTCCCCTGCGTTCAGCAGGTCCCCGATCTCATGCCGGGCTTTAAAAGTTCCGCTCTGGGGAATCCGTAAGACCCTTTCATCCGTATAGCCCGCAACAGAAGCCGGGGCACCCGTATTTTGCTCTGCCTGACCTTTCCAGAGGACTCTTCCTAGATTATGACCTCGATTGCTCTCCACTACTGCATGGACCTCTACTCCGGCAGTGAAGCCCGGCCCCACCCCAATAACTAGCGGGGCATGAAACTTAGTCGTACCGGTATTTCTTTTGGCCATAATGGCATCTACCACCACCGTCGGCTTAAGAATGTCTCGAACCTTGGCCTCCGGGTCGACAAATAGTGGGATAGCGCCATCTTCCCAAATTCTCTGAGCCTCATCCGAGTTGGATACCTTGACGGCGCGCACCTCTTCCACTACCTGACTTCCCTCATAGACCGCTTCGGCAAACGCCACTTTTCGGCGCACAGCCGTCGGCACGGCTACTTCCGTAATCATGACCTTCATATGACAGCGGTGCAGGCGGTAGGCGATGCCGCTGGCCATCTCGCCACCACCCCTGACCAGTACCTTCAAGTCAAAAGAATTAAGCACCATAAACCATTTCCTAACCACCGTGAAGTTTACTTGAGGGAACGTTATCAAGCAAGGGTAGGAACTAAACATTCTATTACAAAAAATGAGTGGGAAGTTTCACTTATTTCTCGTTAATTTTTGGTCACAGGTAACAGCAGATGCTGTTGACGGCAGTACGCCGCACACAGCTAACCGTCTTGTGCACCGAACTAAGCATGCCGGAAAGAGAGAGCGTGGGGCCGGAGAATCAGTTTTCGCCAGATATAGATCAGTCTTTCGTATCTAAAAAGTGGAACTTTTAGAGCCGGACTTCCCTTAAACCGAAGTGTGAATCATTGGCGCTCTCCCAGGCCTTTTCTCGGGTGGAACTCGGCAAGCGGCTCAGATCAGTCAATCGCGTGTAGGCAAGATGGAGGATTGGAACCATTTCAAGAACCATGGTGGTGGGATCATCCAATCAAGAAAAACCGATAGGCAACTACTGAAAAGTAATGAAGGCTTGACTGAAGTTTCCTGCTTTCACTAATGATTCCTTTAGCTTCTTCGCCTGCCTCCTTGTGGCTAAACGACCGACACGAACACGGTACCAGGTGCGCCCTTTTACGTTGGCCTTGGTGGTATAGGCATCGTAACCCTGTTTCATGAGCCTTTGGGCCAACTCCCGCGACAGGGGCTCAAAGGGAAAAGCACTTACCTGAACAGTCCATAGAACCCTTCGATGTCCGGTTGTTCCGGAGCTCTGTGCTACGCCTGTTCGCGGAGACACGGCTGTTTCCTTTGTGAGAACGACCGCACTGGTCTCCATGACCGGGGGCTCCGACTTGGGACGTTCCGGCTGGATCTCTTTTTTAACCTCGTGTAACGACTCCTTGGTGATCGTCGGCGTGGCGGCCGGAGACTTGTCTAAAGGATCAGTAACGGTGGTCTTCTTCTGGTCTACTTTTCCTTGTTTCTTTGGCGGAGCGGCAGGAATTGGAGTGGGGGAGATCGTTTTCCCTTTTTCTCGTTTCTTGGCTTCCTCTTTTTTCACCCTCTCCAATTCTCTCTTAACCGTCGAGACCTTTTCCAAAAACTCTTTAGTTACTGCCTGAGCCTCTTCCCGGTTGCGCATAACGTGAGGGGTTATCAGGATCACAAGTTCCGTTCGTTCTACCTTATCCGTAGTTAGGCCGAAGAAGCGGCCAAGCACTGGAATATCCATAAGATAAGGAATCCCGGTGCGGTCTCGGCTTTTTCTTTCGGTGATGATCCCCCCGATCGTCAGAGTATCTCCATCTTGAACCACAGCCGTGGTCTCTGCATCCCTCGTATCGAAGGAAAAGAATTGATCGGCCCCAACTTGCACAAGGTCACCGCGCTCACTGACCTCGACTTTGACTTGAAGATGAACCAATCCCTTAGAGTTGACCTGAGGAATGATGGTAAGGATCCTACCGAGATTGCGAAACTGAATCGTCGTGCTGGAGGCAGCGGTGCCGACTTGAGCGGTGGTCGAGCCTGTTGCTATGGGCTCTTCACTTCCAACTTGAATACGTGCTGGCCGGTTATCTGCAGCCAGAATAGCCGGATGCGATAGCACCTTGACTTTCGAATCCTCCATCAAGGCATTGAGAATCGCTCGGAAGTCATCGCCAGAGGTAATGATAGAGGTAAGACCAGTAGGAAAGGTTAAAGGCAGTGTGCCCGTTAAGGACCCCTTGCCCTCAAGGCTGGGAGAAACTCCTTTAACACTACCTTTTCTTCGTATCGCATAGTCTACGCCAAAGGCGAGATCATCGGTTAGTGTCACCTCAGCTACGAGGACATCCATAAGAACCTGACGTGGAACCAGATCCAGCTTTTTGAGTACCCCTTTGATGTTCTGGTACTCCTGGGTGGTGCCAAAAATAATCAGGGAATTCGTCGCCGGATCGGCCACGATACGGATTCTTTCATTTTCCGTTTTACCAGGTGAGGAGGCAACCACAGGCGCAGCTCCCCTTTGGGCCTGAACTGCAGACGGCCGTCGAGAAGGCGCAGGGGTTGGAGCAGGAGTCACAGCAAAAAGCCCAGAGGAACCGCCAGCAGCCGTAGGACTACCAGGCGTTGTCGCAGAAGTGCCGGATAGGCTCCCGCCTCGTGATCCCCCAGATAGGGTTCCATGAAAATCTTTAAGAGTCAGTGTTTCCCTTTTGGCTGCAACCGTAGAGGTGCCATAGACCTGGTTGAGGATATCTGCCAGATCTGTGGCCTTCCCGTTTTCCACTGGATAGATAAAAATCCTTCTCCCCGGCCCTTCCGTTAGAACGTCGATACGATCCAACCATCGCTTGACGTAGGTCCAGGCCGCCTCGCTATGGCTGATGACCAAAAGCTTATTCGTCCGCGGGAGAGAGATAAACTCGGCAGCAAAATTCTCTGCCTGAGTAGCCGAGGCGGCGTAGGCCTGCATGATCTTGGTCATCTCCCCCGCCAGATCATCGGCACTCGCGATCTTGGGTTGATAGAGCTCCATCCGGACTCCGGCAAAGACATTGACATCGATCAGATCTTTAATCTCTTTGAGCCGCTGGATATTTGAGGGAAGATCCATAACGATAAGAAAGTTTCCTCTCGGATAATCCAGTATCTCGCCCCCTGGAGTAATAAAAGGGGTGAGGAGTTTTTTCATCTCCGTGACAGAAAGAAAACGTACAGGCAGTACCTGAAGCGCGTAGCTATCCCCTGTTCCCTTCGCGGCTGGACGGACAACACCTTTGCCTTCTTCGATGGGAATGATACGGTAGAGATCACCGGTCTTGACCGCCACAGCATTATTCATCCGCAGGATCTGATGAAAGATAGGCAGGAGATCCTCTTTTCTAAGAGGCTCCGCGCTGTGAATGGTAACGGTCCCTTTAACTTTAGGGTCGATGGTATAGGTTAGCTTCAGATGTTGGGCGAGAACATGGATAATCTCCACGAGGTCAACCTGGCTAAAATTTAAAGAGACCAGTTGCTCCGTTGCCGAACCGGTTTTAGCCGTAACCCCATGGCGCCGCGTCGGTGGGATAGGAGCTGTCTTCGGTTCACCCGCGTCCGGGTTCTCAGCCTGGGAGGGCGTTTGACTGCTCTTTTTTTTCTCTGCTTGCGCTGCCGTTCGATGTAAAAGAGATGGCGAAGGAGCATCGGGAATACCAGAATCTGCTACAACCAACGTTTGAGACTGAAGATCACTGACAGGAGGCTCTTCGAGCGTCTTTTCCCCATCGATTGGCATAGTACAGCCACCAAGAATCGCCGTTATTAGGGCTAACCCAAGACAAGAAAAAATATACAAAAACCCATTTGGTGCGGATTTTCTATGCTGGAGAGCGCTAATAAAGTCCATAGAAACAGTCCTCGGCTCTTTAAAAACCTCTGGCAGTGACAATCTGCTCTACGAAAGGGGTTAATTTTCCACTAGATGACAGCCCTTTGTCAAACGAAAAAACTTTCAATCCCATCGTATCGAAGCTTAACGCCTAAAATAAAACATATTTTTAGTATCTTGCCTACGAACATGCTTAAATTAAGCAAAAATCATGCAAACCTAGTATCAGCTAAGTGTTTGAGTTTAGGTTCCGCCTTTTGAACAAACAGGACTCTTTGATTTCTGTCGCGTAGATACCTTTTTTCAGTCACTCCCATCACTCCCGGTCCATTTATTCGCTAGGGAGCTCTTGATGGTTCGGCCTCTTGTCGAGAGGCTCTAGGTGTACGGCGCCGCGTGCGTTTATGCCGGGCCGAAGGTCTCTGTTTCCGCCTCGGCACCTCTACTTTACGAGAAAAATCTATAGAGAGCTTCACCGTTGAACTCCCCTTAGTGAAAACAACCGCCTCTTCGCGAATTTCAGTTAAACTGAACCCTTCTAATTGGTCTCCCAGCTTGAGACGGATGGGGCCTTTTTCTCTTGGCTTGGACCTTGAACCCGTTCCAGGTGAACCAGCCGGTTCCTGTAGGACAGCATATCGGCTTCCGCCCAGAATGGCGGTCCCCAGAAGGATCATACGCTGTAACCGCTGCGTATTACCGGACGTTGCTATGGCACCTAGCGGTTTTCCTGTCCCCCTATCCGGAGCAAAAAGGTTCTTGTCGATGATGTTCTTGGTGCGAACCGCCGGTAATTGCGGTGGTTCTCTCTTGGACTTCCTGATGACAGAAGAGTCTTTTCTTGTTCCAGCTTTGCCTGGCGTAGGGGGCTCTTCTTGCCAAAGGTGGAAAATGCTTGTCACGACGAACAGGATAGCAAGCAGGAGAAAGAGGCTAAGTAGTGAAGAACGTTTAAGAATTGTTCATTCCTCCACAGGTCAACGCCGCTTGAATGTACTCCTAAAAGCACCTCAGGTCAATCTGGAAGGATGTTTCATGAACATGGTAAATTCCAAGGCAATGTTATAAAGTTTTTTGAGTTCCCATCTCGCAGCAAAGAAAATAGCCGGTATTTATTTTTGACGGGCTGATCGCAAGAAAGCAACAGAAGTCCCCAGACGTCATCAAAACACTCAGGGACGACTACAAATAAGACGGAGGATGATGATGGTTTCTGAGGAGATGCTGACTAGACCGATGGTTGAGGCGCCGCCCGGCTCCGGGCAATGCCGGAAATAACCAAACGCGCACGCAACTGTCCTGAGCGAACCTTCGAAGCTACGCGTCGCCGCCGCACAACCCGGGGTCTGAATAGCGAGCGAATATTCATTTCGGTCGCAACCAGAAGTTTTTTTGCAGACCCAATCCCTTTGAGCAGATTCACTACCTGATCAATCTGCCCGCTCACCTCCACCTGAATGCGGATCCGTGTGTAGCCTCCCTTTATCTCAGGATTCAATACCTTGGTGGTTATAACCTGGGTACCCGCGCGGGCTGCAATGCTCTGTATGATCTCCTGGAGACTCGAGGCACTCACAGAAGGAGTATCGCCCGAAAGCAAAGCAGGCTGTAGAACTTTCCTTTGTTTTTTGACTTGCTTAAGCCCATCCTCTATCTCGTTCTTGTGGTTAATATACTTGAGGTTTCTCTCTTGGAGCTGAGGCTGGATCTCAAGCTGGTTTCTAACCCAGGCCCTGCGCTCGAGCATAGGTGACACCACAAAGAAACGGCCTAGGACCAAGAGGAGGATAGACACAGCCGATGCTACGAGGATCTTTTCTCGCCTGGAAAGCCTCATCCACAGAGATGTCACGGACGGACCTCCTTCCCCTGGGTCCATTCCATGTCCGCCTTAAGGGAGAAGGTCTCACGACCATCCCTCCTTCGAGTGGAAGGTGCATTGAATCGTACATTCTTAAATAACAGGGAACGCTCGAGAATCGGGACCAGGTTGGAGGCATTCTCCGCACTACCCCGAAGCTCTATGCGACCGTCTCGATATTTCAGATTAGAAAGGTAGGCGCTTCCCGGCATGATGCGGGAAAGCTCGTCCAGGGCGTGAAGAATCGCTCCCCTGCGATCGCCTAACCTGGAGAGAGGAGAGATCTGTTTGCGCAGCTTCTGGAGTTCTTCTTCTTTACGGCGCAGAGATTTGACATAGGGTTCAACCTTGTCGATCTCTGTTTGAAGCCGGGTGAGCCGAATCTCGTCCTTTATAGGGTAGCTCGCTCCCCAAACGATCAACCCAACCAAAAATAAAATAGTGAGGCAGGTATTCAGCCAGGAAAGCGCACTTCCCCAGCCCTCGTCACCATCATCGGAAAGAAGATTGACCGTAAAGGTTGCCTCCCGAAGCCCGTGCAACGCAGCCCCGACTGCAGGAAGGTAACAGGGATGGTTCACTCCCTTACCTCCGAACGTCCCTTCTCCTGCCAGTTCCATCAGATCCTGAGGGGCAAGCGGCTCCTGATCTACGGCGGGGAGAAAATCCGCGATGTCTCCCCAGCTAAAAAATCTGGTAGACCCACGTAGGGAAGTCTGAAAGAGTTCTCTTCCAGGGCCTAGGATCAAGTCATCTTGAGGCAACCAATGGGTAAAGAGAATCTCCGGTTTTTGCCCCCAGCCATTGTTTTCGCCGTTTAGTCCGATCATTTCCCACGCATGATCCTGACTTCCCAAAACAAGAGCTGGACCGGAAAGACCACCAGTGCAATAGAAAAGATAATTGGAAAGTGCTGTAGCTGCCGGCTCTACCCCTTTGGGCTTCACGCCGAAATCGGACAGGGCATCGAAAATCTCATCCAAGATTTGTTTGGGAACGGCAAAGAGAAGAACCCCCACTTTGTCCCCTCTTCTCCCGATTGGCAAACAATCGTAATAGACTTGCTCCTGGCGGAAAGGGAGCAGCCTTTTGATCTCATAGTTCACGACCTGCCGCAAGTTTTCCTCTGCAAGGTGGGGTAAAAAGAGGGAACGCGCTACCACATGATCCGAAGAAAGGCAGATGTAAACCGGATCATTAGCCGGCCGGAAGTGGGGCAAAAGGGAATGGATCGCTTCCCTCAAGGCCTGCCGACGTGTCTCCGACTCTTCTCTTAGCGCCACCTCCCTTACGTCATCAGGAATCCAGCCGGTTAAAGAGGATATTTCGGTGGCACTCCTCCTAGGCGGGATATTTCGTGCCTCCTCTTCGGCTACGGAAAGGCGACAAAGATTTTTGCGCATGCGTACAAGGGAAACGCGATCCGTCATCACATAGATCCCCACGCTCTGGAGAAAATCGGCCCTAGCCAAACTTTGAAACCATCGAGGGTAAATCAAGTGTTACTCTCCATCAAACAAGTAGCCTAAGGGGACTCCTCTGTGCGCCCTATAACCTCCCGGTCTCCCGATCTACCCAGCGTACAAGTTCAAATCCTCGATTGCCCCCTACGACTCGAACCACACCCCTGACCCGGCGCTGAGTGGAAGACTCCGCTTGATGTCCTAAAGCTTCAATGGTAATCACAGAAGGGGTCGTAAAAACAAATTGTCGGAGCGCCGCATTCCCAGCCGTTATTCCTAAAAGCTGCATGAGGTCTGCGAGGGTTTTTTCAGAGAGCTGTTCTCTCTCCTTCACAAACTCTTGACTTTTCTCCAAAGACAACCCCACAAGCACGCGGATGACGGTGGCTGAAGCCGTTCGTAGGTTAACCCGATTCATAGGACTGTCCACAGTGAAAATTTCGTTTAACCCCACTTTCCGAAAATCATCATCCCCAGTCTCGCCCTGTCCATAAAAAAGCTCTCGGCTCATTCCTCGCACCCAAAGGAGGTCTTCAACCGCATCGAATGTACCATTCTTCGCGGTATACGGAGGGGAAAGGGAAAGGTAGTAGTCGTTTTCCGCCCCATTGGTCCTATGAAGATCATCTCTGTCACGCCAATCCAAAATTGAATCGATCAGAATAGTCCGGCGAGGCTCTTCAACATTGAGGTTCTCAAAGATACGTCCCAAGGTTTCTGAGTCAGCCCGATTAAGGTTGATTTTTCCACCTTCATCAACCAGACGAACACGGTAAACACCCTCTCCCAGATTTCCCTTGTGCCAACGACCATCTACGATTTCCTGGGGCGGTGCCAGGGTCGCCTCCGCTCCAAGACCCCGGCTCTGTTCTGCCCGTTCTTCCAGGAGGTGAAAAAGCCCTTTCTCAAAACCCGCAAGCGCCAGATAATAGCCTTCGGCCTCTTCCGTGTAATGGTGCGTCGCCATTCCCTCTTCTCGAACTGAAGAGCTAAAGTTAAACGCCACAACAAAGAGAAAAATAAAGATCCACAGCACAACCACCAGGGCTACACCCCGGTCCCTGGACAAATGAAGGTTTCTCAAACTGAACTTCAAGATGGACGTCATTGTCCCAAAACGCTCATCATGATTGGGAAAACCCAGTGCTTCATCTTCCCTTGCTTTCCCTGATGGCTCAGGCGAACCGCTCGAGGGAGTTGTCTCCGTTCGCTCCCATCCCAAGTGGGGAGCCAGTTCTCGTCTTCGCTCTTAGGATCTAGATAATCTATGTGAAACTCTTTTATTTCCCGGAGGAGAACAATACTATTTATGTAACCCTCACCCTCCACTTCACCTTCCGTCCACGCTGGGATCTCTTCCTTAAGGACCAAGACCCCGGATTCCTCCGCATCCGAGGTTAGGCTCACCTTGGCCATACCTCTACCCCCCAATCCCAGGGACTGCGCCGACACAAAGGTAAGCTGTTTTTCTTCACCGGAAAAAAAGACAGCGGGATCCCGTGGCGAGGAGCGGTAGGGATAGGCCGACCGTATATACCTCCCTAAAATATCCACAAGGGAACGAAGCTTCTCACTCTTTTCCGAACGAGCCTCCCACCTCTCCACTGACCGATGAGCCACATAGAAGACCCCATAGAGAATGGTCACCATCAGGGCCAAGAGTGCCATGGCAATGGATAGCTCGATCAAAGTGAACCCAGTTGAGTCTTTAAAACCTAAAGATTGAGATTTCATGGATTTTTCTTTACCAAACGCAATGTCTTCATCGCCAACGGCCTCCCACGCCCCCGATTCCCATACCGCATCCTCAGCGTAATTTCCTTTAGCTCCCAACGGTTGGACCGAAGCAGTGCCGGCTCCTCCTGAGGAAGAGTTTGAATCTCAAGCCTCCAGCGATATCCGTCTCCAGAGGATTCCCTTCCCCCCCCCTCCTGTAATGTACGACGGATCAAAACTCTGTTCATGAACTGTACGCTATAGGCCGCCGCCTCAGTCTTCTCCGAACTCTTCCACCCTAAGCGTAGATCCCGAGAAAAAAGTTCGAGCAGCGTCACTACTCCCAGCCCCACAATCGCCATCGCCACCACCACCTCAAGAAGAGTAAATCCCTTGTGAGTTGGGGGTATTGAGTTTTGAGTGTTCAGAGTCCCCAAGGTTATTTCCTCCCCCGTTTAACGACCACCTTCCCTGTAAGCGGGTCGAAGCCAATGGTATAAGACGCCGAGCCTGTATGGTTTGAAATTCCGATCTTCCCGCCAAGGGCACTTCCGTTTGGGAAGAAAAGAAACTGTTTCAGCCCCCCTCCCAGGGCCTCGCCCCCTTCGATTCCTGTAATCTTGAGGTCCGATGATAAAAAGACCTTTTTTTTTCTAAAGATTCGGTAGCTATTTTCCACTGGATTGAGAATAAGGCGCTGGAGAGTGTTCTCATACACGGCTCTGCTGCGCAAGGTGCGAGCCGTAGCGGCAAGTTTCAGAGCGGATTGTCTTAGCTCTCGTTTTCTAAGCCCTCGACCAATCGACGGCAGGACAATCAGGCTACTCAGTCCAATAAGCAGAAGCACTACCAGAAGCTCTAAAAGGGAAAAACCCCGTTCACCCGCCCCAGCTCGTAACATCGCGGTTTTGCCCCTCACCTCCCGGAGCTCCATCGGCGCCGTAAGAGAAAAGGTCGTAAGGACCATGCTCCCCAGGACTGCGATAAATATACGGCGCCCCCCACGGATCCTCCGGAACTTTCTTTTTAAGATACGGCCCATCCCAGCGCTCTGAACCTCCAGGCGAGCGGCTCAAGGCATCCAATCCCTCTTGACTGGTAGGATAGCGCCCCATATCGAGGCGCAGAGTATCAAGAGCCGTTCCTAAAAGCTCGACCTGGGCCTGGGCCGCCTTGACTTTTGCCTTTTCTTCTTGATGCAGAAAACGAGGGGCTACCAGGGCAGCAAGCAGGCCGATGATTACCATCACTACGAGAAGCTCTATCAGCGTAAAACCGGCAGATCCGGAGAGTTTAATCAGAGATGTCATTATTGCTCGCTGGCCCCGTCTGTTGCTTCGCTTCCTTCTCAATTTTTTCTCGCTGTCTTTCTCAAAGGGGTAAGTCATTAATACTAAAGATCGCAAGTAACATAGAGATCACTACAACACCGACCACCAATCCCATTCCAAGAATTAACACTGGTTCTAAAAGAGTGGTGAGACGTTTAGTTGTGCGCTTCACCTCCTGGTCGTAATAGTCGGCTACATTGGTCAGCATTCCCTCAAGTCTGCCTGTCTCCTCGCCTACAGCTATCATATGCAAGGCGAGAGCAGGAAAGAGTCTGCTTTCTGCGAGCGGCCCTGCGATTCCTTTCCCCTCCCTCACCCTGTTTTGAACCTGTGCTATCGCCCCTGCCACCAGTCGATTTCCAACCACCCCCTGAACCGTGCCCATCGCCTCTAACAGCGGCACTCCGCCCTTGAGCAGCGCAGCCAGGGTCCGGGTAAAACGGGCCACCTCAAGTTTGCGCAGGAGGTCACCCAACACCCACAGGTTCAGCCGCCAACGATCCCATCGAAGCCTCCCTTCACCAGTCCGGATATAAAAGGTCCCGCCAGCGGCACCTACAATCAACAGCAAAAGGATTACCCATCCGTGATGAGACAGTCCGTCACTGAACTCGATGAGAAGAGTGGTCATCCAAGGAAGGGCTTCGTTAACATCCTTAAATATAACGGAAAACTTCGGAATCACATAAACAAAAAGGACCATCAGCGAAAGCCCGGCGACAGTAGTAAGAAGTACAGGGTAGGTCAAAGCCGATTTCAGATCCTCCCGCAGTTCTAAAGAGCGTTCGATATAATCCACCAGATAGTGCAACACTTTCTCTAGAATTCCCCCTGACTCTCCCGCACGGATCATATTCACGTAGAGCCGGGGAAACACCTCTGGGTGATCCGCCATAGAAACGGCCAGAGGCCTGCCCGCACGAACTCCTTCCAGAAGGAGGCTTACAACCCTTTTAAACTCTTCCTTGGCAACCAGATTGCTGAGGATGGAAAGGGCGCGGTCGAGAGGAAGCCCCGCTCCAATCAGTGTACTTAGCTCTCGGGTAAAATTGAGGAGTTCCTGTTGGGTTACCTTTTTCCGGAGAAAGAAGGCAAAGGAGCTTTGGAGCGCTGTTGCTGCCTCACCTGGTAAAGCAATCTTTAAAGGGATAAGACCCATGGTATGGAGCCTGGATACAACTCCATGCTCGGCCTCGGCCTCCATGACTCCTTCAACTAACTTGCCTGAATGATCTGCGGCCCGGTATTCAAAGAGCGCCATCTCTCTCAGTTCCCTTATTCTTGCAACCTTACACCGTTGCAGACATCTCCCTTAGAAGTCGTTGGCCAGGAATCAGAATCTACACGCTGTGTCTGACTACTGGATCCCGGATTCTGCAGCTTCCTTTGCTTCGTTCGTACCCTCACGTAGCATCCGGTGGTCAGAAATTAAAACCAAAAGAACTCTCCTCAGAATTCTGACTTCTCTATTCTGTACTCTCCCATCATCGTTTAATCCCTTGTGCCCTCTAGTTGATCCCCGCCTCCTCCCTTGTGACCCGCAGTACCTCTGTCAGTGTGGTGGTCCCATCACAGGCCTTCTGCCACCCATCTTCTCTTAAACTGCCCATGCCTTGAGTTATAGCCAGGCTACGAAGAGTAGCTACATCTGCCCGCTCCACAATAAGTTTGCAAAGCTCGGGGCTTGCTGGAAGAAGTTCAAAGATACCCACTCGCCCGAGATATCCTGTGCCGCTACAGGTCTCACAACCGTTCGCCTCCCAGAAGGTGTGCGGGAGTCCTCCATTTATTTTGGTCATTTCCTTCACCTGACCCTGAAACTGAGCAGAGGCTACTTCCGTTCGACAGTCCGTACAGAGCCGGCGCACGAGTCTCTGGGCCAAGACACCTAGAAGAGAAGAGGCAAGGAGATAATCTTGTACTCCCATTTCCAACAGACGGGAGATGGCGCCAGGGGCATCATTGGTGTGCAACGTGGAAAACACGAGATGGCCTGTGAGCGCAGCTTGGACGGCAATTTCCGCCGTCTCAAAATCACGAATCTCTCCCACCATGATGATATCGGGATCTTGTCGAACGATGGAACGTAACCCACTCGCAAAAGTAAGGCCAATTTGAGGCTTTACTTGGATTTGGTTGATGCCGCTCAGTTGATACTCTACTGGGTCTTCTATGGTAATTATTTTCTTGCCCGGGTTGTTGATTTTCTGCAGGGCCCCGTAAAGCGTTGTGGTCTTGCCACTACCCGTAGGCCCAGTAACCAAAACCATTCCATAGGGTTTGGAGATCATCTCCCCGAAATGCTGGTGCATGGCCGGTGAAAACCCGAGGGACTCAAGATCAGCGAATATCTGAGACCGCTCTAGCAGGCGAATAACAACGCTCTCCCCATAGAGAGTTGGCATTGTCGCAATACGGAGGTCAACGTCTTTACCAGCGAGTTTAACCTTGATCCTACCGTCCTGGGGAAGCCGTCTCTCAGCAATATTGAGTTGAGCAAGTATCTTTAAACGGGAGATGATAGCGGCTTTGAATTGCCGTGCCGGCGGATCTATTTCATGAAGCAACCCGTCAATCCGATAGCGTACCTTGATTTGGTCTTCAAACGGCTCGATATGGATATCCGAGGCCCGACTTTCAAGGGCCCTGCTGAGCATTTGATTCACTAGACGGATGACCGGCACTTCGGAGGCCAGATCACGCAGATGCTCCACTTCGTCCTCATCCACGACCTCTCCCTCTCGCGAGGCAGGTGAATCCACCAAAGAGCCGCTTGGGTCGGTATTGCCAAAAAGGGCCTCGATGCGGGCTGTGATCTCTGTTTCCTTAGCTAATCGAGGTCTGACCCTGAGCCCGGTCGCTACTTCCAGCGCATGGAACTGTGCGAGATCCGTCGGGTCCGCGGTGGCCACAAGGAGGTCTTGGCCGTCTAACTTAATAGGAACCATTCTAGCTAGCTTGAGAAAATCGATGGCATCAAACAAAGGTTCCATAGGAAGAGGAACCAACGGGAAGTCTTTTAAGGAAACCAACGGGATCCCAAGGTGATCGCTAAGGAGCGGTAATAGGTCCTCCTCAGAGATGAAACCTAATTCTACGACCAGACGTGCCAGTGGAGTGTTTTGGTCCTGCTGCAGTTTGAGGATTCGCCCCAGCTCCTCACTGGACACGATACCACGTTCTCTTAACCGCTCTCCGAAGGTCAAGTAGGTTCCCATTCTCGTTTCTGCAGTTACTCTTCTTATACCTTAGCGTTCAGCTTGAGAATCCAAGGCAAACGGATTCAGTAATCAGAATTTAGAAGTCCCCCTCCCAAATCTGGATTCTATCTTATGATTTCTGGATTTCGGTTCGTCCCCGGATCCCTTTGAACTCTTATTTTGCCCTTACCCTCCCATATCGATCTTCCAAACGAACCACATCCTCCAGCTCCGGTGTCGAGGCCTCTAAAACATCACAGTCCTCAAGAGCGGCCATCCGGTGCGTCACTCCTGGGGTAATATGAAAACAGTCCCCGGGTTTAAGCCGGAGGACTTTTCTCTCGGTGGCTTCCTGTACCTCTAACTCCATAGCGCCATGAAGCAAGTGGATAGCCTCATCTTTGACGCGGTGATACTGAAGGCTTAGGGATTCTCCCACGTTGATATGAAGGATCTTCCCTACGTAGCGGTCGGTATGGGCCCAGATCATCTCGTAGCCCCAGGGTTTTTTCAGCCTTGTTCCTCTATGTACCTGATCCTGCATTTCTACCCGCCTATAATAGCAAATTCCGACAGTGGGAAAAACCGTTTAAACAGATTCACTGAATGTGCAGCTGGAAGGCCCCTCTCGCGAGTGGAGATGGACCAAAGCAAGAAGTGTAAAGAGAAATATGCGTGTTTCATGATGGTAGAATGGAACGTCCCCAAGGCCGGTCACGATAAGGGCGATCAAGGCGGAGGCAATGCCAATGTGGACGAATCGCGACCTTTTTCCTTGCCTCGTATAAGCGCTGCGACATATTTTAACCAAAGCATCGGACAGCAACCATAGAAAAGCTCCCAGCCCCAGAAGGCCCGTCCCGGCGAAAAGGTCAAGGTAAACATTGTGAGCATGCCAAATCCGGGTTTTCTCGTCCGCAGTACCCTGGCGTCTCTCCCGGACTGCCTGCTTAACTCGACCTCGCCCATACCCAACACCCAGAAGAGGATTCTCCATTCCCACGGCAAACGCATCCTTAATGAGCTGGATCCGGAAGTGAATGGGACCGTAATTCAGCGGATCTGCACGGTTGAGAAGTCGACTCTTGAGCGATGGAATGGTGAACAAGATTGCTAAACCCAACACTAGGATCAACCATGCCTTTTTAATCCCCTTGGCCGTGAGCCCAAGAAACAACATCGAGACGACCCATCCTAACCAAGCCCCTCTTGAATAGGTAAAAAACAATCCTAATAACTGGGCCCCGAGAGATGACCCTGCCAGAGGACGAAGCCATCCAGTTTTGCCTTCTATAACGGCCAGGGAAAGGGGAATTCCTATGGAAAAGATATAACCAGCCGTGTTGGCGTGGTCTAATGGATAGCCAAATCGAGCCATTGAGCTAAGATTCAACACCGATGGTTCGACCACGACTCCTCGAAAAAAGAGAAACCCCGGAACGATACCCAAAAGGCACAGGAGAAGCATTGGCCTTCCTTTCCGGTTAAAAACATCCACGACCATAATATAGTGCAAAAAGGCAAAGAAAAAATACCGGTAGTCCCCCCACTCCCGGAAGTCCGGGAGAAGAGAGATCGTAACAAAAGAAAAAAAGAATAGCAGCGGAGTCGGTAGCAAACCTTTTTGCCACCTCAGCTCCTGCCGGCCGTAACGCCGCCAGACCAAACATTTCCAGAGAAGCCAGAAAAGAAAAGTCATCCGAGAAACGCTCCACGCACTAAAGCGCAGGCCTAACAAGGGAACTTTAATACCCCCGACACCCAGGAGTGCTATCGCCAGGCAAAGAAAAAGAAATACAACCTTTCCCCACCAGTCTATCGGCTCATTTATTTCCCAGCGCGACATGCGGATTCTTCCAACGGGCTCGGAGAAAAAAGGCATTTATCTCAGAACCCTTCTTACCACGCGCCCACACCCCGGAAGGCACTGAAAAGAGTCTGGAAAAGGATAGCGAGATCAAGGAAAAAAGAGCGATTCTCAATATAATACAGATCATACTCTAGGTTCTCATGGATCTGTAATGCCCTGTCGCCACTAATTTGCCATAGCCCTGTAATTCCTGGCTTGACATTCAGTCGTTGCCGATGCTGTTCATTATAGCTTGCAACGATAAACGGCATTTCCGGTCGCGGTCCGACCAGACTCATATCGCCTTTGACAACGTTGATCAGCTGCGGCAGTTCATCAAGGCTGGTCCTTCGTAAAAACTTCCCAACACGGGTGACTCGCAAATCTTTCGAAGAGGACGGCGCAGAGGCGTAGCGCGGCGTTTCGGCATGCATCGTTCGGAATTTGTACATGACAAAATCCTTTCCTCCCCACCCGGTGCGCTTCTGCCGGAAAACCACGGAGCCCCGGGAATCCAACTTGATCAACAGCGCTATGATTGCAAATACAGGCAAGAGAAAAAGGGAAGAAATTACTGCCAGGGAGACATCAAAGCCTCGTTTCATCAGTTCGTAGATAACAAGGGGAGTCTCATTTTTAGGTGAGAACAGCGGGATCCCATCGACCTCTTGAAGTTCCAAAGAGGGCAACAAATGCGGACCAGCCGAAGGCACGAAGTGGTACTGTATGCCTTGTCGCTGGCAACCGAGCATGGCACGCTCAAGAGCCACGTAACGCTGATCCGAGGGCGTAGCCACCACAAGATCATTAACCTGATAGGTTTCCACTGCCGCTTCAAAGTCATTCCATGACCCAAGAACTCTTAATTGGAACCCCTCCGGTCCCGGTGTGACCCGGTAAGAACAGCCTCCTTTTGATGGGTCATCATCCAAAAACCCAACAGGTAACCAGCCGAGCTGCCGGTTATGAAAGAGTCTCCGGACGATGGAAATACCTGTTTCCCCTGCCCCATAGACTAAACACCGCCTCACCCCATAACCCTTACGATGGAAGTTTCTATGAATCCTTGAAATCGCAAGGCGTTGGAAGTAGAGGAGAATTAAATTAAGCGGCACAGCCAGGACTGAGGTAATCCGAGAGTATGGATGTTCCCTGACAAAGAAAGAGATCACAAAAATGGTAATAGCCGCGTAAAAGACTCCTTTAATTAACTTGCGCGTTTCTTCAATATTGACAAACCCTACCGTCTCTTTATAAAGACCTACACTGGAGAAAACGAGGACTGCTCCCACGCTGACAAGCAGATTGAGGGACTCATAAAGCGTCGGATCTGTGTGCTGTTTTCCAAGGTTAAAAAACAGATAGAGGTTGTAGGCGAAGGCATTTGCGGTATAAACAGTCAAGAAATCCAGAAGAATCTGTCCCAGCCTGATGATCTGCCGATAATGCAGTTGGAGGGCTTTTAAGACCCATCGCAGGGTTGCCGCCGACGCTATTCCCCACCTTTCCAGCTTTACCGAAGAATCAGGTTTCATACTTAAATCTTCAGTTCCTGAGCCGTTGTCAACGTCCCCCTGGAATCCGCATGGTCAACTACTTCTCCAAAGCAGGACAACGAAAAGATTACTCCCATCAAAGACCAATAACCTACGGCCAGGAACGGGCTTTCGAGAAGCAGATTGAAGAATCCGTAAACTTGAAAACCAAGAAAGGCAGCAGCAAATCCTAAACGCATAGATCTCGCACTCTGGGAAGGCGCCCTGCGGAGAGCTCGATACACGTTTAAGTAAAAGACCAAGTGAATTACCATAAAAACAGCCAATCCCGTAACACCCATCTTATAAAGAATGGTCAAGTAGGTATTGTGTGGCCGGACGTCACTGATCCACCAACGCCTTTGGCCGGTATCATAAAACTCAAACTTTTTTCCAAAGCCCTCTCCAAAGACAGGATTGGCCGAAAACCGTCGCCAAGCCTCCAGCCAGGCATCATGACGAAAACGCGCCGTCCCGGTCCAATCGGGGGCGGCACCCGGCTTGATTCGAACCGTTGTCGCCGACTTGGTTAACAAAAACCGCAGAGGGGAGAGGAAAGGGGCAGGCGTCGAAGGACCCAGCCCTACTCGCATCAGCCACAGAAGGGATCCAGCCAGAAGTGTGCCTACGACGAATCGGTGGAAGGCTAGAGGTTTCAAAGCACCGAAAACGGGTACGCTGATAGCTAAAACCCCCATTCCGATGACCAGAGCAAGCAGAAGGCTTCGTGATTGGGTTAAAACCAGACTAATCCCTGCTACCGAAAGATACAGAAATAAGATTCCCCGCCGTTTCTGAAGAACAGTTTGCCATAACGTTACCCCTATAAGCACCGCGATGAGGATATAAGCTCCATTAATGGCAGACATGTAGCGGCCAAACGTGGACCAATCAACCCACCTATCTGGGCGGTAGTTAACGTCGAAAACATAATACCAGTCGGCAACCCCGATTCGAAGGATAGTTCCGGCGACGAAGGCGACCATAAGCCGGTGCACGTCTTGCCACCTGGAGCATATTTCACGGGCAAGGTAAAAAAAGATGACATAATAGACAAGTGCAAAATCCCTAGCCGCCAACAAAACACGCCCATGGCTTAAGATGCCTCGAAACAACTCAAACAGCCCAACCAACACCCAAAGGCCCAACCATAAATCGAGCGGCGTCCTTTTGAAAACAGCATCCTTCTTCCGCCAGCGGCGGACCACCATTGCACCCAAAATGAAACCAATGAAGATTTCGGTAACATGAAGTGGGATACCCCCGATCTGGCTGTACGTCGCGAAGGGTGAATCTGTGGAAAACGGATAACCCATGCAGAAATAAGGGGACTCGCTAAGAAGTCGCAGGTTGAGGTGGGCAAAATCCGGGGAGAAAGAAACGGTTGCAAAAATAAGGAAATAGAATAATCCCGCTTCTAGCTTAAGATCTGCAAGCGCAAATTTTCCACCCCCTAGCATATAAACTAACTGCAACGATAACAACGATTAAACCGTACTTAAAAAAAAACGATGCCGTACATGATCACTGTAGACTCACCTCACTAGCCCTGTCTGTATCGAGACAGATTTCTCATACCAGTCAATGGTTTTTTGTAACCCGGTACGGAGATCGATTTTAGCAACGAACCCAAACTCCCGTTTGGCTTTTGCAATGTCTAGCCACCGCCTCGGCTGCCCGTCGGGTTTGGTCATGTCCCATTCGATCTGCCCTTTGAACTCAGTAAGTTCAGCAATAAGTTCAACCAGATTGCGGATAGATATCTCTCTTCCCGAACCCAAATTGACCGGCTCCGGATTTTCATACTTTTCGGCAGCTAGCAAGATACCCTCCGCTGCGTCCTCCACGTATAAAAATTCTCTCGAAACTTCTCCGGTGCCCCAACAAGTTATCTTGTCTTGACCTCGGCGGCGAGCCTCCGTGCATTTTTGGATTATTGCCGGTATCACGTGCGAGGTCTCCAAGTCTGCATTGTCACCAGGGCCGTAGAGGTTTACTGGCAGAAGGTAAATAGCATTGAAACCATACTCTTGGCGGTAGGCCTGTCCCTGCACAAGTAGCATTCTCTTGGCCAGCCCATAGGGCGCATTGGTCTCTTCAGGATATCCGTTCCAGAGGTCTTCTTCTCTAAACGGAACCGGTGTGTACTTGGGATAAGCGCAAATGGTACCAACAGTAACAAACTTTCCGACGTGATACTTCCGAGCAAATTCTATAAGTTGAATTCCCATGATGGCATTCTCATAAAAAAACTTCCCCGGATGCCTACGATTAGCGCCGATGCCACCCACGACCGCTGCGAGATGGATGACTATATCCGGGCGTTGTTCCTCATAGAGCCTTATAGCGGCCTCCTTTTCCCGCAGGTCGTATTCTCTGCTCCGAGGGGCAAAGACCTGCCGGCACTCCCGCTGCCGAAGCTTTTCAACTACATAAGAACCGAGAAAACCAGCCCCACCCGTTACCACGACTCGCCTGCTTTGCCAGAATTTCACCATGGTTTCCCGCTTATTCCGGAGGTCGCCCTTCCTGGCGCAATACCTGCGTGATTGTATTCTCCCAGTGATGCCAATCATCAAACTTGTCTTTTAGAATTTTTTTTCCTTCACCAGGTGAATTTAGCCCGACGGCTTCCAGGTCCGCGTCCAGCATGATCCGCACGATCTCCTGGAAGCTCACCCTGGGTTTCCAATGTAGCTTGGCCCGTGCCTTCGTGGTATCTGCTACCAGATGCTGTACCTCCAGGGGGCGGAAGTAGCGCTGATCAACCTCAACGTATTTCTCCCACTCCAAGTTTGCGTATGAGAATGCCTCTGCCACAAACTCCTCCACGGAATGGGCCTGACCGGTCCCGATCACATAGTCGTCGGGAACATCCTGCTGCAGGATAAGCCACATAGCTTTAACGTACTCCGGTGCATAACCCCAGTCCCGAAGGGCTTTGAGATTCCCCAGGTATAACTTCTTGGTCTTACCTGCCAGAATACCGGCGATGCCACGAGTGATCTTGCGGGTCACAAAAGTCTCACCGCGTCTCGGCCCTTCGTGGTTGAACAGGATACCGTTACAGGCAAAGATCTGGTGTCCTTCCCGGTAAACGCGGCTTATCCAGTAGGCATAAACTTTTGCCGCGGCGTACGGGCTGCGAGGACTGAACGGGGTGGTTTCACTCTGGGGCGGAGGGGAACACCCAAACATCTCAGAGCTGGACGCTTGATAGAAACGGGACTTGACCCCGCTACGTCGAAGAGCCTCTAGAAGCCGCGACGTGCTCAATCCTGTGACGTCCCCCGTGTATTCCGGAATCTCGAAGCTGACCTTTACCTGACTTTGAGCACCCAAGTGGTAGATCTCATCCGGTTGAAGATTGTAAATCAAGCTTGCGAACTGCTCGGCGCTGCAAAGGTCACCATAATGCAGAAAGAGTTTTGCGTCAGGATCATGAGGATCCTGGTAGATGTGATCGATGCGACGGGTATTGAATGTCGATGCGCGCCGAATAATTCCATGAACCTCATACCCCTTAGCCAGTAGCAGTTCCGCAAGGTACGAACCGTCCTGCCCCGTGATTCCCGTAATAAGCGCCGTCTTGGACATAAGGGGCTCCTTCCGTCAGTCAAATTTCGTCAGTCCTAGCTCTTCGAAAAGGACATTCACCAGGAAACCGGAACCTTGTACCAAATATCGCTTCCAGAGCCGGCGAGGCTCCTGCGCAAGGCGGAAGCTCCATTCCAAGGCATGATCACGCATCCAAGCTGGCGCTTGACCCTTGACACCGGCAATCAGGTCAAATGCCTGTCCCACACCTGCCATCACTGGAATCCGAAGTGAATCGCGGTGCTCGTATAGCCAGTATTCCTGTTTCGGGCAGCCCAAGCCCACCCAAAGCACGTCAGGCGCGGCTTGATTAAGGATCTCCGTGAACTTACGATCCTCCTGAATTGTCAAAGGCCGGAACGGGGGAGCATACGTCCCCGCTATCTTTAGCTTTGGCCAGCGTGTACGTATGGCCATTACCAAGGCTGCCAGCGTCTTCTCCGTGCTACCGTAAAAGTAGTGGCGATAGGGTTTCACAGCAGAATGGAGCAGGAAAGCACTCATTAACCCGGGGCCATACGCCCGTTCCTTTAGAGGAAAACCTCTGCGCCTTCCCATAAGGACAAGGGGCATACCATCCGGCATAACAACATCAGCCGCATTGACCGCTTGCTTCAGGATTGGATCTCTCCGACATTCCATAACGACATGCGTGTTCGCTGCCACTATAAAATGGCCATAAGTTCCTTCTTGAATCCAGGAGTCCATCTGGGTCACAACCTCTGGAATCTGAACAGCTCTCACCTGGACGCCCAGAACTTTGAAACCTGGCCAACCGTGCTTATCTCCAGCGCTCATGTTTTCTTGACTTCGTTTCGGAACAGGTTTCTCACCTAAGTCCATCATTTTGTCGGATGAAAGTTTCCTTCCTCAGATCAACACTTGGGAGTCGCTTCCGTCATCTCTTCCATAAAGCAACTAGACTGTTACGCACAATTGCAGAACCAAACGGCCGGGGCGCATCGTTTTGAAAAACAGCCGTATTTTTTCCTCTCGGAGCTTCCGATGTACAGGGTTAAAGGCAATGCTTCAACTTCATCGTCGCTTCCTTACTTCGATAACCCTGCGGTAAATCTGCATGAGGATTTCATAGTTCCGTTTTGCGGTGTACTTCACTTCATATTCGACTCGTCCCTCGCATCCCATCTTCTCAGTTTGCTCCGAATTTGTCCAAGCCCAGTCTACCTTCGCGGCCAAATCTTCCGCGTCACCAGGTGTAAAATGCAATCCCATTCGTTGATCTTCCACGATCTCTGCCATCCCGCCCAGCCGCGAGACGATTACGGGCACCCCACAGGCAAAGGCTTCGACAAGTGTAACCGGGAAAGCTTCGTACCACTCCGACGGAAACACGAGAAACCGAGCCGCCTTCATCAGGGCAAGGACTTCCTCATGTGCACGTTGCCCCAGGTTCTCCACCTGCTCCAGCTTTGGGTCCCGTAAGTATACCTCGACCTTATTTTGGAGAGGCCCATTGCCGACGATTTTAAGTGGTATCCCCTTCAGAACTCGCCAGGCCTTGAGGAGAGTTTCTACACCTTTTTCAGACGTAAGCCGTCCGACGAAGAGGGCGAAGTGTCCCTGAGCTTGACGCATACCAGGATCCGGGTGAACAAAATTCGGTTTGACGACGAGTTTCTCGGCCGGAAAACCTCCTTCGACGTGCTTTTTCCGGATAAACTCTGTAGGCGCAATGTAGATATCAACACACCGCAGCCAGGTTTTGAGGAATCGGTGCAAGGCAAGCATGACGGCTACGACTGACGTCTGCGTTCGAGAGTTGTGATAGCAGGCATGGAGGATACCCGGCCATGGTGGTGTCTTACCCAGGCAGTCTTCACAGAGTTGTCCCTCCCGGAAGAAAGTCGCTACAGGGCAGAGTAGACGATAGTTCTGCACCGTCTGTACGACGGGGACCCCTGCATCACGGCAGGCATAATAGGCCGATGGGGAAATGAGTAAAAAGGTATTGTGAAAGTGTACGACATTATAGTGAGCCTTCCACAACATTTTTAACAGTTGATTAGACGATCGCCTTGACCAGATACTGCGGGCGGCCGCAGTGACCGGGTTCATTTCGTTGATCCGTTGATTGTCTTCAATATATTGTGCCACCTCATGACCGTTTTCCCGTAGGAGGGCACTTTCGACAGCAAAGGTCGCATCCTCACCGCCGGCTTGCCGGTAGTAGTTATGGACGAGACCAATCCTCATCTGCCCTCTTTTTGGAAAATAAAAAGCATGGTATTACACCTCAGGCGCTTTGGTATAATCCACCGGAGCCTGTAAATCAGTTTAACGAAGCATCTATAGCGGCGTGAAGTATCGTCGGGGCGATAATCCTCTACGAGTTCCCAATGAGTCGCCTGAAACCCATAGCGCCCGGCCAATTCCTTAAGCGTCTGCGGACAGAACCAACAGGTATGTTCAGGGTTCTGACAAGTCTTAGGAAATTTTAAGAAGGCATACAACGTGAAAAGGAAAGAAAAAGGATACGGGGTTGTGAGAACCAGCCTTCCGCGATCCACAAGGTGGTCCCCGCAAACCCTGAAGAAACACCCGGGGTTTGAAAGATGCTCTATGATTTCACCTGCAACAATCGTGTCAAACTTCCGCTGGAGGGCGAAGGTCTCGGCACTTGTTACATAAATGTTTTCGAAACCCCGAGCTTTCAGTGCTGCGACATTTTCTTTGTTCACATCAATCCCAACGACATTTGGGAAATGCTTACACAATTGACCGTGAACCCAATAAGGCGATCCAGGTTCGGGCACGTGATCCGCGCATCCCACATCAAGGATCCAAGAACCTTTTACAAAGGGAAGGAGTTGGTCCGCTCTTGTCGGCATGTCGGGATTTTTCTTTATGGATGCCTCCAGGTCTGTCTCCGGCGGGAATGAGCAGAAGTTAGGTGTAGCCTCCTAGGGCCACGCATCGCCACCTTAATCGTTCCAGCAAAGAAATGGTAAGAGAACACTAGCTTCAAAGCAACACGCTTACCCCAAAAACGCTCTCTTTTTTTTCCTCTTGTACCGTTGTCCAAAACGCGGGTTTAACCCTTGTCGCCCAGTCATGGAAAGCGTGGTTCCCGTCTATATCATCTGCTATCACGATACAACGTTGAGTCAGATAGGGCGCCACCATCTGAAGCTCCCATAGGATATTGCTGTAAGTATGCAAGCTGTCATGGACAAAGATATTCACCAGCCCTAGTTGTGGCAACAGCGAAGGCAACACACGCTTGCTCACACCTCGATGAAGTCGCCATCGGCGTTTTGCGCGGTCCGGGATCAAAATCCCCACAAACTGATCTGCGTCACAGCCCAAAGGTGGAAGATCCACGCTGTGCAGCACTCCTTCGTCATTGAGTTCCAGAGCCTTTAAAATAAAAGCTGACGTTACCCCATAGGCCACACCAGTTTCTAACACTACCCGAGGTCTAAACATTCTGCAGGCTAGATAGCACATACGTGCTAGCGTAAAATCTGCATTGTGGGAAAGAGAAAAAGGAGCCCTTGCAGCAATCTCTCTTGCTTTTCTCCCAACTTCTGCGGCAATCTCATTACAGGCAACGTCATCCTCGTAGGAACTCGCCGCCACACCGAGTAAACCTCCAATTTCCAAGGCTGCCTCATGCAATGTCTTAGAGTCGTATGAAGGTTGCCTAACCCAGAACTTCTCTAACCGAACATCCAGGATGGTACGCACACGATCATAAAATTCCAACGGATACTTCGGAAGAAGCGACAGGAGCAGGCTAGTCTTGTGTAGTGTTTTATTCACATCTGTCAGACTCATCCAAGTTCAATCCTCTATCGTCGGCACACAAGTTGGCTGAAATGGCCGGGGAATAGGATAGAGGGAAAAGGGTCTTATCGTTCCCTGCGCTGCCATTTTCCCGTACTACACCCGATTCATTTTGCGTTGCCCGTTGGATATCCCAACCGAGTGAGTACCTCCCCTGCGCAGCTCTCAATGAGCTGTTCTTGCTGGCTGCTTAATTTTCCAACCCAGTCTCCCACTATGCCCTTATCCACGAACCTCCCATTTTCTCGGATACTTCTGAAAACGGTGTCCAACGCATTTTGTTCCTTAGCACGCATGCGATCTATAGAGTTATTTCGAATCGCCTCCCGCATTGTGCTCCTGCTTACCTGGACATGAAGAAAGTCAAGAATTCCGTCAAGTATGTCTTCTGTCTTCCGCCGTAGTTCCTCATACTTCACAACAAAAAAATGCCGATCATTGCCACGGGCAACTTTCAGCCAAGAGTCCACGTGATTCACCCAGGTACCATACCCATTCGCTTTCCCCTTCAGAAACTGTAATAGAAATGCGTCCATCTCTTTGCCGTAGAGTTGTAGTGACCTATAGTAAGTGTATTCGGAGAGCATCACGTCTCTGGGGTCACGCACTAAATAAACGGCCCTCTGATACTCTTTACGGTACGGCTCATGGCTCTTGATAAGGCGGCCTCCCCGAGGCAGAATCCTTACAGCACGATGGTGGTTTCCCACCTCCGGAATAACTTGATCTATGGTTTGAAACTCGGAAGATTGGGTGGTAAGAATCTCAGCAAGTAGGAACCGAAGCCAGGTGTTTCCTGATCTCGGATAAGAGGCAATGAGGACATCATCAGGTCGAAGACCCCTGTGACGAAGCCATATGAAAGGGGCCCGCACCCTGGTTTTTGAGAGACGGTGACGCAAATACCTGACGGATACCATCAAACTACCCAACCATAATTTCCCCTCAATGAAGGTCTCACATCCCTTGTAGTTGTTGTCTCATTCCGGCGGAATCACCGCATGGCTAGATGTAGCCGTATCTCAAGAGTAAAAACGAGGTTAATGCGGTTACGAGAATTCTGTCCTTTTTTTTCATGCCTACTTTCCACCTCTGATCCGGTACCAATTCCACAGCTCCACGCTGAAAACGATCTGGATTCCCCGAAACGGTATGATTACTTTTAAGTTCAACTGTATTGGGCGTCACAAATGGAAGACGGGATGCTTGCTCTTCCACTAGATCTAGGATGCGTCGAACGGCTGCATGGGGATCTTGAATAAAATCTTCATATCGTAGCCTCAGGTACCTCCCCCGAGAATGCTTCCAGAGCATCTCTGCAGCCACATTCTTAACGCTCCATCGGACAGCGCTTCCCAAAGGACTGTATTGCCGAAAGTAGGTAGGTCCTTGTGAATCTGGATACAGCATTTTTCTTCCCCCCCAGGAATATGCTGTCCCACGGGAATCTCTGATCAGATGAACAATATAGAGATCAATCGTCGGTATCATTCCTAGAAGGTAGCCATAGGAAGGAAACTTTGAAGAGTCGACAATGATTCTACTGCCAGTTCTAGTTTGAACCGTTTGATAGAGACCTTCTAAAACGGCCAGAAATTCTCGCATACGAGACTTTATCAGGGACTTTCCTCCAAGCATTAACATGAATGGAATATGGTGGGTGCGGGCGCCTCTTTCCCGTAAACGAACCATCTTGTATGGATCAACTTGCTCCGTTCCCGCAAAAAACTCACTAAAGATGTTTTTCCAAACCACGCACTCTTTCAGCCGACTTCCGCAGCCACAAAGCCTGTTTTCTATTATGCCCCGCTCCCAAATAAGACAAAGCTCTCCTGCGTGAAAGAAACCTTGGATCTGGCCCAGGATATCACCGAGCAGGGTACTCCCACTGCGCCCCCAGCCAGTGATGTACAAGACTCTTATGCTTGCACCTGCGATGGGTAACACGCTATTTCAAGCGTCCTCGTAGCAGCCGCAAAAATTGAAGATCTTCATTGTCGAGACCTAAAACAATCAAGGTGCTTCCAAAAATGATATAGGACATAAGGCACACCAAGAACAAATGATAGGGATTTTGAGGAATCATTAAAAGAATCCTGACAAGCAATAGCACTCCTATGATTAATCCTCCTGCGAGAAACCCTTTAAAATATCTTATATCATACGGCCAGATTCCCAATGAACGTTTTACCTGGAACAAAGCTAAAAAGAAGAGGCCTCCGACAGCGCACGTGGTTCCTAAAGCAGCACCCACGACTCCAAGCGTGGGAATAAGGACCCAGTTCAATAGAATATCAGTGACCACCATGGAGCTAGAAATCAAAAGCCATCGAACTTGGTGTCCCGTCATAAGCAGCAAGAGACCCACCGCCCCAGTTCCTGCATTGATCAGCTGTCCTACCGACAGAACGAGCAGAGGTAACCCGCCGCTTTTGTATTCGCTACCAAACAGTAGGATCATTACTTCTTCCGAAAAAAAACAAATCATTAAAAATAACGGCAGGCTCATATAGAGCGCCCATTTGGTGCTTACCCTAAACAATTCCTGTAGTCGATCCATTTCCGTTTTTTGATAGAGGTCAGCAATCATAGGAGAAAAGATGGTGCCGAATCCGCTCAGGATAACCGCAAATAGGAGGGAAGATTGTGAGGCTGCCTGGTAGACTCCAACCTCGACTCCCGGCAAAAAGTAACCGACCATTAAGACGTCGATTCGCGTAACCAAAACTACGAATATACTTGCGAAAGAGACAGGTAAGGAAAACCAAAACAGCTTGCTGACAGGAAAATCGAATGTAACCCGACGAGAAAATACTGCCGGGAATAGATGTCTTGTGTAGCACAGAGCCAGAATGAAAGCAATGCTAAACGAGGCTACCACTGCAACGACCGCACCCAACAACTTCCACCCTAAAAGGTAAAATGTGACAATCAGCAAGAGATTCGCGGTTGGCTGAATCAGCTCCTCGCTATAAACAGAATACTGCATCCGCTGCGAAACTCTGGTAGCCGCTGCTACGACTTTCAGTCCGGCAACGAGAGAAACTGCCAGTCCAAACCAGCGTAATACAAAGGTCAATTCAGAATTTTGGAATACCTGTTCGGCCAACCAAGGGGCTGCAGCAACAAGGGCACCTCCAAACAACAGCCCTGATAGAAGTGTCAACCCAACGGCTTGGAACAAAACACCTTTGAATCTCGAGGAGTCCGTATTCCAGCAGGGTGAACCATAACGAATGATTCCGTGATCCAACCCAAGGAGAGAGATCAATCCTACAATGCGAAGTATCGTCCATCCAATCGCATATAAGCCAAAGGCCTCGGGTGCCAGCAGGCGGGCAAGTACAATCTGACCTAAAACATGTGTCGCACGACCTACAGTTCTACCCATTAGGGTAATCCCGCCGCCTGTTGCAAGTGTTACGACATCCCTATCTGCGCACGAAACGTCAATCTCCGGTTGTGTTGTGGAAGGTTTTTTACTCACTGCTTCCAATGGTCTCGAATTTTACTGGTCTATCCGCGGATGCCGGCTCCTCAACCCATTGCCTGTCAGTCGATAGAAGATCACAATAGTCCTCGCTCTACCGGGGCATTCCATAGATGGCATCGTGAGCTGGATTGAGAGCGGTACCAGGCTTGGGATTAGTTGAAGTATTTCTTGCATGCTAGAACCACTGCTAGTATAATAACCTGCTATTATTTAGTGGTTAATAATTCGGCACTCTTATAACGCAATTTTTCCCTCTTATCAAATTTTACTTAACCATTTGCCACTTGAGCTTTCTCCGTCGTAAGGACAGCTAACCGTGGAATCACGACAGGCAACGAGCATGAGTATCATTATTCCCACAAGGGATCGATGCGAGACAGTAAAAGAGCTTCTGCAAAGCCTTAGCAAGCTGCGAGGTCTCGAAAGCATTCAGCCCGAGATTCTTATAGGAGATAACAATTCCAAAGACGGGACTTGGGAGTTGTTGCAAACGGAGGCCAAACAATTTCCCGTTCCGTTTTACCCAATGAAGATTTCTACTCCTGGAAAATCGGCCGTCCTTAATGAGGCTATAGGTGTCGCTCGGGGTGAACTCCTGGCCTTTCTGGATGACGATGTGGTTGTGGAGCCAGGATGGCTTGAGTCCGTTCAACGTTTTTTCCTGTCGACCTCCTACCAGGTCGCTCAGGGCATCATTCGTCTTCAATCTCCCGAAGCAACGGACAGCGATATTTTAAGTTTGCTCCAGCGCTATCGAACGGTTACGAATTTGGAATACTCGAACGGTGCCCAAGAGACCCGTTCTTTGAACGGGGCGAATTTTGCCCTTTATCGAAACGTCTTTGATCAGATCGGCCGCTTTGACGAACGGCTTGGACCCGGGGTTTCGGGGACCTCGGAGGATATAGAGCTGGCACACCGTATCCGCCATGCAGGAACAAAAATAGGATATATGAGAGAGTCCATTGTCTATCATAAGGTGGAACGGGCAAGGCTAACGGAGGCTTACTTTAAATTACACCACAGACGTCAAGGCCGAAGCCGGCTTTTATTTCACAACCCCTCCATCGGGCGCATCCTTTGTGACCTGATCCGTGTTTCCGTTCAATACGGTTTCTATTTTCTCAAGAGAAACGAAAGGAAAAAATACCGCAGCAAAGGCCGTATCTACCATTACCTCGAGATGCTTTCAGTCAAATGCCAACGGCAGCAGAGGACTACAATCCAAGGAACGGGGTTCACTGGGAAAAACCGAGCCCTTTTGTAGCGCTTCGAGGCGCTGAATTCTGCGAACCCAACCCCAGTAAGTTGAAATTAAATCCGAAACTCGTTTTGGAGGGATTGGTCGTCTTATTAACTGAGAAGGTGACGGTCCAGCACTCGCATTGGGAAAGAAGCTTGACTCCTATCCGGTTAGACGTAAATCGTGAGTCACGGGTATCGTACGTGGCATTGTAGAGCCCCAAGAGGTAATCCGTAACGTGCACCAGGGCGTTGACGGCTACCTGCCCGAGAACATTACGGCTTATCTGCTTTTCATCGGGTAAAGTCGTAAGGTTTGCATTTTCCGCCAAGGGAGATAAAAAACTCCTCCGAATAAAGCGAAAGCTGAAGCCTAGCTGGTTCGGGCTCATAAAATCCGGGTCCAAAACACGACGGGTAATGGGTCGAGGATCTGTCAGCGAGAGTCGGACTGCAGCCTGGGAAAACTGCCAGGGACCAGGATTGAGTCCCCCTTTGAAGCCTAAACTGACGTAATGCGTCGGTGTAAGTTTCAGGTCCATATCCAGATCGGACAAGCTATCCCCACCGTTCCTCTCCTTGTCGATGTCGTAGCTCATGGCAACTCTTAACCGTCCCAACTCCCGCACATCACCCAGCGGAGAACTGGTTAAAAGCTCCACCGTCTGATCAGTCGGCTTAGGTCCCGGGCCAGGCGCAAATTTCCCCCAGAGACGGTTGGTCAGAGAGAAGGTCAAAAGGTTCCTCCGGTTGATCCGATCAATGCCATCGAAAACGGGAATATCCCGTTGTCGAGCACCTGGGATAAAAAAGTAGCTCAGTTCCGGCTCAATGGCATGCTTGATTTTCTTGAGTCCTGACCCACCCCAGTTGAAAACATGTCCGATGGATGTACCTAGCTTAGTTTTGATCTCCACAAGTTCCCTGGAATTATTCTGATCAAACGAACCGCCGCTGGTGTTATAGAGATGATACGCCGTCTCTCGAAGCGCTAAATCAAAAGAGCCCAAAAGATAAGGGATTAATCTAAAAGGTACAACGAGCTCCGGCCGGAGATCGAAACGCAGTCCGTCCGCCCCTGTCTTTCTCACATAGTTAACACCTTCAGCACGCCAGCGAAGCTCAATAGGTGATTCAGCCAGGGCCTTCCAACCCCAGAAGGATAATCTTGGAGTTTGATGAAGGGTTCCCCGGTCAGGTTGGATGAAATCTTGAAAAAATTTCGTCTCTCCTTGGAAATGCATATCTCCCCAGCTTTTGAAGATACCCAAGCGCGATCGATCAAAACGGCTTCTGCGAATATCCGCCTCCCGGGTGGTGTTGAGATCAAACCGGTCGACCAGTTCCCTGGTAAAGAGGTCGTCGCTGACGGCAAAGATATCGCTATACGTTTCCCAGCCTGAAGAGCTCATGTGATGATGCGTCGCAATCACGCTCCAGCGGTTTTGGGGAATATCCTGGTCGGTAATGGTCCGATCCCCAATGTCATCATTGGCGTTATTCCGCCAAGCCTCACTAAAATACGACAAGTTCAACTCGGCTTGAGCATGCTGATTCAGAACGGTTCGCACCTGCCCCAGGACACCGACCCGTGACCGGGTTTCCACGTCCGCGCTGAACGTGGCATCCGTGTTTTTGGATATGGCCCAGAAAAAGGGTTGTTGGATTCTAAAGTCGTCTATACTTGAAAACCCAATCTTAGGAATGAGAAAACCGGTTTTTCTCTCGGTCCTTAGAGGGAACCAGGCGTAAGGCAGATAAAAAACAGGAACGTCCATGATATAGAAGGTCCCACGCTTGATAATCCCAGTCCCGTCTTCTTGAAGATCGACCTCATCAGCCCCAATCTTCCAGTGGGGAGCGCCAGACTCACAGAGGCAAGTCGTGAAAAACCCTTCGTCGATATGATAACTTTGACCGGAAAGTTTCTTGAAGCGTTCTCCGCGGACCTTGAGATGGCGCTGTATAAAAAAGATGTCCCCGTTTGTAATCTCCCCTGTTTCCCGCTCGAGATTGAGCCGTGCCCTTTCTGCCTTGAGAGTACCTTGAGGGTCGTCTACTGAGACCTTACCTGTTGCCTCCACGTCCTGGGTTCTTCGATTTACCTGGACCTCATCAGCTTTTAACGTGGTCTCTCCCCGTATAACCTCTACGTTGCCCGTAGCCTCCACCTTCACCCCTCCATCTTTTACGGATAGATGGTCCGCCGTGATGTTTATTTTTTTTTCTTCCTTACCGCCTGATGATTGGACCGCTTGCCCGAGCGCTGGAACGGTCTGAAATAAGAATAGCGAAAGACCCAGTCCAAAAGCGGCGTATGTGTGTTGAAATACCATTTGACTACGAGCTGGCTATGGCAACCGGCGTTTCCGCCGATTCCCTATCCGCCATGTCGGCAAGGAAAGGTCTCACTTCCCCCAAGAGATAGAGAGATCCCGCCACAAGGATAGTTTGATCTGACTTCGCGCCCCGAATCAGGAACCGAATGGCCTCCCTCGGATCGTCGATGACGGCCATGGGTATTTCCTTGGGAACGGCCTCTGTTAGTCGCCTTGGATCTGCGCACTGTTTCATGGGGACCCGGGTCAAAACGATTTCACTGGTCACAGCCGCAAGTTCCCGCAGCATCAAGTGCCAATCCTTATCTCTCATCGCGGCAAATAGCAGCTTGACTTTTTTTAATCCCTGAAAACTCCGGATCTCATTAACCAGCGCCTTGGTGCCCCCCCCGTTGTGAGCTCCATCCAAGATTACCGTAGGGTGGCGCAGAATCCACTCAAAACGCCCCGGCCAGAAGACCGTATCGAGGCCCTTACGCACCGAGGCCTCACTTACCGGAAAATCTCCATGTATGACCTCTAATGCGCCAAGGACAAGCGCGGCATTGTCTCGCTCGTACTGCCCTCGAAGCGCTAGTGTAAGGTCCTGTAAATGCCACTTCAATCCTTTATAGTCGAAGAGACCGCCTTCTTTCAAACTCAAAGAGAAGTCCCTCCCAAAAAAATAGCTTTCCGATCCCTTTGTCTCAGCCACCCCTAGAAAAAAATCTGCCAACTCTTGAGATAAAGAACCGCATACCACCGGGGTACCAGCTTTTATGATGCCACCCTTCTCGCGGGCAATCGAGAGAAGATCAGCACCGAGATACGCCTCATGGTCCCTGGAAATGTTTGTGATAATGGAGGCCCGAGGGAGAACAAGATTCGTCGCATCGCATCTTCCTCCCAACCCTACCTCTACCACAGCCAGCTCAACCTTTCGGCTGGCAAAATAGACTAGAGCCATCACCGTGACAAACTCAAAGAAAGTAAGGGAAATCCCCTCTTTTACCGTTCGACGCTTCACGGTCTCTGCCAGCTCAATGACTTCCCCTGGTGAAATTTCGTGCTCTCCCACCCGGATACGCTCCGTAAACGAGACCACATGGGGCGACGTGTAAAGTGCAACGTGATAGCCCTCAGCGGAAAGAATGCGGTGTAACATCGCCGCGGTAGAACCTTTTCCATTCGTACCGGCAATATGAAGAGCAGGATAACGCCGTTGCGGATAGCCGAAAAGAGAGAGGGCCTGTTCCATACGATGGAGTCGCAGGTCAATCGAACCTCCACGAAGATTGAAGATATAGTTGAGCGTTTCTGAATAAGATAGCATGTGATACTCTAATAGGTACTTAAGTCAGCCACCAGCGATTAATTTTCGGCCATCAGCAATTAGGCAACAAAATTAGGCTAAAAGGTCCTTTTCATTCCTGCCTCCCCTCGGGCGGCCAATTGATAGCTCACCGCTGGGAACTAATAACGCGCCTTTGAGACCTGCTTCATTGCCCTTTTTAGCCGAGCTACAAAGGCACCTGCGCGTCTTACCTTTTCCTGAGTTTTCTTTGCCCTTTTCACTATCTCTATCAAGGCGCTCCCCACCACGGCCGCATCTGCAAATGAAGCGACCCTAGCTGCCTGTTCAGGAGTTGAGATGCCGAATCCAACCCCGACGGGAAGAGTGGTGTATCGCCGAACCCGGGCTACCTCGGTAGACAGAGAGTCCTCAAATCGCCGGCGTACACCCGTCACCCCGGTTACAGAGACATAGTAAAGAAACCCTCGGCCCCTTCGAGCTACCAGCTGGATACGCCCAGCATTACTGGTAGGCGCCAAAAGATATATGATATCCAACCCTTGTGCATCCGTCCAGTATCTTAGCTCATCGCTCTCCTCCGGTGGAAGATCCACGCACAGGACACCGTCCATGCCGGCAGCTTTAGCCTCCCGGGTGAACCGCCTGACACCGTAACGGAAAAAAGGGTTGTAATAGCCGAAAAGGATTAGCGGAATCTTTGAACCTCGGCGAAACTCCTTGACCATCTCCAAGATGCGAGGGAGCGATGTACCGCTTTGCAACGCACGCTCTGACGCTCGCTGAATAGTTGGTCCATCCGCCATAGGATCAGAAAAGGGGACCCCCAATTCGATACAGTCGGCACCGCTCAGCTCTAGCACTTGTAAAAGCCTTAAGGTGGTGCGGATATCAGGATCTCCAGCCGTAATAAATGGGATCAACGCGGCTTCGCCACGACGTTTCAGAACAGTAAATTTTTCCTCAATCCGATTCATGGCAACCCAAACAAGAGGTAACAACGCTTACCTCAATAAAGCCTTAGCTGTTCCTGCCTCCTCAGCCGCTAAATGCTCACTCCGAGATAGTCTCCCACGGTATTCATATCCTTATCTCCCCTGCCGGAAAGGTTGACAATGACCAACTGTTTTTTTCCGAGCTGCGGGGCAAGCCGGATCACCGCTGCCACCGCATGGGCGCTTTCCAAAGCCGGGATGATGCCTTCCACCTCTGCCAATAGTTTGAGGGCTGCCACCGCCTCCTTATCGGTGGCCGAGACAAATTGCACCCTCCCTTCATCTCGGAGAAAACTAAGCTCCGGGCCTACCCCCGGGTAATCGAGTCCCGCGGCGATGGAGTGAGTATGGAGGATCTGTCCTGCTCGGTCCTGGAGGAGATAGCTCTTGCTCCCGTGCAGGACACCTACTCTGCCTCCAAGGACAGACGCGGCGTGGTGCCCACTGCTGAGTCCTAACCCCGCCGCTTCGACCCCAATCATCTTGACTTGCCGATCCTTTCGGAAGGGATAAAAGAGCCCCATGGAATTGCTTCCCCCTCCTACACAAGCCACCAAGTAATTCGGAAGGCGTCCTTCTCGTGCCAGCATCTGTTTCCTCGCCTCCTGTCCAATAACGGACTGAAAATCACGTACCATCATAGGATAGGGATGGGGCCCGGCTACAGAACCGATAAGATAGTAGGTGGTCCGAACATAAGTAACCCAATCTCTGAGGGCTTCGTTCATCGCATCCTTTAACGTGCGGCTTCCAGATTCCACGACTCTGACTTTGGCCCCGAGGAGTTTCATCCGAAAGACGTTCAACGATTGCCGTTCGACGTCTTCTTGACCCATAAAGATTTCGCATTCCAGGCCGAACCTTGCAGCTACAGTGGCCGTAGCCACACCGTGCTGCCCTGCACCTGTTTCGGCGATGATTCTTTTTTTTTGCATTCTGTCCGCCAAGAGTGCCTGACCCAAGGTGTTGTTGATTTTATGAGCCCCGGTATGACAAAGATCCTCTCGCTTGAAATAGACCTTCGCTCCCTTCAGAAACTTGGTGAGGCGTTCTGCAAAATAAAGGGGGGTCTCTCTGCCGGCATACTCGTGTAGATAATGGTGAAACTCCCTACGAAAGCGGGCATCGCGCCGAACCTGAGCATAGGCTTTGTCCAGTTCAAGCAGGGCCGGCATAAGGGTCTCCGAGACATACCGACCTCCGTAGATACCGAAGTGACCTCGTTTATTCGGCACCCTTGGCAGCAAGAAGAAATTCCTTGAGTTTCCCATGATCTTTGATACCCGGCCTCGCCTCTACGCCGGTACAGACGTCCACCCCATAGGGATGAAGGCGCTGAATGGCCTCTCTAACATTTTGTGTGTCCAGCCCTCCGGCAAGAATTAGCTTGTCCACTTTCAACCCTTGCAGCCAACTCCATGGGAAGGACAGACCTGATCCGCCGTAACCAGGGGCCCAAGAGTCCAGGAGATAAAAGTCGGCAGGAAACCCCCTCATAGCGCCTAAGGATTCCCGATCCTTGACGCGAAAGGCCTTGATGACTTTAAACTCCCTCCACCCACGGCAGTATTCCGGGCTTTCTTCCCCGTGAAACTGTAGACCGCTAAACGCCTGCCTGTCCGCAGCGAGACGACTGGTGCTCAGGATCTCCTGAACTCTCGCCCTGGGCTCATTGACAAAGAGCGCTATGTTACAGACGTGTGGGGGCAGTTCTGTAAGAATCAATCGGGCATGCTCGGGAGAGACGAAGCGTTGGCTCGCAGAATAAAAGTTAAAGCCCAAGGCATCCGCACCGAGTTCTACGGCCTTTAGGGCGTCTTTTAAATTTGTTATTCCACAAACTTTAACCTTGACCATAGTGATGTTGTACTCGTTTCTCGTCTCCGTGATGGGATGTACGTGCTAAACGCGCGGTTCTCGCAAACAGGCTACGAGTCACAATAAGAGTTCTTTCAGCTTCGCCCCTGGATCTGAGGCATACATCAATGTCTCACCCACCAAAAAGTTGTGCACCCCTAGAGCCTCTAATCTGCTGATCTGTTTCACGCTTTCAATGCCGCTCTCGCAAACCACCAGTTTACCGCTTGGGATGATGGGCATTAACTGTTCCGTGGTCTCTATTTTTACTTCGAAGGTCCGTAAATCGCGGTTATTGATCCCGATCAACTCGCACTCTGCTTTGAGAGCGCATTCAAGCTCCGCCTCAGAATGGACCTCTACCAGTGCATCCAGGGAAAGGGAGGCAGCCTCATGCTTGAGCTCTTGAAGAAAGACGGGATCAAGCAGTGCAGCGATAAACAAGACCGCATCGGCTCCGAAACTCCTAGCCTCAATCAGCTGATATTCATCCACGATGAAATCCTTGCGCAGAAGGGGTAACGAGACTACCTCTCTGATCTGCTCTAAATAGAAAAGGCTTCCTTGGAAAAAGCGCTCTTCTGTCAGGACCGAGAGAGCGCTTGCTCCATTAACGGCAAAACCACTTGCGATTTTCACAGCGTCGAATTCTTTCCGAATAAGTCCCTTGGACGGCGAAGCCTTTTTTACCTCAGCAATGATATGGCGCGAATCTCCTCGTAAACTCTCTTGAAATCCCCTGCGAGGAAGATTGAACAAGGGACGATCCTGAAGGGCTGAGCGTGTCAGTCGGCGCTGCCGCCTTTTAACTTCCTCACGGACATGTTTGACGATAGTATCCAAAAACATGATTTTTAACTATCAACCAAATCAAACTGACCGCTGATCTTCGGATGGCTGACCACTTACTATTGGCCACCATGGCTCATCTTGATCAACAGCTCCAGCTTTTTTTGAGCCTGCCCGGAATCAATCGAGTCCATGGCAAGACCTATTCCTTGACCGATAGACTCAGCTGCACCGCTAATATAGAAGGCAGCCCCACTATTAAGCAGTACCATGTCCCGTTTAGGCCCCCTCTCGCCCTGGAGAACTGCTCTGAGAGCCTCCGCACATTCGTCAGGACTACCCCCGTGAAGATCCTCCAGGTGACATCTCTTAAGCCCGAGTTCCTCAGGCAGAAGGGTATAATGACTCACCTGACCGTCCCGGAGTTCTGACACGTCGGTGGGCCCACAGAGAGAGATTTCATCCAATCCGTCTACCCCGTGAACGACCATGGCTCTGAGAGTCCCTAAATTGTTCAAGACCTGGGCAATCAACGAGGTCAACTGCCCGTCGTAGATACCGACAAGCTGATGAGTCGCCCCCGCCGGATTTGTCAGAGGACCTAATAGATTGAAGATCGTTCTAACGCCTATTTCCCGGCGCGGCTGGACAGCATACTTCATTGCCTCGTGGAGGAGCGGTGCAAAAAGAAAACCAATCCCGATCTGCTCGAGACATTGCCGAACTCTCTCTCTAGGGACATCAATCTTAACCCCTAAGGCGGCCAGTACGTCGGCGCTACCTGACTGACTAGAGACTGAACGGTTCCCGTGTTTGGCTACCGTGACTCCGGCACCGGCGACAACAAAGGCAGCGGTTGTGGAGATATTAAAAGTTGCCTTCTGATCCCCACCGGTGCCGCACGTATCGATGATACAATCCGACTTAACTTTTATGTGATGGGCCTTCTCCCGCATCACCCGTGCCGCCCCTGTGATCTCCTGCACCGTCTCTCCCTTCATCCGCAGTGCAGTGAGAAAAGAAGCAACTTGAGAAGCGGTAGCCTCTCCACTCATGATTTGATTCATGACCGAAGTCATCTCTTCTTCAGAAAGGTCGACCCGGTCGATCAACCTTGCAACGGCTTCTCGAATGTTCATCACGCTAAACCACCAAGCTGCCAGTCCCCTGTCCGCCTATGTCTGTTTCTGTACTCGATGGACGGATTCACAATGCATGTCTTTCTGAGTGCATTACTGACTGGTGGTAAAAGACTTCGGAAATTTCTCTTTTCCTTTTAGGGTCTTCTCTAGCTTCCTGGCTTCTACTCGAGAGGCAAAATGACCTACGCGGACACGGTGCCAGGTTCGACCACGGATGGTGATCGGTACGACATAGGCATCATATCCTTTACTTTTCAGCTTCTTAGCCACGCTTTTCGCCCCTGTCTGGTGAGGATAGGCATTGACCTGAACGCTCCATACCAGTTCTCGCGCTTCCGTGTTCCCTCTTTGAGCTGATACTTTTTCGGGAGCCGCGGTTTTTCTGGTAGACAATTTCGCTTCTACTTTGACTGGTGATTTCTCTTTTTTGACACCCGGCTTAACAGTGCGCTTTGTTTTCTTTTTTCTTCTGCCCTGCTGCCCGTGTGGTGCCTTAGCCAGAGTGTCATAGAAGGTCATCCTCTCACGAGGCGAAGCTCCCGACTTTGAACCCGACGCTAGAGGCTGAACGGGGATTTTAACCAACGGCTCTTCTTGCTTAAACAGTTTTCTTTCCTCTATCCCCTGCCCGATCAGCATGCCCAGGAAAAAAATGACCACTGAGGTAACAGTAAACCCTGCTGCAATAACCGCGAGCTGACCTCGACTAAAATAATAGAGGTGCCCTGTTGTTTTCCGATTCTCAGCCATAAAAACTGACCTCTGCTGGTATCTCCTTGACCTCTGCTACGAGCCAAAGTGAGTAGCCATTCTCACGGGTGCCTCAATACCTAAGAGATGCAGACCCCTCCGAATGACCTTCTGTACGTTACGTATCAACAACAGGCGGGCCCGCGTCAAAGCCGGGTCATCCGAAATAACTCGGAACCGATTGTAATAGCGGTGAAACTCTCCCGCCAACTCCAGGAGATAAAAAACCACCCGATGCGGCTCTAGCTCCTTGACGCTTTCTCTGACCACTTCACTAAACTGAACTGTTTGTTTTATAAGTTCCATCTCCTCCGGCAGCCCGAGGCGCTCCATTTCCACATCCTTTAGCCATAAGTCATTCACGTGAAACCCTACCTGACGGGCCTGCTCGAAGATGCTCGAGATCCGGGCGTGGGCGTACTGGACATAAAACACCGGATTCTCACTCGATTCTTTTTTGGCCAGTTCCAAGTCAAAATCGAGATGACTATCTGCCCGGCGCATCAGGAAAAAAAAACGCGCTGCATCTGTACCAACCTCCTCCAATACCTCTCGGAGGGATACAAATGCACCCAAGCGCTTTCCCATTCGCACCGGCTCCCCACCTCGGGTGAGGTGCACCATCTGTACCAAAAGGACTTGGAGAATGTCGGGATTATATCCCAGCGCTTTAACCGCCGCCTTCAGACGATGTACATAACCATGATGATCCGCACCCCAAACATTAACGAGTCTTTTAAACCCCCGCTCAAATTTGTTGCGATGATAGGCCATATCACTCGCAAAGTAGGTAAGCTCTCCGTCACTCTTGACCACGGTTCGATCTTTTTCATCGCCGTATTCTGATGCTTTAAACCATTGAGCTCCGTCTTCCGAGTAGATCAGCCCACGAGAATGCAAAATTTCTATTGTCTTTTCTACCTCGCCTCGCTCTCTCAACCCCTGCTCGCTTACATAAAGATCGAACGTAATCCCAAATTTCTTCAAATCATCACGAATGGCGGTAAGCAGAGTCTCACCGCCGTAAAGGATAAGAAATTTGATCGCCGAGGCTCTTTCCTCAGAGAGAAACCTTTTTCCCCATCGCTCTTTAATCTCCCCGGCTATTTGCTTGATATATTCGCCTGGATATCCTGCCTCAGGAAATGCAACTTTTTCACCATAGATTTCCCGATAACGCGAGTAGAGCGAAAGACCCAAATTCTCCATCTGTTTCCCAGCATCGTTGACGTAATATTCCCTTTCCACATCAAATCCAACCTCCTGAAAAAGACGTGCCAGAACATCACCGATTACGGCGCCCCGCCCGTGTCCAACATGAAGAGGGCCTGTAGGGTTGGCACTTGCAAACTCCACTTGAACTTTATCTCCTTGACCTAAGTCCAGATTAAGTTCCCCTCGCACTTCGATTTCTTTGAGACACTGGTAAAGAAACTTAGGGGAAAAAGAGAAATTCAAAAAACCCGGCCCGGCAATTTCTATGCGCTCCAACATCCCGTCCGGATCTTCCAGGTTTTCGAGGATGTCTTCAGCAATCGCCCGTGGAGGTTTTCTGAGCTTTTTAGCCCAAAGCATTGCCAGGTTCGTAGTCAGGTCACCAAACTCTTTCTGTTTCGGCGGCTCAAGAAACAGAGGGGGGAGTTCTGTTGTCTTCAGCTCTCCCCCCTCTGCGGTTTTTGCAATTGCTTGGGCCAACAGATCCCTAAGGTGACTTTTCATCGCTCGCTTTACCCATCCGTCCCAACTCCAACTTGCCGAATTATAGACAGGCTAGAATTTTCTTTCCACAACACCATAGATATCCTTCCCAAAAAGCAGTAAATTTCGTATTTATAACGGTTTTTTAGTTTCAAAGTCAAGGCTACAACGACTCTACCGTAAGAAGCGTTGTGCGCCTGATACTCATTGAGGCCCCCTCCTGAGCATACTTTTGGTATGCTCGTGTT
>JBHHYU010000008.1:0-67452 GCA_046757725.1 Binatia bacterium
GAAATCAGGGGAGGCATCGTTGGCATAGGCCTTGCTCATAGGTTCCGGCATGGAATGTTTGCTGTTTTACGGAATCGTAGTTAAAACTAGGTGAAATGAAAAAATGGTTACCAGCGCTCGTGCTTCTGCTCCTACTTTCCTCAGCCGTTGGAATGGGGCTGAGCCTTTCGAGTGATGCAACGAGTCCAACACAACCCATCGCGTTTAGCCACAAAATCCACGCAGGCGACAATAAGATTCCATGCCAATACTGCCATGTGAATGCGCGGCGGTCTTCGGTTGCCGGCATCCCTACCGTCGCACGCTGCATGGGTTGCCACAAGATCACGGCAGCTAAGAAACCCGAAATCAAGAAACTAAAGGGCTACTGGGATAAGAAAGCAGCTATCGTCTGGAGTAAGGTTACCCGGGTGCCGGACTTTGTTTTCTTTGAGCACTGGCCCCATGTCAGGGCTGGGCTCCATTGTCAGACCTGTCATGGTCAAGTTGAGAGCATGGAGAAAGTACGACAGGCAAAGGAGCTTTCCATGAGTGAGTGTGTGACCTGTCACCGTCAAAAGAAAGCGAGTATCGATTGCCTTACCTGCCACAGGTAAGGCAAAGTCAAAGGCCAATTGTTAGTAAGGAGACCAGGAAAAAGAAAAGAGACACGAGAGAGCAAGGAGCAGTGAGCGGTGATTGAGGAACTGAAACCATGACGATGAACCGGCGGGAATTTTTGAAGATCGCGGGCGCGGGAAGCGCCACGGCAGCCATGGTGGGCTGTGCGGCGGAGCCTCCTGAGAAGATTATACCGTACCTTATCCCGCACGAGGAGATCACCCCGGGAAAGGCCACCTGGTACGCGACGACCTGTCGGGAATGTCCCGCAGGATGTGGAATGCTGGTCAAGACGATGGAAGGACGAGCCATAAAAGTGGAAGGTAATCCCGACCACCCGGTCAACCAGGGCCGTCTCTGCGCACGAGGGCAGGCCAGCCTGCAGGGGCTCTACAATCCGGATCGGATTCGCCGGCCCCTAAAAAAAGGGGCACAACACAAACTCCAACCGATCTCCTGGGAGGAGGGCGAAAAATTAGTCGCCGAACAGCTTACGAATCTGAAGGGCCGGGGAAATCGGATCGCATTTGTCACTTCCCTTGTCACAGGGAGCATGGATCGTTTGATAGAAACATGGCTCCAGCAAATGGGAGGAGGCAAACATCTTCGCTACGAAACGATCAGCTATGAATCTCTCCGGGAGGCAAATCGACTCGCCTTCGGTGTTAAAGCCATCCCTTTCTACGACATCGAGCAGGCCGATCTAGTGTTCTCCTTTGGAGCCGACTTTCTGGAGACATGGCTCTCCCCGGTAGAATACTCACGCCAGTTTTCCTCAATGCGGACTTACCGGGAGGGTCGGATGGGGCGCTTCGCCTATATCGGCCCCCGTCTCTCTCTTACGGGAGCAAACGCCGACGAGTGGATCACTCTGCGCCCGGGAACGGAGGGGTTCCTCGCGTTGGGCATGATCCATGTTATTCTCAGGGACACGTTGAGGAAATCCCTGCCTGATAAGGAGGACGAGGGACTCCGAAAGCTGACAACTCCCTTTACCCCCAGCAAGGTCGCAGATCTCACCGGGATATCAGCGGATAAGGTCCAGGTTTTGGCACGAGCTTTTGCTCGGGCACGCCCCAGTCTAGCGTTGGCGGACGGCAAGGGTTCCAACGGAACTGAGACCTGCCTGGCAGTCAACCTCCTTAACTATGTTGCCGGCAACGTTGGCCGGACCATCCGCTTCGCTAAGACATCAGCGGCAGGCCACCTTTCGTCCTATCACGAGATGCGAGACCTCATAAAAGCTATGGAGGAAGGGAAAGTCTCCGTTTTACTTCTTGCCGGGGTAAATCCGGTCTTCACGCTTCCGGAAGGAGAACGCTTTAAAACCGCGATGGAGAAGGTCCCCTTAGTAGTGAGTTTTTCGAGTTTTCTTGATGAAACGGGGGCCGCAGCCAACCTGATCCTGCCGGATCATACTTTTCTAGAGAGTTGGGGAGACTACGAGCCCTGGGATGGTGTAACCGGGTTGCAGCAGCCAACCATGCAGCCCTTGTACGATACCAGGAACCTGGGCGACCTGCTTCTTTCGGTGGCAAAGCGGGCCGGTGCAAAAAATAGCTTCCCGTGGGAAAACTTTCATGCCTACCTGAGAGAGCAGTGGACAAAACGGCACCAGCAGCTCAAACATACTGACAACTTTGAGGAGTTCTGGACGGGAACACTTCAGCGGGGCAGCCTTCAAGCCTCTATGGCACCACGAGACGTCCAGCTTAGCCCTGAACTCTTTCAGAGTCGATTTGAGTCTCCAAAATTTATCGGAGAAAAAGAGGCATTCATACTAACTCCCTATGTCTCACCCCTCCTTTATGATGGGCGCATGGCGAATCGTCCCTGGCTCCAGGAGCTCCCAGACACATTGACGCAGATTGTCTGGGACAGTTGGCTGGAGATCCATCCCACCGACGCCAAGCGATTGGGGGTGGAAGAAGGAGGGTTAATTCGACTACAGTCTCCAGCAGGTCACATCCAGCTGGCCTCGCATATTTCGGGTGGTGTACGACCAGGGACAGTGGCCGTACCTGTTGGGCAAGGACATACTGGTTTTGGCCGTTATGCGGAAGGACGCGGCGCTAATCCGATTCCCCTTCTCTCCCCGGAACCGGAACCGGTTTCCGGGGGGCTTCGCTGGAACAGTACCCGAGTTTTCGTCTTTCCTACGGGCAAGCGGCGGCCTTTTGCCTCGGTTGAAGGAAGCGCCCGTCCCCATAAGAGAGAGATCATCCAGACCGTTTCCCTGGCTACACTGCAAAGAGACGGTCATGGCGAGAAACCTCCGGACCTTCTTCAGATGTATCCGGAGCATTCCCATCCGGAGCATCGTTGGGGCATGGCGATCGACCTCAACGCCTGCATTGGCTGTGGAGCCTGCGTAGCTGCCTGCGCCGCTGAGAACAACATCCCTGTCGTGGGGAAAGACGAAGTGCTCAAGGGACGTGAAATGTCCTGGATCCGGATCGAACGAGTCGACGAAGGGGAGGCCGGCTATCCCGATCAACACTTCCTCCCCATGCTCTGCCAGCAATGCGATAAGGCGCCGTGTGAGCCAGTTTGTCCGGTCTACGCGACCTACCACAGTCCGGAAGGACTTAACGCCCAGGTCTACAATCGCTGCGTCGGAACACGATACTGTTCCAACAACTGTCCTTACAAGGTTCGAAGATTCAACTGGTTTACCGCAGAGTGGCCTGAGCCGCTACAGCTCCAACTCAACCCGGATGTCACGGTCCGGACCATGGGGGTTATGGAAAAGTGTACATTTTGCGTGCAGCGTATCCGACACGAGGAGTTGACGGCGAAAGAAGAGGGACGCCGTGTCAAGGATGGTGAGATCAGCCCTGCATGCGCACAAACTTGCCCAACCCAGGCTATAGTTTTTGGAGATATGAAAGATCCCGGGAGCAGGGTGTCCAAGCAGGCGGCGAGCCCACGAAATTATCGAGTCTTGGAGCATCTGAACACGCAACCGGCAATCAACTATCTTAAGAAGATCAAGCCCGGCCCTGTGGAGGATTAGATGTCTCAGCTCACATACAGCCAGGTCGATCAGGACATCCTTCGGGTCATGAGGAAACCCGGGTGGCGCTACTACACATTGCTATTTCTCGACCTCATCGTTTTAGGATGGGGTGCTTATGCCTGGCGATATCAGATAGTGCACGGCATGGGGGTCTCAGGACTTACCCACCCGGTGATGTGGGCGATCTACATTACCAACTTCGTCTTCTGGGTGGGCATAGCCCATTCGGGGACTTTGATATCAGCTATTCTCTACCTATTTCGCGTTCGGTGGCGAGCCGGCGTTTACCGGACTGCCGAAGCTGTTACAATCTTTGCCCTTTTCACAGCCGGCCTCTTTCCGATCATTCACCTCGGTCGTCCCTGGTTCTTTTACTGGCTTCTCCCCTATTCTCAGGTGGGCGGCCTTTGGATCAACTTTCGCTCCCCTTTGGTCTGGGACGTCTTTGCAGTGATGACCTACATGATTATCAGTATCCTCTTTTTCTTTACCGGTCTGGTCCCGGACATGGCCATCGCTCGGAACAAGACTACGGGATGGCGGCATCGGCTTTACACCTTTATGGCCCAGGGTTGGCAAGGAACCGACCGGCAGTGGCGTCACTACAAGGCCGCTTACCTCTTTCTGGCAGCCCTGGCTACTCCACTGGTCATCTCGGTCCACAGCGTAGTCTCCTGGGATTTTGCCCAGACCATTGTCGCAGGTTGGCACAGTACTATCTTTGCCCCCTATTTTGTTGCAGGCGCAATCCATTCAGGCCTAGCCATGGTGATCACCCTGCTTATTCCGGTCCGGAGAATCTTCCGCCTCGATGCCTATATCACTCAGAGACACCTGGAGAATCTGGCAAAGCTGATCATCCTCACCGGTCTCATCGTCGGATACGCCTACGTGGTGGAGACCTATATTACCTGGTACAGCAATAACATCCCGGAATGGCAACGCTTCGTTTTCAACGTGACGGGAGCATACGCCATTCCGTTCTGGATCATGATTCTTTTTAACTCTCTCGTTCCTCTCCTCTTCTTCGTCCAGCGCATCCGCACCAGCACCCCCTGGCTCTTCGGGATTGCGATCCTGATCAATATCGGAATGTGGATGGAACGGTTCGTGATCATCGTTGGTTCATTGGCCCATGGGTACGATCCCCATTCCTGGGGGCTTTACTTTCCAACCTGGGTGGATATCAGCATCACCCTCGGCAGCTTCGCCTGGTTCTTTTTCTGGTTTCTCTTGTTCACAAAGTTTCTCCCCGTGGTTTCTATGGTGGAGGTGAAGGAAGAGTTGCCGCCTCCTATAAAGAAGATGGAAGGAAAGGAGGAATAAAATGGCTGCCTTATCGGACGGCCTTGTCGGGAGTTTTGCCCATCTTGATAGCCTGCTTACGGCCATCGAAGGATTGCGTCAAGCCGGTTATCACGAGATACAAGCCCTCTCTCCCGTCCCTCACCATGCCATCGACAAGGCACTGGAGAAACCGACTAGTCCGGTGCGTGTCTTTACGCTGATCGGTTGTCTTCTTGGCGCCATCACCGGCTTTGTGCTGACCATAGCCACTTCACTCCATTACCCGCTCATCACCGGCGGCAAACCGATTGTCTCGATCCCTCCCTTCCTCATCATCGTCTTCGAACTCACGATTCTGTTCGGCGGGCTCCTGACTCTCGGGGGCATGCTTTTGAATGCTCGTCTACCACAGGTACAGATCGTTCCAGCCTATAATCCTCGCTTCTCAGAGGATCGGTTCGGTTTGTGGGTCCGCTGCGAGACCAACAATTATAACGCCGTAACCGAACTGCTCCGAAACGCAGGTGCGGAGGAGATACGCCATGCCAAGGATTAGCTACATCGTCAAGAACGACGCCAAGGGAAGGCGCTGATGCAAGAGGGCTTCGAAAAATGTTGGAACATAAGGCCTAGGGTCTCCGAGGGATTGACCTGGGGATTGACCGGGTTATTGGGCGTTGGCTTGGTAGCGTTTGGCGCCAGCCTCCAACTTGACCCGATACGGGCCTGGCAGATCTATCTGGTCAACTTCCTTTTCTGGGCGGGACTGGCCCAAGGCGGAGTGGTTTTCGCTGCAGTTTACCATGTGGTTGGAGCAAAATGGGGAGCTTCCATAAGGCGCATGGCCGAGGGGTTCGCCGTCTTTCTCCCAGTGAGCCTCATCATGTTCTTGCCGCTCTTCTTCGGTCTCAGATTATTTTTCGACCGGGTCCTTGAGCTGAACCCGGACCGTGGTGCATGGTTTGATCCCAGGTTTATATTTATCAGGGGTGTTCTGGGATTAGGATCGATGACGGTCTTAAGCCTATTTTTCGTTTACTACTCACTCCGGCCCGAGGTGGGGTTGGCCCTTAAACAAAACCTCATGCCTCGCCGCTGGTTCTACGACTGGTTGGCAGAGGAATGGGGGGGCGGCGAGCTGATCGAGATTCAGCGAAGTCGCCGGGGAATGAGTGTGCTCGCGGCAGGTGTACTTTTGGCATACCCGATGATCTACAGCTTCATGGCCTTCGATCTGATCATGGCGCTGGATCCGTTCTGGTACAGCTCCCTCTTTGGAGGCTACTTTTTTATCAGCACCTTCTATCTCGGCCTCGCCGGCCTAGCTGTGGTGGCAGTGCTGATCCGGCGGAACCTCGGCATTTCGGTGGTCACTGACGCCCACCTCTCGGATCTGGGCAAGCTCCTCCTGGGATTCGACCTGACCTATGTCTCCATGCTCTGGTCACAATACATCGTCATATGGTACGGGAATCTTCCTGAAGAAACCCACTTCATCGTGCTTCGTCTGTGGGAAAGGCCCTGGGCGTTTCTTTCTTGGGGTGTACTGATTCTCAGTTCTTTGATCCCTTTCCTGGTGTTTCTGAGCAAGCGGGCCAAACAGATACCTTGGATTTTGCTGACGGTCAGCCTATTGATCGCAACAGGGTTATGGCTCGAGCGATATGTCCTGATAGCGCCGTCCATAGGGCAACACGGGTCGCTCTCCTTTAGCCTGTTGGAGATCGGAGTAACTTTAGGCTTCTTGGGAGCAGCCGGGTTAAGCTACCTTTTCTTTTTAAAGCACTTTCCCGTGCTTCCGCTTATCCAATTGCCGGTTTCGGCTGTTCCAGGTGAAACAGATGTTGTTGAAGAAGTCTCACCCAATGTTTAGAAATTTGCCGTTAAGGCTGCCTACCATGGTAGGGAAAACGATAAGGCAGCTGCAAAGCTGTTCTCGGCGTCGGAAGCGATTTGCTCTCAGAAGGGCCGGATTGTGCTTGGCTACCTTAGCGGGCCTGTTGTGGCTCGGTGTCAGTATGGCCTACGGATGGCCCTGGAGCACTGACATGGAGAAACAGCCTTCAGTCAAGCCACAGGAGGCACCCCTAGCGCCACCGCCCAACTCGATTCCAAGGAAAGGCAGAGAGCCGCGCATGAATCGGATTGAGGCGGGAAAGCGGTTGCGCAATCCCATAGACCCAACGGCCATGTCAGTTGAACACGGCAAGAAGCTTTTTCAGGTCTACTGCGCCCTTTGTCACGGACCCGATGCGAAGGGCGGGGGCCCTGTGGCCAAAAAATTTGTCCCACCTCCCGACCTGACTTTGGAAATATTCCGCAAGCGAACCGACGGCTTTATCTACGCAACCATTCGAGACGGAGGACCCCTCATGCCCAGCCAAGCGGAGGCCGTTTCTCCAAAAGAAAGATGGGACATCGTCAACTACCTCCGCACCTTGCAGGAGAAGTAACGTACGTGAGTGCCTTAGAGAGCTTCTCCCTCCCGTTGCAAATCGAATAGTCTTTCGCAAATTTGGGAAAAGAGAGATTTTTAATTCTCAACCTCCGGAAGCATCACCCTAATCATCACCAGTTTATCCCAAGTTTTAACGTTCAGGTCAGTGGTATGTTTCTTGCGAACCCCTCTTTCTAACTACCCGAGCAAAGGACCTCGCGGCATGGTGACCGAAACGTGTTTGGCGGCTAAATTGGATCGTACCGACAGGCACCGGTATCAGAGTGCAAACCAATGGTGGAGGCTTCTTCATGCGAACAGTAAGATGGTTATTTATGCTCCTCTCGCTCTTTTTTTGGGGGTGGACGTTTTTCCCGAGCGCTGAGGCTATTGCCTTTGAACGGGACTCCCGATGGAACAGCTCTTACTCAAAGGGGCGCTCACTGTATCTTATTCAGTGCGCAGCCTGCCATGGCAAAAACGGTGAGGGCGGCGTCAGTCTCCCTCTTAACTTGCAAAGCTTTCTTGCCGTAGCCCCTCCGGGCTACATCCGTCGTTCGATTTTCTACGGGCGACTACCGCGGCCAATGGCCGCCTTCGGGACTATTCTCAAAAAGGAAGAGATCGAGTCCATCGCCGCCTATGTACGTTCCTGGCAGCTCCAGGATTACAAGGGCATTGACATGAATCGTGTGGCCGGTTCCGTATCCAACGGCAAGTTTCTCTTTGATGGAATCTGTTCCGGGTGTCACGGGAGGGACGGTGTCGGCGGCCCCCAAGTGGGTGGCGGTCACGTCACCAGCTCCATTGCCGGATATACCGGGCCCTCACTTAATAACCAGGGCTTTCTGAAGTCGGCCACGGACGGATATATCAAAGCGACCCTGATGTATGGCCGCGTTGGTACCCCCATGGGTTCCTACCTGAAGGGCAAGCAAGGTTTTGTCGAGCTGAGCGAGGAAGAGATCAGCGACATCGTGGCATACATTCGCTCCTGGGAAAAGCGAGACGCCGGGCCACGAGATCCCTGGAGAGAATGAACAATCTTGAGGAGGAATAAAAATGCTTAAGATAAATCGGCGCAATTTTTTGCAGACATCCGCGGCTGCCCTGGCCACGGGCCTGGCCATGGGAGGCAGGCTTTTCAGAGACAGGGAGTTGTTCCAGTTTGTCGGGGATGCAGAAGGCGCAGCGACGGACACGCGCAAGCTGGTCCCAACCCAGTGTCCTTACTGCGGCGTGGGTTGCCATACTTACTTCGTTGTCGAAAAGGGAAAGATAGTGGCCTCGGTCCCTGACAAGGACTCCCCGGTAAACCAGGGCATGCAGTGTATCAAGGGACTGACGGCTGCGGAAGCGCTTTATGTAGACCGGCTGGATCAGGTCCTCATCCGCAAAGACATGTCAAACCCCCTGACCGGCCATGTCTCCAAAACCAAGGGGCGTTTTGATGACAGTGTATTCCGCGTTGGAACATGGGAGGAGGGGGCGGAGATCGTCTCCGACATGCTTCTCCGAGTGCTGAAAAAGCACGGGGGTAACGCGCTCGGGGTCTACCAGTCCGGCCAGCTCACGATGGAAGAACAGTGGCTGGACAATATTTTCTACAAGGGCGTGCTCCAGTCAAACACCATCGAAGCCAACGCACGGATGTGCATGACCTCGGCAGTTACCGGATACATCCACAGTCTGGGCAGCGACCATCCTCCCGGCAATTATGCAGACATCGAAGAGGCGGATTTCATAAACCACTGGGGTCATAATTCACGTGGCTCGCACCCTGTCCTTTTCTGGCGGGTGGCCGCATCGAAAGAAAAACGGAATATTCCCACTATGGTGGTAGACCCACGTTACACCGGGACCATGGATGGCTACGCTCAGGTTAATCCTAGTAACAGCCTTTCTGTCACCATCCGTCCGAACGGCGACATTTCGCTCCAGAACGCCATTGCCCATGTCTTAATGAAGGAATTCCCTCAGAGCGTGGACAGTGCCTTTATCCGCAAGCATACGGAAGGCTTTGACAGTTACCGTGCCGGCATTATGGCGCGTTACAGTCCCGAGCAGGTAGTCGACCGAACGGGCATCGCTCCGTCGGTAGTGCGGCGGATCGCCGGGATCTGGGCAGACGCCACTATAAAGGGTCGACAGCGTGGCCGAGGTGGTGTGCTGACCTTCTGGGGAATCGGCTACAACCAATCGGTTCACGGGCAGCATCGGACCATCAATCTGATCAACCTACACCTCCTGACCGGCAACATCGGCCGGCCCGGATGCGGGCCGTTTTCGATGACGGGTCAACCCAATGCCATGAGCGAGCGTCTCATGGGGGGGCTCACCGGCCGCCTCCCTTTCAATGAGGGAATTAAGAACGCCAAACACCGTAAGCTGATCAACCAGATGTGGGGCCTGCCGCCGGGACGCCTCGACGTCACCGCTGCCGCTCCAAACAAAGGCATGGCCATTGGCATGTTCGAGCGCGCATTCAAGGGCGAGGTCAAGGTTATACAGTTCGCCTACGCCACACACATCGACCTGCCTGAGGTCAACACCCTCGTCCGCCCGGCTATCACCAAAACGTTTACCTATATGAATGAGGCCTATCGCCATGCGCCGAACCTGCTTTACGCGGACGTGGTCTTCCCCGCCGCCACGCACGGGGAGAAGTGGGGAGTGTACCAGAACAGCGAGCGCCGGATGTACGTCACCGACAAGGCCATGGAGCCGCCCCGGAACTGCCGACCTGACCTCGACGTCACCATCGACGAGGGAAAGCATATCGCTGCCAAGCTGGGGCTCGATCCGGACAGGGTCTTCCCTTACAAAAAAAAGGCAAACGGCCGGTACGATCCCGAGGATGTCTTTCGCCACATCTGTAGGGCGAGCAAGGGCTCAGACGCAGATCTCACGGGGATCCTCGAAGTGGAAAAACGCGACCGCATCTCTCCCTATGAGCAGATGCGGAAGCTCAAGGGCATCTTCTATCCGGCACCCAGTTACGAATACGCGAAGAAGGGAGGCATCCCCCGCAAGTACATGGATCAAGAGGTTGGGTGGAGAAATAAGCCCTATGGCGCCTTTCGGCGTAAGAACGGCAAGGCTAAATTCAAGCTCACAGAACAGAACTATTCGCGCGCTAGGGAGATCATTTCCAAGTTGGACAAGGTCGGCAAAGATCCAAACTTCTTCGTAACCGACCATTACGATGTGCTTGTGGCAATGCGCGATAATGCACTGACGCCGGAGCTCCCCGACTTTGATTTTTACGGCAAGTCGATCACGGAGACCAAAAGGGCTGATAAGTATCCCTACTGGCTCAGCCTTGGTGTAGTCTTTGAGCACTTTCATACGACCAAGACCATCCGCGCGGCCACGACCCGGCGACTTGTCCCTGAACAGTACGTTGAGATCAACCCCCGGGACGCCCGCCAGCTCGGCGTCGAGGATGGCGAATGGGTCCGCATTGTCACGCCTCGGGCGAGTTATGAGGCACGAGTCAGTATCGGCACCAAGAGCAAGGTCAAACCGGCCCGCAACAAGGTCATGCCTGGCCAGCTCTTTAGTCCATGGAACCTTTCCGTCGCGGATAGCGCGGACCCCAAGAAAAACCGTTGGTTGGTCAACGCAGTCTCGCATCGCGCCTTTGACCCTGTCTCCGGGCAGGCGGATTTCAAACACCTGAGAGCGCGGATCGAAAAGATCTAGAGAGCGAGCTGGAGGATAGCTGTGAGATTGAAATGGAACCGGCGGCGTTTCCTGCGAGCTGCCGGAGGCGCACTGGGAACGGCAATACTCTGGGTTCTAGCGGGTGCGCGGGTATCCGCGCGGAGTGGGTCGAACTTCGCCAACCTGCTACGTCCTCCGGGGGCGTTGCCCGAACCTGAGTTTCTCCAGCGCTGCATCCGCTGCACCCGGTGCGCGGGCGTGTGTCCGAACACCGCCATTCGGATGGCCGGTTTCAGCTCTGGGCTCCACAATCTCAATACCCCTTACATCATGCCCCGGGTGCAGGCCTGTATGCTCTGCATGAAATGCACCGAAGTCTGCCCGACGGGCGCGCTGCATCAAATCCCGGCGGATAACAAACAGATCACTACCCGTGTCAAGATGGGGCGCGCCTATGTGGATAAGTCCATGTGTTATTCCTATCAAAAACGCACCTGCGGGGTCTGTATTCGCGCCTGTCCGTTCCCCGGTCTCGCCATGAAGACGGGGCTATACGAGCAGCCCATCGTGACCGACTCCTGTGTCGGATGCGGCCTGTGCGAGCGTGCCTGCATCCACATTCCGCAGGCGATTCGAATCGTTCGGGAGGAGGCCTGAAGTCATGACTCGATGGCCCCGCCGCATGGTGCAAATCTCGGCACTCGCCTTCCTTATCGCGGTGCCTGCGCTGAACTACGGCGGTGTCCTCTACCAACAGTACGGAAAAAACGGTTACCACAAGATTGCCCTCATGGGGACACTTTTCGAACGCGGGTTATACAATCTCTTCTCAGCGATGGCGCGGGTGCTACCCAATCCGGCGGGAAACTCAACGAGTCTTGTGGGGGGATACGGCTCTTTTTCGATATTCGGTATCTCTTTCCTCGATCCTGTGATTGCCCTCGAGACGGTGCTTCGCGTGCAGGCAGTCTGGACCGCTATCCTCGTAGGGGCTGCGCTGCCACTGCTGCTGGCCGTGCTGTTGGGGCGGATCTTCTGCGGATGGCTTTGTCCCGTGAACACGGTGCTCGAAGGTTTCGACCTGCTTCGAAAGCGCGCCCTGCCGCGCATTGGCTTCCGGCCGCTGGACGTGGCAGTGCCGCGCTGGTTGAAGTGGGTTCTCTTGTTCGCCGGTGTGACCGTAGCCGTCCTGGCGGATCTCACCATCTGGACGCACTTACTCCCCCATGTCCAGATCGGCCGGGACGTTTTTTCTCTTATCGTGTTCGGTACGACCACGGTGGGCGCTCCTCTCCTCCTAGGAATCATCCTGGCAGAGATTCTCTTTTCCCGCAGGGTATGGTGCCGGTCGCTTTGCCCCACCGGGGCGCTACTCGGCCTGGCGGCCCTGGTAGCTCCACTACGAGTGCGTCGGGCGAAGGAACCGTGCCTTAAAGGCTGTGCGGCCTGTGCCCAGGCCTGCCCCATGGCACTGAATCCCGCAAAGCCGTTCCCGGTAGCTGAATGCTACAACTGCGGGCTCTGTGTCGCCACTTGCCCGGCTCAGTTGCTCACTCTCGGCTTCCCGCGGCCGCGCTGGGTCGTTGTTCAAGAGATATTTCCCATGTTTAAGCGCATGACGCTTTTTGTCCTCACTGCTACCCTGCTTCTCTCCTCACCGGCGGCGGCCCACCACATGCGCGGCCAGCCACACTACGGGTATGCCGAGAACTATCCACAGGTCCCTACGAAGGAAACCCGCGCGCACATCGGCAACTTTGATATCACGATCGTCAGTTATTTCTTCGAAGGCCTGCGGCGTGACCTCTCGGACACCCCACACGACGTCCAGTTCTATGTAGGTCTTAGTGACAGCCGGACCCATCAGAGCTACATGGGCCCGCTTTCCATTGAGTTGTGGCGTGGGGGGCAGCGCATCGCCACCTTCAACCACACGCACCCCTTCGAAGAAGCAGTCTATCGCATTCGTCAGGCAGTTCCCGGACCGGGGACATATGAGATTCGCCTCGCAGGGGGTGGGATCAGCGGAGTCGTCACCGTGGATGTGGAGGGAGAATCAGCTCAGTTGACGCCTTTCATCCTGACGGGGGCTGCCGCCCTGCTCGGCCTTCTTATTTTCTTAAACCGCCGACGGAGGCAGAGAAGGAGAGTCTATGTGGCATCTAATGCGCAAAACCATGTCCAATAGGGTCCGGCGCGTCGTCTTCTCTGATAGGGAATCGTCACGGGGGTGAATAGATGACCGAGAAGCCTATCGACCGTAAGACCTTTCTACGTAAGGCCCCGTTGGCAATCGCGCGTGCCTTTGCCCAGGCCGTGCGCGAGGCGCATCCAACCATCCCAAAATCTTCTCTGCCTCTCCTTCGGCCGCCCGGGGGGGCCGCCAAAGAGACTTTCCTCGACTTGTGCTGCGGGACCGGTGCGTGCGCAGATGTCTGCCCGGCCAAAGCCATCCAGCTCCGCCCGCGTGAGGATACACCTTCGCTTCGCGCCCCGGTTATCATCCCCAACGAGGCTGCCTGCGTTGTCTGCGACGAACTCGCTTGCATGTCCGCTTGCCCCAGCGGCGCACTTGTGCCGGTCCCCCGAGAGAAGATCCGCATCGGCTTTGCCCGTGTCAACACCGAGACATGCGTGGCATGGACGGGGACGGACCCGGGGTGCAACTATTGCGTTGCCCGTTGTCCACTCGGAACACCGGCCATCTCGATAGATAAGAAAGCAGACGGAAAAGGGCCGGTCGTTAAGGACGCCTGCATCGGCTGCGGTGTGTGCGAATACTACTGCCCGACCCAACCGCCCGCAATCCGCGTGCTTGCGAGGGAGCAGGGTTGAACCTTTGTGCTTCCAGGATTTCCGCCTACCGGCCTGTGAAAAAGTTTCCATAAGCGGCCATTTTTTTCTTGACAAAGGGTTAGCGATGCTTTAAACAGACTCATAAGAGTTAAACGACCTATTAGGTCTTTTGACTCCTAATGAGTGAAATGAAGTTAGGGCGGGAAAGTTCATACGGAATCGAAGGCCTGTTGACTCTGGCTGCAAGGCCGCGGGGCACTGCGATGCTCTTAAGCGACATTGCCGCCGATAGAGGGATCCCCCAGAGTTTTCTCGCTAAAATCTTTCAGAAACTCACCAGATACGGAATCGTCCATTCTTTCCGTGGGGTCGTCCGCGGTTACGCCCTCGCTCGGCACCCAAAAGAGATCAAGGTTAAAGAGATCCTATTGGCGATCGAAGGGCCTGATCTTTTCGAGCGTTGTATCTTCTGGAGCGATCGCTGTGCCGATCGCAACCCCTGTCCTCTGCATGACCAGTGGAAGCAATTAAAACATCAGTTCATCGGAGGATTGATGGAACGGACAACCCTGGCCGACCTGATAAAAAAAAGACCAGCCAGGCCTACGACGGCCAAGCGTCACTTTGTTCAGGACGCAAGGCGGGGAAGTTAAAAATTTTTGTGTCTCTAATAGACTAAAAAGGTCTTTTGAATCATTTGGTACACCCTAAGGAGTGCGGAAACGGCATGATTTAATTTCCACGCGCTCATCAGGGACTCAACGAAAATAGAAGTAGGAGACATGAGGCGTTGAGCTAGTCATAGGGAGGAGGTCAGAAATGAGACGGTGTTTTTTGTTGATTGCCGGTGTGTTCCTCCTGTTACGTGCAGCAGGAGTCGGGACCTCCGCCGAATTAAAATCTCCTCCCCCTTCACCTAAACTCCTTGCCCTCGGAAAGCAGACTTACAACAAACATTGTGTCGCGTGCCATGGAGTGAATGGACGAGGAAATGGAGAAGCGGCCTACCTTCTCTATCCCAAACCCCGTAATTTTGTGGCCGCAAGGTACCGCCTAGTGTCGACCTGGGAACGCATCCCGACCGACCAGGATCTCTTCAACACGATTTCGCGCGGCATGCCGGGATCAGCCATGCCCTCGTGGGGGCATCTCTCGTCAAAGCAGCGCTGGGGGCTTGTTCATTACGTAAAGTCATTTGCTGAAAGGCCACTAACCACCAAGCCTCAGAGGAGACCAGGGGCTGATGGCAGCGATGGTCAAGGGGTCATCTATGTTGGGCCGGAGCCCTCTTACGATGCCACTGCCAAGGCGCGTGCTAAAGAGCTTTTCCGAGAGGCGTGTGCCTCCTGTCACGGTGCAACGGCAAAAGGGGATGGCGTGAAAAAGCAGTGGGACGTGGAAGGCTTTCCCACGCGCCCACGTGATCTCACAGCCGGCGTTTTCAAGGGAAGTCCGGACCCCTTGCAACTGTACCGCCGCATCATCGCAGGCATTCCGGGTAGCCCCATGCCGATGAACAGCTGGGCTTATGGTAATGACGCCTGGCACCTCGTTCACTTTATCCGCTCCCTCTCAAGTGATGAGCAACGAGAGCGCGTGGAGATGAAAAAATTTCAGATCGTGGCCACGCGCGTAAAGAAGGTACCGGACAATCCCGACTCCGGCACTTGGCGTCTCGCCCAACCGGTAAACCTTCATCTGATGCCGCTCTGGTGGCGCTCCCAGCGGCCGGAAGAATTGACCGTGCGGGCACTCTACGACAGGAAGGAATTGGCTTTACTTTTAGTCTGGGCCGATCAGACGCATGACCATACAGCGATCCGGCCACAGGATTTCCGGGATGCTGCAGCGGTAGAGTTCTCGCTTACCAGGGATCCTCCTTTTTTCGCCATGGGCGAGAAGGGGAAATCCGTCAATATCTGGATGTGGAAATCGGAGCGGCAGGCAGACCTTGAACCTGCCTTTCAGGACCTTGACAAGATCTACCCTAACCTCGGCATCGACTCTTACCCTAATCTATTACGCTCGCCGGTGGAACAGCCTTCGCGTAACGCGCTCACGCTCAAGTCAGACAAGACCTTCGTGACCGGATGGGGGGCGGGGAATATTGTTTCTGACCCCCAGCGCAAGAGCCCAGCCGAGGATCTCACGGCGCAGGGATTCGGCACGCTGCGAGCACGACCGCGGATCGACCAGAAGGTCAATGCGAAGGGCATTTATGGTGTCGGTGCCTACCGGGTCATCTTCCGGCGGGCGTTAAAGCCCAGCGGTAAGCACGCGCCGAAGTTTCAACCCGGCACGGCTGTGCCGGTGGCCTTTGCGGTCTGGAACGGCAGCGCCGGAGACCGTGACGGAAAAAAATCTGTGACCATCTGGCAGGAGCTGAAGATCGCAAAATGAAGAGCGCAGCAGAAATAGAATTCACAAAGCGGAATGGGGCAGGGGGTCTTGATGCTGACCAGTGGATTCCAGAAGGAGAGTGATGACCATGAACGATGAAAAACTACAAGATCGGAATCGCTTGACGCGCCGGGATTTCCTGCGCTGGATGGGTATCGGGAGCGGCACAGCAGTACTCAGCACAGGGTTGCCGTTGAGGCTTCTGGCTGCTGCGCGCCCCGGCGAGAATCCCCTCGCTGGTTCGGTGGACCGTAACTGGGAAAAAATATATCGCAATCAGTACAAGTATGATCGTGTTTTCGACTGGGTCTGCTCCCCCAATGACACTCATGCCTGTCGAGTACGGGCCTATGTCCGAAATGAGATCGTGACGAGACTCGGATCAACCTACGACTACCAGACTTACGCCGACCTTTACGGTAACAAAGCCACCCCGAACTGGAACCCACGGCAGTGCGCCAAGGGCTATACTTTCCATCGGGTGATCTACGGACCCTACCGGCTCAGGCATCCCATCGTCCGCAAAGGCTGGAAGGCCTGGGCCGACGCCGGCTTCCCTGAGCTGAGACCGGAAAACAAAGCGAAGTACATGTTCGACAACCGCGGCCAGGACGAGTTTGTTCAGATCTCCTGGGAGGATGCGCTTCAAAGCATCGCCAAGGCCATCGTCGCCATTTCGACACGTTACAGCGGTGAGGGGGGAAAGAGGCGGTTGCTGGCCCAGGGCTACCAGCCGGAAATGGTTGAGGCTGCCGCGGGTGCCGGCACTCGTTGCGTCAAGATGCGTGGAGGCATGGGCCTTCTAGGGGTCATCGGCAAATACGGGTTGTACCGGCTCAACAATTCGCTTGCGCTCCTCGATGCGAAGATTCGAGGGGTAGGTCCAGAAAAAGCACTAGCTGGCCGCAACTGGTCTAATTATACCTGGCACGGAGATCAGGCGCCCGGCCACCCATGGGTGCACGGACTGCAAACATCGGACTGCGATTTCAACGACTTGCGCTTCACCAAGCTCATTATCTTGGACGGAAAGAATCTCGTAGAAAATAAGCTACCCGATGCCCACTGGTTCATCGAGTGCATGGAGCGTGGGGGAAAAATTGTCGTTATCGCCCCGGAATACGGACCTCCTGCAACCAAGGCTGATTACTGGATTCCCATTAGGCCCGAGACCGACACGGCACTCTGGCTTGGTGTTACTAAACTGATTTTCGAAAACAAGTGGTACGATGAGACATTCGTCAAACGCCATACCGATTTCCCCCTCCTCGTCCGTACCGATACGTTGAGGCGTCTGCGGGCACATGAGATCTTCCCGAACTATTCCTCCAACCTCTCCCCTGATGGGCCTTCGATGAAGATCCAAGGTCTTACACGGGAGCAACACTCCAAACTCGGTGATTTTGTAATCTGGGACCAGAAAAACAATGGCCCAGCCGCGCTCACGCGAGATGATGTGGGAGAGACGATGGCTAAAAAGAGGCTGGACCCAACCCTGGAAGGAACGTTCAAGGTCAAGCTTGTCGACGGTAAAGAGGTGGAGGTCGCCACGCTTTGGACGCTCTATCGGACCCATCTTCGGGACTATGACCTTGACACGGTATCAGAGATCACGCATGCACCCAAGAACCTGATCGAACAGCTTGCCAAGGACATCGGAGCGATAAAACCAGTTGCGATCCACCAGGGCGAGGGGATCAATCACTGGTTCCACGGTACCGAGATGAACCGTGCAGCCTACCTGCCACTGATGCTAACCGGCAACATTGGCAGGCCGGGAGCCGGGGGCCATACATGGGCAGGAAATTACAAAGCAGGTCTTTTTCAGGGTTCCCCATGGACCGGGCCGGGCTTTAAGGGGTGGGTAGCCGAGGACCCATTCCACCCGAATTTGGACCCCAAGGCCCATGGAAAAAACGTAAAGATCCATGGCTACACTAAGGGCGAGGAGCCAGCCTACTGGAACCATGGGGACCGGGCATTGATTCTCAACACACCGAAGTTCGGCCGTAAGAATTTTACCGGCGAGACCCACATGCCAACACCGACCAAAGCCATTATCTTTAACAACGTTAACCTGATCAATAATGCCAAGTGGGCCTACGGGATGATTAAGAACGTCAACCCCAACATCGAGATGATCGTCTCGCTGGATATTCAGATGACTGCCTCTATTGAGTATGCAGACATTGCGCTGCCAGCGAATAGCTGGATGGAGTTTGAAGGGTTGGAGATGACGGCGAGCTGCTCAAATCCCTTCTTGCAGATCTGGAAGGGAGGTATTTCACCGGTGTTTGATAGCAGGGATGACCTGACGATTCTGGCTGGCATCGCCGGCGAGCTTGCCGAGATTACGGGAGAGAGCCGCTTTCGGGATCATTTTAAGTTCGCTGCGCCCGAACAGCGCGGGATCTATATCCAGCGCCTGCTCGACACCTGCACGACCACGGCAGGGTATAAACTCAAGGACATTATGGCCGGCAAGTATGGACCCCCGGGGGGCAGCCTGTTGAACTTCCGCACCTACCCTCGCATCCCCTTCTATGAGCAGATCCATGATTCAGAGCCGTTCCACACGGACACGGGGAGACTCCACGCCTATGCTGATATCCCTGAGGCAATCGAGTACGGGGAAAACTTCATCGTGCATCGGGAGGGACCAGAGGCTACGCCCTACTTGCCCAACGTCATTGTCAGTTCAAACCCTCACATTCGCCCGGAGGATTACGGGATCCCTCTAACCGCGGAACACTGGGATGAACGCACCGTCCGCAACGTCAAGCTTCCATGGAGCAGAGTCAAAGAGACGAAAAATTTCCTGTGGGAGAAAGGCTTCCATTTCTACTGCCTCACTCCGAAGACACGCCACCGGGTCCACAGTGGTTGGTCAAACGTCGATTGGCACATGCTCTATGACTCAAACTTCGGCGACCCTTACCGTCTTGATAAGCGTGCGCCAACGGTGGGAGAGCACCAGCTCCATATCAATCCTCAGGCAGCACGGAAATTAGGGATCAACGATGGCGATTACGTTTACGTGGATGCCAACCCGGCCGACCGCCCCTACCTCGGCGCAACGCCCAGCGATCCTTTCTACAAGGTATCGCGCTGCATGCTGCGAGTGAAATACAACCATGCTTATCCCTATAACATCGTCATGATGAAGCACGCCCCGTTCATCGCCACAGAAAAGAGCGTCAAGGCACACGAAACACGCCCCGACGGCCGCGCCCTATCGGAAAATACCGGCTACCAGGCCAATCTCCGCTACGGCTCCCAGCAATCCGTCACCCGTAATTGGCACATGCCAATGCACCAAACGGACAACCTTTTTCACAAGTCAAAGGTCTTTATGGGGTTTATCTTTGGCGGTGAAGCCGACAACCACGCGATCAACACCGTACCGAAGGAAACCCTGGTGCGCGTCACGAAGGCTGAGGACGGAGGCCTTGGCGCCAAAGGCATCTGGAAACCGGCCACCACCGGCTACACGCCGGACAACGAGAACGACTTCATGAAACGATATCTGGCAGGGGAGCTGGTCAAGGTGCCGGGCAAATAGAGGGAGCTTGCAAGATAGACCGAGGAGAACTCAGATGCCTTATGACGATCCTGATCCCACGGATCCCAATATCTTGGTGGGGGTAGCCCTGCCGGCCGATGCGGAAGTAATATGCGAGATGGCCTACGTCTTTGCCGAAGAATTTATCCGAATGGGGTACGATCGAGAGCGAGTGCTGCAGGTTTTCAAGAACCCGTTTTACACCGGTCCGCACAATGCTTACCGGGACCTGGGCGAAGAGAAAGTCCAGTCCATTATCGAGGAGTGTATCCACGCATGGGGCGGTGTCTGTTTTGTTGATTGCGACGACGGAAAGGAGACAGAACCATGAGTCAGGTTTACAACTGGCAACTCGGCCGCAAGATGGATTATCCCTTTCCGGCCGCATATCCGAAGCGGCAGTTCGCCTTTGTCTTTAATATCAACCGCTGCATCGCCTGCCAGACCTGTACCATGGCCTGCAAATCAACCTGGACCTTCAGCAAGGGCCAGGAACATATGTGGTGGGCCAACGTCGAGACCAAACCTTATGGTGGTTATCCCCAGTTTTGGGACATGAAGATCCTGCGGCTTCTCGAGGAAGCCAACCCCGGAGGGCAGCAATGGTCGGGAACCCCTTCCGGGAACTCCAAAAACCCCTACGGTCGTTTTGACGGACAAACTATTTTTGAGGCTAAGAAAGCGCTTCAGCCCGGGAGCTCACGGGTCCTAGGTTACCTTCCCACCGACGAGGAGTGGAACTTTCCCAACATCTATGAGGACAATCCGCTCGGCAAGAAAGGGGTGCCCAACCAATTCGACACAACCGGAGTGGAGCTGCCCGTACACAAGACCTGGTTCTTTTATCTGGCGCGTATTTGCAACCACTGTACCTACCCCGGGTGTCTGGCAGCCTGCCCGCGCAAGGCCATTTACAAACGCCCTGAGGACGGCATCGTCCTCATCGACCAGAAGGAGTGCCGTGGCTACCGTAAGTGCGTGGAGGCCTGCCCTTACAAAAAGGCAATGTATCGGGGCAATACCCGAGTGACCGAGAAATGCATTGCCTGCTACCCACGAGTCGAGGGTAAAGACCCCGAGAGTGGTGGCCAGCCTATGGAAACGCGTTGCATGGCGGCGTGCGTGGGCCAGATGCGCATGCAGGGCCTAGTCAAAATGAACCGGGACGGCACCTGGACCGAAGACCGACACAATCCGATCTACTACCTCGTGCATGTGGCCAAAGTAGCCCTACCGCTTTATCCCGAACTCGGCACTTTACCCAATGGTTACTATATTCCTCCCCGCTGGGTACCGCGACCTTATCTTCGGCAGATGTTCGGTCCAGGCGTTGACAACGCGATCGAGCGTTATATTAACCCGGACCGAGAACTCCTTGCGGTCCTGCAGCTTTACCGGCGCTCCAACCGAATCATCTTCCGCTATGAAATTAAGAAGGGGCCAAAGATCTATGAGGCCACGCACCGCGGCCGGAAAGTGACGCTGTACAACGACACCATTATCGCTTATGGCCGAAACAACAAGGAGATCTTCCGAACCACTGTTGAGGAGCCGGTTTATGTACGGTCGAAAAAACATGCCAACTCGATATGAAGAGATAAAGAGCCCGTATTCCGTTCGTTTTCATTTCCTCCTGCGCAACGTCCGGCGCCTTCAGGTCACCCACAGTTCAGGAGATCGTGATGAAACCTGAAAATCTGAGAAAAGAACAAGAGGTCAGGGAGGGCGATCTAGCCCTCTGCCGAGCCACTCTGTATAGCGCGCTGGCGCTCGGCTTCCGACCGCCCACAGAGGAAACATTAACTCGCCTCGCCTCTACGGAGGGTGCAACGGTTTTGGCCGGCGCAGCGGCGCTGCTGGACGGACAGCACCAGGTAACCCTCACCTCCGCCGCAGAGGATCTCAGCAAAATAAAAAAAACCTCCGTATCAGAGCTCGAAGTCTCATTCTGGCGCCTATTCGGCCATACCGTACGCGGCCAGGTACCCCTATATGAAACCGAGTACGGTGTTGATTCTCTTTTCCAGCAACCGCAGGAATTGGCAGACCTATTAGGTTTTTACCACGCATTCGGTCTCGCCTTAGACCCGAAAGAACACGAACGGGCAGATCATGTTAGTTGCGAACTCGAGTTTCTCTCCTTTCTTGCCCTCAAAGAGGTCTACGGCTTGGAGCAACGGGACGACCCTATGCTGGAAGAGACACGTAAGGCCGCGCGCACCTTCTTACGGGATCATCTCGGTCGGTTCGCGCCTGCCTTCACCAGGAAGCTTTCTCGTGAAGACCGGGAGGGCTTTTACGGGGCTCTAGGTGAGCTCTGCGCGAGGTTTGTGATCGAAGATTGTACCCGACTCAGCGTGTCGGTCGGCCCAGAGAGTTTAGGCTTGCGTCCAGCTGCTGAAGATCAAGTGCCGATGGCATGTGACAATGGAGCGGAGTGCACTGAGTTGTCCGGCGCTTGCGAACAGGAAATAATGGAAAAATGAGCCCTGGGGTTCTTCTCAGTTACGACTCCAGTTTAATGGAAGAGGCTGTCTTCCTCGCTTTGCAGGGACATCCGGCCGCCGTGGAATTTTTCGGTGAGCGCAACAAACTCTACGAAATCAGTGATTCGGAGGAACAAGAGCGTGCCTTTCGGGATTTCCATTGCGCCTGGTTTACCCGTTTAGAATTCGCCGACCAGATCGAAAAGGCAGTCAACGAACACCCTTTTCTTACTTCCAGTGTCAGGCGCTGTGTCGTAGCTTGCGTCTCAAGAAAGCAAGATGAAGGAGCTGAACTCTTTGTCGGTTCCCAAGCAGAAAACAGCGAAAAAGAGCGTCGTACGGTGCGAATCCTATTGAGACCTGAATCATTTCTTGACTCCCTTACTCTACTAAGACTGCTTCGCCATGAACTTTTGCACATCACGGACATGCTCAGCACTAGCTTCGGCTATGACCCGATCCTACCGAAGGCACCAGGCGGGCCCGCCTATGACCAATTACTACAAGACCGCTACCGTGTCCTGTGGGATGCAACGATAGATGGTCGAATGGTGCGGCGCGGCTGGGCGCCCGATTCGATCCGTGTAGAGCGCCTTTGTGAATTCCGCCATGCCTTTCCCATGTTCAGGGAAGCGGCCTCTCAGCTGTTTGATCGCTTTTTCGACCAAGAGCCACATACGCATGGCGAATTGGTTACATTCGCCTGCAACCCCATGGCCGCCGTAGATGACTCACCAATGACGCGCAGCCCCGGAAGCCGGTGCCCTCTTTGCGGTTTTCCAACGTATGCGTTCGAGCCGGCGCCTGAGCACCTGCCTCTAGAGGTCCTCTCTCAGATCACTCAAGACTTTCCGCGGTGGCGCCCAACTCAGGGTCTTTGCACCCAGTGTGCGGATCTTTACCGGGCACGTTGGGCCTCGTCTCGTGCAGAGAGTCCTTTTCCGGGAACATAGCCACATCCTCGCGTTGATTGACAGCCGGGAGAAACGCTACCTCGCAGCAACCGCCTTGCTCATTCCAGCCTAGGAATTATCTGTAAAATTATTGTAGTATACAAAGTGATGGCTAAGGTCTATGTCGCCGGCGTGGGAATGACAAAATTCGGGAAGAGCCCTCAATCGCTGGTTGAGCTTTTTTGTGAAGCTGCTTCCCGCGCCCTCTCAAACTCATCGTTCCAGGAAATGGATGCCTTGTACATTGGCGCCATGAACCCCGAACAGTTTACGGGAGAGAGCAATATCGCGTCGCATATCGTCGATGCCTTAGGTGGAACCGGTTTGCCCGCACTCAGGATAGAAACGGCCTCCTCCGCCGGGGCAGCGGCACTGCTCGCCGCATACCAGGCAGTGGCCTCGGGGTATTACCGGCGCGTTCTGGTGCTGGCTGGAGAAAAAATGACCCATCTCAGCACTAGCGCAACCACTCGGATTCTAGCTGAGGTCATCGACAGGCAAGAGCGACAGTGCGGGGCAACTATGCCGGCCCTAGCAGCCATGATCACGGAAAAGTACCGAAAGAGATATCGTCTTTCGGCATCACGTCTGGAGCATATGCTTTGTCGCGTAGCGATGAAAAATCACCGGAACGGCTCACACAACCCCCATGCGCAGTTTCAAAAACCTCTTTCGGAAAAGGCATACTTTTCGAGCAAGATGATCTCCACGCCACTCAGGCTTTATGATTGTGCGCCCATTACCGACGGCGCAGCAGCTGTGATCTTGACCTCGGAACATACGGACCTAGTTATCGCCGGCATAGGGCAGAGCACGGGGCCTGTCAGCCTTAGAGAGCGAGATTCTTTCACTTCCTTTCCCGCTACCCAGATTGCTGCTGCGAGGGCTTATGAGATGGCTGGTGTCTCCCCTAAGGACATCGATTTTGCGGAAGTGCATGACGCCTTTACTCCATTTGAAATCATCGGTACGGAAGACCTAGGATTTTTTCCTCCTGGAAAAGGTGGTGAGGCTGTGGAGGCGGGAAAAACTGCCTTGGAAGGGTCACTGCCCGTCAACCCTTCGGGAGGTCTCAAATCCCGCGGGCATCCCGTGGGAGCAAGCGGTTTGGCACAGATCGTGGATAACGCAGACCGACTAAGGGGAAACTCTGAGGCAAAGTCGCGACGCGAGGCCAAGAGGGCCTTGGCTCAAAGTATCGGGGGCCTAGCCGCCAACAACTTTGTGACCATCCTCGAGCGCAGTGACAGCTCGACTCAAGTCCAAAACCTATGGCCTCACCGGTACCCTCCCTCTTCCCTTCGGCGTCTTTCCCAACCTAAGTCGGATCACAAGGCGCCCGGCGATGAGGGTCGCATTGAAACGTTTACAGTTCTTCATGTCACCCCTGATGGCTTCCTTCCTCCTCTGGCACTTGCTCTCATTCGTGACAAGCTCGGACGCCTCCATATGGCCCGGGGAGAGGATATCTCCCTTCTAAAAATCGGAAGAGAAGTGTACCTACGTCAAGGGGTGGATGGTTATTATTTTACGGTAAAGAGCCACCTGCGTCGAGTCATGGATTCCATAGAAAAAGTTTTAGGGCGGCTTCCTCCATTGCCCCGAAGCAAAAAAACGGCTCACGGCAAAAAGTAATTCTATGATTAAGAGACACCCGACCCGCGTAGAGAAGGATTTCAGATCCCTGACGAGACTCCTGACTGAGAAGCTCAAGGACGCAATCGTGAAAGGGAAATTCTCCCCAGGGGAACGGCTTTCCGAGGAGAAACTCGCGTCGATGCTAAAAGTGAGCCGGGTACCACTGCGGGAGACCTTGCGTCGCCTGGAAGCTGAAGGTTATATCACCTTTCTCTTCAACAACGAAGTAACGGTCAGCAAACCGCCCGTGGAAGACATTCAAGACTACTACTCCATTGCCAGTGTCCTCGAAGGATTAGCGGCAAGGCTCGCTGTGGAGCAGGCCCGTCCTGAGGAGATTTCCCGCCTGAAGGAACTACACCAACTCCTGCGGCAGGCTTATCAAGCAAGGGACCTGGAACGGTACTTTGAAGCCAACAGCAACTTCCATCGCTTTATCGCTGAGATAGCAAGGAACGAGCATCTTTACCGACTCATAAATCAGATGAGACACGAAATCCAAAAAGCCAGGATTCTTGCTCTGCAGATACCGCAGCGCCTTGATTATTCAATGCGGGAACACGACCAGATCCTCGACGCCTTCCTTAAAAAAAATCCTGAGTTAGCAGAAGTAACCGTCGTCAAACATCTGGATAACCAGAAGGACGCAATAAAACAGATGTTAGAAGCGGAAGCCTAGTAGCATGATGACTGATTAGGAATCGATTCCAACTCAAAACTACCCCTGAGATCTTGAAGAACAGGCGTTTGGTATGTCAAAGGTTTGGGTTTTACAACATACTCCATGTGAAACCCTGGGCACGATCGCAGATGTCTTGGAAACCACAGGAATTTCTTCTCAGACTGTTCGTGTCTTTGAAGGAGCGCCCGTACCCAAAAGCATAGGCGATGCCAACGGCCTCATCGTCATGGGCGGCCCCATGGGGGTTCATGACCAGTCCCATTGTCCCTTTCTCACAGAAGAAATGCGTCTGATTGGACAGGCTCTCCAGGAAGAGAGACCTGTGATGGGAATCTGTTTAGGAAGCCAACTATTGGCCGCGACTTTGGGCGCGCCCGTGATCAAAGGGGAAAGAAAAGAAATTGGCTGGTATTCAGTCACCTTGGGAGAATCGGCTAAATCCGATGTCTTGTGGGCCGACGTCGAGGCCTCCTTTATGGCCTACCATTGGCACGGGGATGTCTTTGAGTTGCCACGAAATGCGGTGCCGCTGGCATCCTCAAGTTTAACCAGAACTCAAGCCTTTCGGTATGGTCACCATACGTACGGTTTTCTGTTTCATATGGAGGTCACCAAAAAGATCATCCAGGGGATGGTTGCGACGTTTACGGATGAGCTTCAAGAGGCGAAGGTGGATGGCGATGAAATCCTCCATCAGGCAGAGGACTATTTACCCCGCCTTCAGAGAATCGGCAGCTTAGTTTTTAAGCGGTGGGCAAACACAGTCACAAGAGCAAGCTCATAAAGGCCGGCCTGTGCTTGCCTAGGTCTCATCTCCTCTTGCCATCCCTGATCCCGTGGTATGGCTCGGCTCTTTAGTCGCAATCACATGATCGGCAACCCTTTGCACACCACGAACCCTGAGATCCAGCCACAACGAATACAAGGCAGGAATGAGAACGAGGGTAAACAGGGTTGAGAGCGCTAGTCCCCCTAAAACGGCAGAGCCCAACCCCCTGTAGAGTTCGGAACCCGAGCCCCGGGAGAGGACCAAGGGGAGCATGCCAAAGATAGTCGTGGCGCTGGTCATGAAGATAGGGCGAATCCGGCTTCTAACGCTTAGTAGGAGCGCTTCCTGTGGTGGGTAGTCTTCCCGCATAAAGTTAAGAGCCTGATGAACAATAAGAATCGCATTGTTGACGACGATACCGGTAAGAATAATGAAGCCTAATATGGTTACAGAATCCATCTTGATGCTCGGTTCACTTGCATGAGATAGGCTAACACCGAGGACACCACCCGTCATCGCTAGAGGCACGCTGAACATGATAATTAAGGGGTAAACCCAAGACTCAAAGAGGGAGCACATGAGCAAGTAGGTCACTACGAGGGCCAGAAGGAACGACCATTTCAGCGCGTTCCAGGCATCAACGAGATTCTGCACCTGACCGCTCACATCAATAGAATAGCCAAGAGGGAGTGCCCGCCGAGCTTTGCGGACAATGTTATGCTCTACCTGTTCAAGGGCAGCCGCCAACGGAATCTCTTCATGAAAATTAGCAGTTAGCTTGATGGCCCGGTCAAGATCCACATGCTCCACCTTCGTCGGTCCCTGAGCCCGTTTGATCACGGCAATGTCCGCGAGCTTAACCAACCCTCCGGACGGGCTCGAGAGAACCACCTGACCCAGGTTCTGGGTTCGGGCCATCTCAGGGTCGGGCCCTTTTAGAACAATGTCTAACTCCTTTCCACCTTCCCGGTAAACCCCGGCTAATGTCCCGTCAACCATCGTCTCCACGACCTCACCCACTTCGGAAACGCTGAGTCCAAGGGATGCAATCCGCTCTCGATCCACTAGGACCTGAAGTTCTGGATTTCCCCACTCAAACGTCGAGTTGACAAAGTTCACCGCAGAGAGACCTTTGACCTTGTCTTCGATGCTACCGGCAACACCACGGATAATCCCGAAATCATCTCCTTTGACATCAAGCTCAACATTGCTGCCCCCGAAAAACGCCCCACGCTGCCGAAAGAGCGGGGACTGTGTGATAAAGACTCCTTCGGTACCGGGAATTCCTTTGGAGCGCTGTCGCATCTCTGTAACGACTTTGCGCATCCCCCTGAGGTCGGCATGCTCCCGCTTGACACGCCCTCCCATAATCGAGTTGTCCACCCGTACCACCGAAAAGAGCCGTTTCATCTCCGGGATGGCCAGGAATCGGGCTTCAAGCGTCTTAATGATCTTCTCCTTCTGGTCGATACTCATACCAGGGGGGGTGCGAACAACAACAAAGATGAGGTTGCGGTTTCCCTGCGGCAAATAATCTAGCGGAGGAGCAAACCCGTAAGCAACGACCAGCGCTCCAAGAATAATACCGGCCACCATACAAACACGTCGCAGTATCCCCTGCCGAAGCCATCCAAGCAGCCCTACGATAGCCTCAACAAAGGCCGCACCGGCTCGATCCAGGAGACCGCGACCCGCCCGGAGCCATCGGACCTGGAATCGGGTGCGCCCTGAGGAAATACGGGCAGATAGCATGGGAACAAACGTCAGGGCAACCACCAGTGATAGTGAGACAGCCACTGAGATCGCGATGGCAATGTCGCGGAAGAGCTGGCCAGCCTCTTGCTGGATGAAAAGAATCGGGACAAACACGGCAACGGTCGTTAAAGTTGACGCCAGAATTGCCCCCCACACCTCTTGCGCCCCAGCAAGCGCCGCCTCAAGCGGGCTCTTGCCTATCTCGCGGTGACGGTGGATATTTTCCAGAACGACGATCGCATTGTCCACTATCATTCCGGTGGCAAAGGCGAGCCCAGCCAGCGTGATGATATTAAGCGACCTTCCCAGGACATCTAAAACGATGAAGGTGGCCACCACAGAAACCGGAATGGCGAGGCCGATCACGAGGACACTGGAAAGGCTTTGCAGAAAGAGGAGAAGGACCACGATAGCCATGGCAAACGCGTAGTAAATATTACTCGTCACCAAACCAAGGGAGTCCGTGATATACTCCGTTTCATCATAGACCTGGTTCAGGTGAATTCCCCTATCTTTGTAAAGCTTGTCATTTAGATAGGTTAATTCAGCCTTGATCCCCTTCATCACCTTTACGGTATTGGCGCCTGATCGGCGAAGCACACCGAGCCCGATGGCTGGACGGCCGTTGTTCCTGACAACAAAATCCCGGTCCTCATGGCCGAAGGCTACGCTGGCAATGTCTCGGATGTAGACCGGCCCGCTTCGATCCCTGCGGACGATGACATCCTCTATTTGACGGATATCCGTGAACTGGCCCAGGGTTCGGACGACGTGGCGACGCCTACCTTCGCTCAGATCGCCACCTTTGATATCCTGGTTTTCCTTGAGGATGGCTGCGCGCACCTCTTTCACGGTGAGCCCTCTGGCAGCCATTGCCTTCGGATCCAAGGTCACGTGAACCTCCCGATCCTGGCCCCCGAAGCGCCACACCGCCCCAACACCACTGATGCGTTCCAGACGCGGTGCGATGACATCTTCGACCTCTTCCCAGATCTCATTCAGGTCACGCGCCGTTTCCACGATGATCCAGGCGATCGGACTCTCTTCGTCGGTGTTGACTGCACGGATCTGGGATTCCTCGGCATCCGGTGGAATATCTTTGACCAGATCAAGCTTTTCAGACACTCCGAGCCGCGCAACGTCCTTGTTGGTACCCCAGTCAAACTTGAGAATGATCCTGGACTTTCCTTCAATAGAATTTGAGGTCATCTCCCGCAGGTTTTCTACTGCATTAAGCTGGTCCTCAAGACGGTCAGTGATCTCTCGCTCGACCTCAAGCGGACCAGCCCCCTTATACTCAGTCTCGACGGTAATCTCTGGCCGGTCCACGGTGGGAATCATCTGAACCGGCAGGCGCAAGAGCGCAACCCCACCAAAGATGAGCGCCAAAAGAACGCCTACTGTTACTGTGACAGGATAACGAACGCAGAACTCGATGAGTTTCATTGAGACCTCGGCCCTGGGCCTCGCCGATAATGGTCCACTACGCGGATCTTTGCCCCGTCTTTGAGCGTTCCATTGCCGAGCACCACGACGGCTTGGCCCGTTTTCAGGGCATGGTGATAAACCTCCATAAGCCCTTTGACGACACGGCCGGTTGTGACCTTGTACTCCCTTGCCAACCCATCTACGACAACGAAAATCACCTCATCGGCCTCCCGACGCACGACGGCATCCTTCGGGACGAAGTAACCCTGGCGCTTTTCGCCCACCTTTACAGAAACTCGTGCCAACATTCCGCTTTTAAGACGGCCGTGTGGATTGGGAATGCTGACTTTGACGGGGAACGTGCGACTTTGCGGGTCAGCTTGCGGGACAATGTGGGACACAGTGCCACCAAAGCCCTTACCAGGGATAGCATCCACTCGGACCGTAGCGGACAGGCCGATTCGAAGAAGACTGATATAGCGCTCTCCCACCGGACCGGAAGCAAAAACGGGGTCAAGGTCGATGAGGTCTGCAATAGCATCACCCGCATGCACCCAAGTGCCGACATCCACATATTTCTTGATCAAAAAGCCGGTAAGCGGCGAACGCAGAGTGGTGCGATGGAGTTCGTACGCGATCTGGCTGTGGTGGGCCTCGGCTTCACGCAACTCAGCCCTAGCCTGGGCGATTTCTTCCTTGCGAGGACCTTCCTCTGCCATCCGGAGGGCCGCAAGAACCCTCCTGTGCTTTTCTTTTGCCGCCAGGTAATTACTTTGGTGCTGCTCAAACTCGGCTAGGCTGATAAGCTCGCGTCGATATAGGCGCTCTGCCCGCCGAAAATCCTGCTCCGCTCGAGTGAGTAAGGCTTTTTGTTCCTCTGCCTCTGCGCGCCGTTGGGCAATTTCTTCGGACCGGTAACCCCGCCTGAGCTCCTCCCATCTCTGTCTGGCCTTATCAACGGCTGCTTGACTCTCATTGAGGGCAATCTCTCTCGATGTCCGATCAAGCTGGACGAGAACGGTTTTCCCCAACACCACACGGTCCCCTTCTCGCACGGTCGCCTGGACAACTTTCCCATCCACCATCGCCCCGACGGTCGTAGCGATATTTGGCTCAATAGTAGCGACAAAGGAGATTTTTTCCTGTACGTTTCGGGATACTACGGGAGCAACCTCAACCGGAGTCAGAGGAGATTCTGCAAAGGAAGGTGTTGAACCGACTAGGCCCACTAGAGTTACGATCAAACCTAGAGCATAGGGAACCGATCGATTTTCCCTAACAGAAAAAAAGGTCAACCTATCTTCATCCATTGACCTTTTAATCTACGCTACTTCCTGAGGTGTCTCAATACATTGAATGGGCTTCAAAAATCGTGAAAGAAAAAGAACTTAGGATCAGAAGGGGCAGGAGGGGAAAATAGAGAACCTGTGAATCTTACGATTGGCCTTTTCCTCTTTTTTGTAATTTTTCCAAGGCCCTTTTGGCAGCCGCCTGCTCAGACTGTTTTTTGCTCCGACCCTCGCCCTCGCCCATCACTTGGCTGCCGATAATGATCTCGGTGACAAAACGTTTCTCGTGATCCGGGCCGATCGCCGACACCAATCGATATTTTGGCGGAGCGTGAAAGAGCATTTGGCTGATCTCTTGAAGTCTGGTTTTGTAATCCTGCCGCCCTAGGTGCCCCTCCTTTATATTGAGTGCAAAAAGCCGCTCTACCAAATGGCGGGTAGGCTCATAGCCGCCATCCCAATAGATACCCCCGAGAAGGGCCTCAAAGGCACCTGCAAGAATGGATCGTTTTTTTCGCCCGCCGCTTCGCTCCTCACCCTTTCCCATCCGAAGCAGGGGGCCAAGATTTAGCGCAGCTCCTTTTTCCGCCAGAGCGGATGAGTTAACAAGAGAGGCACGCATCCTCGAAAGATCGCCCTCACTTTTTTCCGGAAACCGGCGCATCAGCAGATCACTGATGGCAAGATCTAAAACGGCATCACCGAGAAATTCAAGGACCTCGTTGTGCTCGCCGCCTCCTTCATGATTGTAAGAGACGTGAGTGAGACAACGCAGGAGCAGAGCGGGATTCGAGAATGAATAACCCAACTCTCTCTGCAGGAGGAGTAACTGCGGCTCTTTTTCCACCGCTACCTGTTAATCGCTCGCGGCGATCTGGGTCCCGGGCCTCACCTGGACGCCACCATTCTCCCCCTCAACCATCCCCCTTCCAGGTCATACAGTTCGACTTTGGTTTCACGATTGATTCGGTCGCTGCCGGTGCAAACAACAACGGGAAGGTAGTTTCGGCTATAACCTCTACGATCGCCACTGTTTTTATCGATCTTTGCTTCGATCAAGACGGGAACCTCTCGACCCAGAAAACCGCGGTAAAAATCTCTTTTTTTCTTTCCGCCCAGTTCCCGCATTTTTCTAGCACGTTCTTTCTTCACATCGTTGGGAACTTGATCGGGCAATGAGGCGGCGAGTGTGCCTTTTCGAATGGAATAGGGAAATACATGAAAATAAGTCAGCGGAAGAGACGCGAAAAATTCCATGGAGCACTCGAAGTCCTCGTCCGTTTCGCCCGGAAACCCTACGATGATATCGCTGCCCAGGGCGGCGTCGGGCAGCCTCTGTTTTACTTTGGAGATAAGCTCCCGATAGTAGGCCGTGTCATAGTTCCTACGCATTTGCTTGAGCCTCCCGTCCTCACCTCCCTGAGCACAAACATGAAGATGGGGACACAGCACATCGGATTGCGCGAGGAGGTCCAACAACCTCTCGGGAACCTCCCGTGGGTCCAGCGAACTCAGTCGTACCCGCGGGACGATTCGGCTCTGCGAGATTTTTTCCAGCAAAAGCGTGAGATCCAGCTTGGGCTTGAGATCATGTCCGTATCCCCCAAGGTGAATCCCCGTCAGGACGATCTCGGCAAATCCCTCCTCTGCAAGCATTCGCATTTGGTTTAACACCTCCTCTGGAGGAACGCTCCGACTCCGTCCTCGTGCAGTAGGAATAATGCAGTACGTACAAGAATAGTTACAGCCCTCTTGAATCTTCAAAAAGGCGCGAGTGTGCCCGGGAAGCCCCTTCGCTCCCAATACAGAGACCCCGTGCTCTCTCCGCACATCACCTACGGCGATTGTCTCGGTTAGGCGCGGGCCAGACCGGTCCACATACCGCAGCAAATCCTCCAAGCGATTGAGACCGACTACGTAATCGACGCCGGGAACCTGCGCTACTTTCTCCGGACTGACCTGGGCATAACAGCCGGTCACGAGGACCGTTGATGCAGGACTTGAGCGCTTGGCACGCCGGACAAGCTGCCGTGCCTCCCAATCCGCACGATCGGTAACCGTGCAAGTATTGATAATATAGCAGTCGGCATGCTGATCAAAAGAGACGAACAAGTGTTCCTTTTCCAAGCGGGTCCGAATCACCGCAGAATCGTACTGGTTGATTTTACAACCGAGCGTCGTTATCGCGATACGCACCCTACCCCCGCTTTCTGCCTCTCTTAACAAACCAGCTCTCCGGCCTCATCTCCTGGATCCTAATCTCTGAACTACTGGAGCTTCATTATTCCGCCAGATCACCGGCCTAGATTTTTGAGCAGCTGTCTTACCTCACGGAGTGCTTCGTTTTCTTCGTTCTGGCGCTCTTCCAATCCGCCTTGGCGAGTGCTTAACGCAGTGACCTGTTTCTCCAGCTTCTGGATGTGTTCGGTCAAACTGCCCATGGCCTTGGCGACGGGGTCAGGCAGCCGGTTGTGATCTAGGTCGATGAGGTGTGCCTGCGGGTCCCGATGGACCCCTTCTCCTTCGACTACCCTCCCGGGTATCCCTACCACTGTGGAGTTGGGCGGGACCGAGTTGACTACAACCGAGCCGGAACCGATCTTGCTGTTGCGGCCGATGGTCACAGGTCCAAGGATAGTTGCCCGAGCGCCGATGATCACGCAATCTTCCACCGTGGGATGTCGCTTTTCTTTCCTCCGGCTGGTACCACCCAAGGTCACGCCCTGGTAGATGGTCACGTCATCGGCGATCTCCGTGGTCTCTCCGATAACGACTCCCATACCGTGGTCAATAAAAAAACGTCGGCCAACCTCTGCAGCCGGATGAATCTCTATGCCGGTGAAAAAACGTCCTACGTTGCTGACAAAGCGGCCTAGTGCTTTAAAGCCTTTCAGCCAGATCAGATGAGCGAGCCGATGGAAGAAGAGCGCATGAAATCCGGGGTAGGTAAAAACGACCTCCCAGACATTACGCGCCGCTGGGTCGCGCTCAAAAACAACCTGAATATCTTCCCTAATGGTTTTCCACATAAGCCGATGTCCATGGTGTCGTTAGGCTCGTTGCCTGGAATCCTTATAGAGTTTGTAATCGATACTATCCACAACGGCCTGCCAACTTGCATCGATAACGTTATGGGATACGCCCACGGTCCCCCACCGATTTGTACCATCACCCGACTCAATTAACACTCGAACTAACGCAGCCGTTCCCTCACCAGAGGAAAGAACCCGGACTTTGTAATCCAGCAGGTCCATCTCCCTAAGAGACGGATAAAACTTCATTAAGGCCCTCCGCAGAGCTCGGTCCAAGGCATTCACAGGACCATTACCCATTGCCGCTGCATGTTCCATGGTTCCATCCACCTCCACCATAATCGTGGCCTCGGAGATTGGAGGTTCTTCTTCTTTCCTCTTTTCATCGATGACCCGAAAACCAACCAGACGAAAGTTTTTTTTCTTCCTTCCCAATGCATCCTGAATGAGAAGTTCAAAGGATGCCTCCGCCGCTTCAAACTCGTATCCCTGGCTCTCTAGATGTTTAATACGGCGAAGGATCTCATGTATCACCCGATCGTCGTTTTTGAGTCGGATACCGTATTCCTTGGCTTTGTATACAATATTGCTCCGACCAGCCAGATCCGACAGCAATACCCGCTGCTGATTGCCTACAAGCCCGGGGTTGATGTGTTCGTAGGTTTCGCGGTTTTTGAGAATTGCGGCGACGTGCAGGCCACCCTTGTGTGCAAACGAGCTGTCCCCCACGTAGGGTTGATGCTTGAGGGGATGGATATTTGCAAGCTCATAAAAAAAGTGCGAGACCTCACGCAGCTTCCTCATCTGGTCGGGTTGAATACACCTCTTCCCCATCTTAAGCTGCAGGTTAGGGATCACGGAACAGAGATTAAGGTTTCCACATCGTTCACCAAAGCCGTTGATAGTTCCCTGCACCTGGCGCACCCCCATTTCCACTCCCACCATGGTGTTGGCCACCGCCAGCTCCCCATCGTTATGACAGTGAATCCCCAGATGGCTCGTCATCTCGCTGTTCAATTTGGCGATCGCGTCACGAATCTCTCCCGGTAGACGACCACCATTGGTATCACAGAGGACAATCCAGTCCGCCCCCGCTTCCTCGGCCACCCAAAGACATTCCAGGGCATACTCCGGATTCGAGCGATAGCCGTCAAAGAAATGTTCCGCATCAAAAACGACTTCATCCACACGCTTTTTCATAAATGCGATGGAATCCGAAATCATCTCTAAATTTGCCTTCTTGCTAATCCGAAGGGCGTCACGCACATGGAGGTCCCAGGTCTTTCCTACCAGGGTAACCACCGGCATATCCGCATCCAAGAGTATCTTCAAGCTGAGATCCTGAGAGGGTTTGGATGTCGGTTTCCGCGTGGTGCCGAAGGCGGCTATTTTGGTTCCTTGTAACTTAAGCCTTTTGACTTCCTTAAAAAAATCCGCATCCCTGGGATTGGAACCGGGATAGCCCCCCTCGATATAGTCGATTCCCAACTCCACAAGCTTGTCTGTAATACGCAGCTTATCCTCAAGGGTAAAGGAAACATCCTCCGCCTGACAGCCGTCCCTCAAAGTCGTGTCATAGATTAAAACGTCTTTCATAGCTTCCCCTGCTTCTCGATAAACTCCTCGTGCAGTATCCGAACCGCAAGCTCCGTATATTTTTCCTCCACCACCACGGATATTTTGATTTCGGATGTAGTAATCATTTCTATGTTGATGCCCTGCTGCGCGAGAAGCTGAAACATTTTTGCCGCCACTCCGGCATGGGTCCGCATCCCCACCCCAATGATAGAGATCTTGGCGATGTTGGGATTCGCCGTAACCCCCTTAGCCTGGATGGCGGACGCAGTCTTTTTCACTAGAGAGAAGGCCTCCTTATAATCTGCTTTAGGAACAGTAAAAGTCAAATCCGTCGTACCATCCTCGCTGGCATTTTGAATGATCATGTCCACAACAATATTCGCCTTCCAGATCGGTGTAAATATTTGTGACGCAAGCCCTGGCCGGTCAGGGACCTTTAAAAGCGTGATTTTGGTCTCATCCTTGTCATAAGTTACTCCAGAAACCAAAACCGAATCCATATGCTCGTCCTCCTTTACCAGCCATGTTCCTTCAACTTCTGAGAAGCTGGAACGAATATGGACGGGTACATTAAATTTTTTGGCAAGCTCGACAGAACGGATCTGGAGAACTTTAGCCCCGGAACTTGCCATTTCGATCATTTCTTCATGAGAAATCCGACTTAGTTTTTTTGCCGCGGGACAGATAGCCGGGTCAGTGGTAAAGATACCCTCCACATCCGTATAGATTTCACAAACATCGGCCTTCAGGGCTGCGGCCATGGCTACGGCACTGGCATCCGATCCACCTCGACCCAATGTAGTAATATTATCTTCTTTGTCCACCCCCTGAAATCCTGCAACCACGACGATATTTCCACCTTCCAGTGCTTGACTTATCCGAGTCGAATCAATGCTCTGGATACTCGCTTTTCCATAGGTGCTATCCGTCGCAATTCTCACCTGATGCCCGAGAAAGGAACGTGCGTGAAGTCCCGAATCTTTAAGCGCAAGGGTCAAAAGGGATGCAGAAACCTGCTCCCCCGAGGCCAGTAGCACATCACGCTCGCGTTCATCCGGAGTCTCAGAAATCTGTTGAGCCAGGGCCAGGAGTCTGTTTGTTTCTCCAGCCATTGCAGAAACCACCACGACCACACTATGCTTTGCCTGCCTGGCTGTTTTGATTTTGTTGGCGACGTGTTTAATTTGTTCTACTGTTCCCAGGGAGGTACCGCCATATTTTTGTACGATCATTGCCATCTGCGTATCTCTAGAAACCAGAAATCAAAATTCACGATTCGGGTGCCCACCTCCCTGTGGAATCCTGGCTCCCGGGCTTCAAATTCTGTTTCCTCCCTTGATCCCTTTCCCGTTTCCAATGCTAGACTTCGTCGAAACTCCGCAGTCCAAAATCTAAACTCCTTTATCCCTGATCCTTTAACCCCTTGATGATCTCCTCATAATGCTCGCCATAAGGCTTCATCGTGACCTTTCGCCGGTTGTCGTTCATTGCAACAAAATCGACTTGCATATACTCCGTAACCTCTTCTGAAGCAAGGTGATTGAACCATTCGATCACGCTTACACCCTCGGAGAAGAGGTACTCTCGAAGGTTCAACTCCTCCATCTCCCTCACGCTATTTATCCGGTAAAGGTCGATATGATAGATGGGTAACCGTCCACTGTATTCATTGATCAGTGTAAATGAAGGGCTGCGGATCCATGTCTCTTTAGCCACTTCTAGTCCCTTAACCATGCCACGGGCGAAACAGGTCTTCCCGCTTCCCAACTCGCCCGTAAGTCCAACGATGTCACCTGCCATGAGAAGCCTGCCCAACCTTTCCCCCAAAATTCGCGTTTGCCGTGATGATCTGGACAGAGTGCTTAAGAATTTTTTGGGCATGAGGCACCATGCATCAGGCAAGAGGCATCAAAAAATGTTATCGCTATTCTATCTGCCGGTTGCGCTCTTCCCTCTGCCTTCTGCCAAACTGCGTATTCCCTGAGGCAGCGCCTCCAGTACATCCGATGCGATCATCCCAATCTGCCCCTTAGTTCCAGCCACCTGGTCTCCAACAAGACCGTGGAGAAAAACTCCTAGCTTGAGCGCATCTTCCATCCTAAAACCCTGAGCCAAGAGACCCGCCAAAATACCCGCGAGGACATCTCCCATTCCCCCACTCGCCATCCCGGGATTTCCCGTCGGATTGATAGAGACCTCTCCCCTGGGAGTAGAGATCACCGTCCTTGCCCCTTTGAGCACCACATAGCAACCATAATCGCATGCAAAGGAGCGTGCCGTGCCAATCCGATCCTTGTTGACAGTGGCATTATCCTGTCTTACGAGCCTCGCCATCTCTCCGGGATGAGGGGTCAATACCGGAGGGGTTCTTGCACTACGAAGCCGCTCAACGTCTTCAGCTAAACAGTTGAGCCCATCCGCATCAATGACCCAGGGGATCTCCAGATTTCGAAGGAGCCACCTGAGCGCGTTTCGAACGAAATCCTTGACTCCTATTCCAGGACCCAAGAGTAAAGCTCTTTTTTTATCGATAAGGTGGTACCAGTCTTGGTCATTTAGAGACTCCACCTCTTCCTCTGAATTTTCTTTCAGTGGTTCGGTCATAACCTCTACCATGGAACCGGCAAAGATATCATTGAGGGAGCGGGGGCCCGCCAATGTCACCATCCCTGCTCCCACTCGCATGGCCGCCCGACAAGCCATAATAGCAGCCCCTGTCTTTCCCCTGGAGCCTGCCACTACCAGAAGATGCCCGTAGGTGCCCTTGTGGACATTTGGCTCTCTCACGGGAACGAGCCAGTGGATATCCTTCTTCTCTAAGAGTTCCGTCGGGACATGCAATTGATCCACCGCCTTGGGATGGATACCTATATCCCCCACGACCAAGTCTCCCACGTAAGAGAGCCCAGGATAGATAACCTGTCCCACTTTAGGGTAACCAAAGGTTACGGTCATCTCCGCCTGTATCGCTATACCCAAAGGCCTTCCCAACTCCGCATCCAAGCCCGAAGGAATATCCACAGCCACAACAGGAAGACCCGAGGCATTGATGACGGAAATGGCATCCGCGTAAAGACCACGAACCTCCTTTTTGAGGCCGGTTCCCAGGATAGCATCGACCAGAAGCCTTTTTCCTTTCAACCTCTGACTAAAGAGCGCAAAGGAGTCAGAGGTTACCTCAACGATTTTTCCTTTGATCTTGAGAAAAGCACCCAGATTTTCCTTCGCATCGTGAGAGAGTTCTTCCTTACGGGCCAGCAGAACCACCTCACAGGGTATCTTTTTCTCTTGGAGTTTCCGAGCAACCACCAATCCATCTCCCCCGTTGTTCCCTTTCCCGGCAACTACCAGTACTCCTCCTTTTGCGATTCGCCCAAAGGAGCCCATCAGGGCTTTAGTCACACTTTCTCCTGCCCGCTCCATCAAGACCAGACTCGGAACCCCGTACTTCTGGATTGTCAAGCGATCCAACGTACGCATCTCTTCTGAGGTTACGACCAACATATTTTTCGTGTCTCGTGCTCGCCTATGGCGCGAACACAATCATCAAGCACGAATCAAAAGCTCCTTCATCTCCCTGACCGCTTGTTCCATACCGACCATGATCGCCCGAGCGACGATGCTGTGTCCGATGTTGAGTTCAATGATTTCACTGATCCGCGCAATAGAAGAGACGTTATCATAATTCAGGCCGTGGCCGCCGTGTACCTCCAGCCCCAACCTGTGGGCAAGGGCGGCGATGGCAGCGATCTCGTCAAGCTCCTCGGCTCGATCCCCCAAGGCGTTACAATAGCGGCCCGTATGAAGCTCCACGCTGTTGGCCCCAACAACTTGGCTCGCCTGGATCTGCCTGTCTTTTGGATCTACAAAGAGACTGACTCGGATCCCTTGTCTCTGGAGCCGCTGCACAGCCTCCCGGACCCCGGCCTGGTGAGCCACGACATCGAGCCCGCCTTCTGTAGTCAATTCCTCACGGCGCTCAGGAACAAAACAGGCATCATCTGGATGAAGCTTTTCGGCCCGGTCCACCATCTCCGGGGTTACGGCCATTTCCAGGTTAAGCTTCGTTTTTACTCTCTGACGTAGAATTTCAACATCCCGTTCCTGAATATGGCGGCGATCTTCCCGCAGGTGAACGGTAATTCCGTCCGCCCCTCCCCTCTCCGCCAAAAGTGCCGCCTCCACCGGATCGGGAACTCCGATTCCCCTAGCTTGGCGCACCGTAGCAACATGATCGACATTGATACCTAATCGAGGCATGGCATGGTTCACCCCAACTGAGACCGGATCTCCTCAGCCACCTCTTGAGCCATTGCGTGGATCCGGTCCTCACTTTCCCCTTCCAACATGACCCGTGCCAGAGGTTCGGTCCCTGAATAGCGAACCAAGATCCTCCCGTGTCCGCTTAATTCTTTTTCAATAGCAGCGATCTTCCGACTGAGCCGAGGGAGCCGGGAAAGGTCTCTCTTTTCTTTCACCCTCACGTTAAGTAGAATCTGCGGGAGCTTGGTCATCACTTTTTTCAATTCCCCGAGTCGCATTCCTTTCTCCACCATGATGGCCAGGAGCTGTAACCCCGTGATACAGCCATCTCCGGTTGTATTGTGATCTAGAAAAATGATGTGACCTGACTGCTCCCCGCCGAGGTTATGTCCTCGTCGCAGCATCTCTTCAACCACGTAACGGTCCCCCACCGCGGTGCGTACCACTTTGATCCCCATTCCGTGAAGCGCAAGATCCAATCCCAAATTGCTCATGACCGTAGCCACCACTGTCTCACCTTTAAGGGTTCCGTGCTCTTGCATCTCCTTGGCACAGATTACAAGGGCTTGATCCCCATCCAGCACCTCGCCTTCTTCATCAATGAATATAGCCCGATCCCCGTCCCCATCCAAAGATAAGGCGAGATCCGCGTGATGCTCCAACAATGCCTGCCGAGCCGTTTCCGGATAGAGAGAGCCGCAATCCTGGTTGATATTTTCCCCATCCGGATGCACCCCAATGGGGATTACCTCGGCCCCTAGTTCCGACAATACCTCAGGCGCAACCCGATAGCACGCTCCGTAGCCACAATCCACCACAATTTTTAACCCCTCCAGGGTCAGATGGCGGGGAAAGGTATTTTTAAGATAGACGATGTACCTTCCCACAGCATCGGAGATACGGAACGCCTTGCCAATCGCAGATGCCGTCGGTTTGTTCCGCTCAGTCTCACCATGTAAAATCATCTCTTCCATGCGGGCTTCGACCCCATCTGGAAGTTTGAACCCGTTATAAGAGAAGAATTTTATCCCATTATCTTCATAAGAATTATGAGAGGCGGAGATCACAACACCGGCATCGGCTCTCATGCTCCGGGTTAGAAAGGCCACACCAGGAGTTGGCAAAGGACCGACAAGCAGGACATCCGCGCCCTTAGAGCAGATTCCGGAAGCTAGGGCTGTTTCGAGCATATAGCCTGAAAGACGCGTATCTTTCCCGATCAGGATTTTATGGCGGTGTTTTCCACTGCCTTCTCGCGAGTTCGAGGAGGAAGAGGCACGTTTTTCGCCGGTTCTGCCGGTAGAACGGGGGAAAGTCTCATGAAGAACGTCGGCTACGGCTCGACCCAGTTTTAATGCCATCTCGGAGGTCATGGGCTCGAGGTTTGCAACACCTCGGACCCCATCGGTTCCGAAAAGGTGTCGCTTGTGGTTTTTCTTTTTTACAGGTGCTGATGACATCGCTGTTCACTCCTCTTTCGAAGGACTTACTTTTTCGGCTTTAAAATCCTAACCTTAAAACGGTCCGGCTTTTGCTCCAGCACTTCAATCTCCTCGGGGAGATCAAGACCCAGGGCGAGCGTGTGCTTCCCGGGTTTCAATCCGTTCAAATCCAGGTATACCTGCTCCGCTCCCACTTGTAATTGTTCGATGATGCGCTTGGGACCTGATAGACGGAGGGTAACTCGCCTAGGGCTTATGCGATAGCTTCCCTCAAAATTTTTTACTTTCACTTCAACGTGACTGAACTCTTTTGTTACCCACTCCTCCTTCACTGTGACTGAAACGGTAACTCGATCCCGAGAAAGTGAAAAAGATTTTCCCGTAGAGCTGAGATGGACCTCGCGTGATAAACGCTTTTTGATCCCCTCCAGCTTAACAGGCAATGTCTCCAACGAAATCATCGGGTTGAGCTCACGAGCCGGACCTCTAATCTTGATGGTCTCTGGATCGGTCTCAACATGGGCCACCTTATAGCCAAAAGGGGGTTTCCCGACAAAGCGAACCGTAACAGGAAGCGAACGTGTGACCATCAATTCCAAAACTAGATTGACCACTGAGGGGCTGATCCGGGTAATTTTTACCCCACGAGGAGGATTAAAAAAATCAGGACTTAGCCGGAATGTCGAGGTTCCCGGCCGGGCTCCGTCCAGATCCAGGATGACTTTCAGACGATCCGGATCCATAGTGGAGAGCAGTGCCGGGGGCCCCATCACCCGGACCTCGATTTTTCCAAGCTCCGGATTCCCTACCATCACATTGGAGGGAATATTGCGCAACTCCACGGGAACCTCCATAGCCCGCTCTACGGCTTTTTGGCCGGCATTAACATAGAGCCATAGACCGAGAGCAAAGACTAAAGAAAAGAGCTTCAACCCTAGATTGCTACCCGCCAAAGCCATCATTGCTTTCCAACCGCGCTTCATGAGGCAAACAGTCCCTCTAGCAGTTTGCGAAGCTGGAGAGCGTCAAGGTCCTGGGTGACTTTTCCTTCCACGACCAAAGAGATCTTTCCATGCTCCTCTGAGACGACGATGGCCACCGCGTCAGTCTCCTCCGTCAAGCTAATCGCTGCACGATGGCGGGTCCCGAGGGCCTTACTCAAGTTGATATCCACGGTAAGAGGCAGAAAGCATCTGACCGCAGCGACCCTTCCTTTCTGGATCACCAAGGCGCCATCATGGATCGGAGTCCCGGGCAAAAAGACGCTTTCCAGGAGTTCCCGACTCACTTGCGCATCGAGACGCGTGCCCACTTCTATATAATCGTTTAATCCCACCTCCCGCTCGAGAATCATCAAAGCCCCTATCCTTTCACGGGCGAGAGCGACGGCAGCATTGGTGACCTCTTCGACGACCGGCCCATGCTCAATACGATCGGGGCCTCCGAAGAGGGGTGCCGTTCCCACCTGTGTTAGGGCACGCCGGATGTCGCTTTGAAAGATCACAACAATAACTAGAATGATAGACCCTAACAGGCTGTCGAGAACCCAATTGAGTGTAAAGAAACCCCACACCTTGGATGAAACAGAAGCCAAGAGGACCACCACCAGCCCAATGAGCATCTGCATGGCGCGGGTCCCTTTGATCATGTAAATCAGCCGATAAATCACAAAGGTGATGACGCCGACATCAACGGCATCTTGCCACCGCAGGTGCGCAAAGATCTCAAGCATCTTGTCTTCCCTTGGACTCTGACATCCCAAAACGAAGCGCATCGGCAACTCGTATCGCCCGACAGGCTGTTTTTACATCGTGGATCCGGATCATGTTCGCCCCACGCAGCACAGCCGCAACGGTAGCTGCCAAGCTCCCTTCCAGACGATCGCCGGGACCAACCTCCAAAATCTCACCGATAAAGGTCTTGCGTGATGGCCCTACCAGAAGTGGGCGTCCCAAAACATCAAGGGAAGAGAGGTCCCGTAACAATGTCAAGTTATGGTCCAAGTTTTTGCCGAAGCCGATTCCAGGGTCGATGATGATCTGTTTCGGTTCTACACCCCTTTTCGCAGCAAATCGCATTCGGTCCAGCAAAAAATTTTTCACTTCGTCCAGTACATTCTGATAGTAAGGCTTTTCCTGCATCGTTTGCGGCTTCCCCTGCATATGCATTAGAATCACGGGAGTCTTTTTCTCCGCAACCAAAGAAACCATACCAGGATCAAACCTCAACGCGCTGATATCATTGACTATATCCGCTCCCTCATCCAAGGCAGCCCGCGCCACTTCAGCCTTATAAGTATCGATGGAAATAGGGATGGCCACGGCTTGGCGTAGGCCACGGATAATCGGCAGGACTCGTTCCATTTCTTCTTGTACCGAGACAGGCCGAGCGCCCGGGCGACTGGATTCTCCCCCAATGTCAATGACGTCCGCCCCACTACAAGCCAACTCCACCCCGCGAGCTACTGCTCTCGCCGGGTCTAGGTACTTCCCACCGTCAAAGAAAGAATCCGGCGTGATGTTGAGGATTCCCATCACAGCGGTCCGCCGTTCCATGTCAATGTTTCCCCGAGAGGTCGCTAGAATCCAGCCCCGCGGCGGAGCAGAAACCTCTATCGCACTTACGTATTGATTCACACTATGCCTAGGAGGCTTCATGATCAGCCATCAGTGAAAATTCTTTGGGCAACCAGGTAGTGGCACAATAGGTAGGCTAACCTTTGCCGACACCCTCTTCACTTTTAGACAACCCGCTGCTGACCCCTCCCAGCAGCCAATGACGTAAACCCGTCATTTATACCGGTGAGGATCCTGCCCCCACGACTTGCAACAAATGCTTGATTTGAGGGGTGAAATTTCCGAGGGTTAGCAAATCCTTTGGGAGGCCAACTCAGGCTTGAGCTGTAACGGACGAAGGGGAAAGTGATCCCCCTCCGTTTGCACCAAACTCTTGGACTAAGGCATCAATCTCCGCGCCATCCAGGACCTCCTTTTCGAGAAGGTTCTCAGCAATTTTATGAAGAAGCTGAAGATTACTCGCCAGGATAGCCTTAGCCCGTTGATAGCTCTCCAGCACGATGCGTCTGACCTCAGCATCAATTTCCATAGCGGTGCTCTCCGAGTAATCCTGTTGTTGGGTAAAATCTCTTCCCAAAAAAATCTCTTGCTCCTTCTTGCCAAAGGTCATGGGACCCAACTTTTCACTCATCCCCCACTCACAAACCATTTGATGGGCTAGCTCCGTTGCACGTTCAATGTCGTTACCCGCACCGGTGGTCATATGGTTGAGGACCAGTTCCTCAGCGACGCGCCCGCCGAAGAGAATCGCGAGGTTGTTGAGGAGATACTCCTTAGGATAGGTGTGCTTTTCATCTACGGGGAGCTGCTGGGTAAGGCCGAGTGCCAGCCCCCGAGGAATGATCGTCACTTTGTGGATCGGGTCAGTTCCGGGTATGAGCTTGGCAACCAGGGTGTGCCCAGCTTCATGAAAAGCCGTATTGCGCTTTTCTTCTTCGCTGATGATCATACTCTTACGCTCGGAGCCCATCATGACTTTATCCTTGGCCAACTCAAAGTCACCCATATTAACCTTTTCCTTGTTATCCCGAGCCGCTAAAAGCGCTGCTTCGTTGACCAGATTCTCAAGGTCGGCTCCGGCAAATCCCGGAGTGCCTCGGGCCAGAACCTTGACATCAACATCCGGCGCCAAAGGAACCTTCCGGGTATGAACCGACAAGATACCCTCCCTACCCTTTATATCGGGCCTGGGGACTACGACTCTGCGATCAAACCGTCCAGGCCGAAGCAGCGCAGGATCCAGAACATCGGGGCGATTGGTGGCTGCAATTAAAATAACTCCATCATTGCCTTCAAAACCGTCCATCTCCACCAGGAGCTGGTTCAGAGTCTGTTCCCGCTCGTCGTGCCCGCCGCCAAGACCAGCTCCTCGATGGCGCCCAACCGCATCCAGCTCATCGATAAAGACAATACAGGGAGCATTCTTTTTGCCTTGGATAAACAGGTCCCGGACCCTGGATGCACCGACCCCAACAAACATCTCTACAAAATCAGAACCGCTGATGCTGAAGAATGGGACCCCCGCTTCCCCGGCGATAGCCCGGGCCAACAGCGTTTTGCCGGTTCCCGGGGGACCGACGAGCAGGCATCCTTTGGGAATTCTGCCACCTAATCGAGTAAACCTTTTAGGCTCCTTGAGAAAGGCGATGATCTCTTGCAATTCATCCTTTGCCTCCTCCACGCCGGCCACGTCGTTAAACGTTACCCGTTGTTGATTTTCGGTCAAGAGCTTGGCACGGCTTTTGCCAAAGGACATCGCCTTGCCTCCACCGACTTGCATCTGACGCATAAAAAAGATCCACACCCCGATTAAGAGAAGCATCGGAAACCAGTTAAGGAGGAGCACCATGTACCAGGGAGATTCGTCCGCGGGTTTTGCCGAGATCTTAACCTTCTTTTCCCGAAGTGTCTTCACCAACTCCGGGTCATTGGGAGTAAAGGTCTTAAAACGTTCCCCGCTTTTGAATTCGCCTTGAACGTGACTCCCTTGAATCGTAACCCCTTGGATCTCATCCTTTTCAATAGCCGCCCAGAATTCACTAAAGGCGATCTCCGGTTCTCTACCTTTCTGCTTGCTAAACAGATTATACAGAAGCAGGAAAACCAAGCCGAGGACCAACCAGAGCGCCAAATTTTTAGACAATGGGTTCAACAAAAGCCTCCATTAACACTAAAACCCAGCAAATTCTAACACACTCAAATACTTAGTTCAATCTATACATGTACAGAGACTCAGTCAGCTATGGCCACTTCTGTGATGGGCTGCCAGTCTCACCCAAAGAAACTTTTTGGTTTCAGGTCTGACTTTACCGATTTCGCTTCTAGCGTATCCGGGAACCCAGAGAATTTCACCTCTGGCCAGGAGCAAAGGAAGAGTACGGCGAACAGTCTGTGGTACCCGCTTCTCGATAAAGAGATCTTTGACTTTCTTATGCCCCTGCATTCCCAAAGGCTGAAACCGGTCCCCTTCCCGAAAATTTCGTACCTCCAGGGTACCGGGGAGAAACGAAAGGTCAAAGACGGCTTCCCGGTTCCCCTGACGTCGTACCCTGGGCGAGCGACAAGTCCGCGAACTTTGTATCCTGATTCTAGCCTCGGGGATGAACAGCACTGCGTCATGCGGCAGGGCATAGGTATAGCGCACCGGTGTCCCTTTTCGCCCTCCTTTTACAAGCCGCACACTGTCATAGGTTCGGACTAAGTTCCATCCCCTCGGGACGGACAGGCAACCCTGTGGCGGTCCCTGGGCGATGAGCTTGAGGAAGTCTTCCACATGATCGAATCCAATACCTCTCAGGTCACCTAACTTGGCCTCAAGCCAACTACGGATGATCCTTCTTTGCATCGCCTTGTCTTCCTTCAGCAAAAGCTCCCGCTGCAGTTTACCTCCGTGCACCACCCGCTGGAGATGTTCCCGAGCCGTTTGCTCCAAGATTTTCTCTTCCTGACGTAAAAGGTCTGCCATCTGTGCCAGTCTCTCATCCAGACCGGGATTTATTCTCTCTCTGAGTTGGGGCAGCAGGTGAAGGCGCAGCCAGTTACGGAGCGGACCTGAGTCCAGATTGGTTCGGTCCGTCCGGTAGGCAAGACATTGAGCTGTGAGATACTCGACAATCTCCTTTTTCGATACCTCGATCAATGGATGGATGAGCAACGGTCCCGACAGTGCTTTGCGCGTGGAAGGAGCCAGCTTGCGGACCGGAGGCATACCGCTCAATCCCTTTCTGCCGCTGCCCCGTAAAAGCCACATTAGAAGCGTCTCTACCTGGTCGTCCCTTGTGTGCCCCGTGGCGATTCTGGAAACCCCGGCCCCGACCGCTACCCTGTTAAAAAAACGATATCTCTCCTCTCTGGCCATAGCTTCGAGATTGCCCATTCCCCTCTGGGACCTCATCCCTGGAAGATCCACATGCTTGAGATGAAAGGGAAGGGCTAAGCGCTTCGCGAGTTCAGCCACAAACTGGGCGTCTTGCCGCGCATCTTCTCCCCGGATCCCATGTTGAAGATGAGCGACCTCCAAACGCAAACCCAGTTGCTTGCCGAATCCGGACAAGAGGTGGACTAATGCCACCGAATCCGGTCCACCGGAAACGGCCACTAAAACTCCGTCACCGGATGAGAGCATCTTGTATTTTTGAATGGTCTCTCTTACTTTTTCGTCAAGGGTCATAAAAACGTTCGGCTATAGAACGATTCCGTTCACTTTCCTAGTCCAAATCAACGATGGACGTTCCACACGGGTCTAAGGTAAGACCGCGTGCTTGGTTAGGGAAGTTTCTGAAAGCAGACTAATGCTCGTTCGGAATCTACGTCCTTCCTGTCATGAACTTACCCTATGGCAGTAGAGCCGTCGCCTAGATTTTTAACCGTCCGACATAACCGGTCATCTCCACGTAACCGAGGCCTCCTACGCGATGAGCTCGATAGGTCCCACGAATCTGTACGCTGCCTTCCCAATAAGTGATCTTCGTGCTCTTGCGGGTATCCAACTCCTGTCCGGGAAAAAAGGGAATAACCTCCAGACTAATCTTCTCACGGGGTATTGTCACCTTCCATTGCATCGGGTAATCGCCGCCGCTTTTAGGGCTCTTCCATCGCCTCAATGTTTTTATACGGAAGTCGCTGAGAGCAAGATGCCGGGTAGTACCATTCTTATAGACCAGGGTGCCGCTCGAGTACGGGTCCGGAGATCCATCTTTCCTTCGGATCAGGTAGAGCATGATTTCTGTCTCATTATCAAGTTGAATGCTGAACCAGTCCCACCCCACTTGATCCTCTCTTAGCTGGTTGCTGCCAAACTCATGGTCCATCCAGCTTATTCCGTGCACTTTTTGTTTTCTTCCCCCGATCTCCAGCTCTCCTTCGCTCTGAAGGCGCGTGAATGAATAGTAGTAGGACGCTTTTCCTTCTCCTGCCCCTTTCTGGCTCAAGCCCTCCTTCCCGTGCAAAACCGGCGGCTTAAGGGAAGTTAATTGTAATCGCAAAACATAATCCGGATCTTTCACCTCGATCACATGGCTTTTCCCTTTTCCCTCAATTTTCCAGTCCTCATTCCAAACTAAAAAACGGTGGACTGAGGCCCCCGCCTTCTTTTTGTATCCGCGATTCACTCTCTCGCGATACGAAAACTTTTTCTCTTGCAGATCTGAAAGGGCAAAGTGGGCCATGTAAAGCTCGGTAAAAAGTGGTGGAACCTTTTTCTCTTCAGTCTGCCTATCACGCAAGCCAAAGCGAAAAAAGGTTACCTGATAACCGTAAGTTTTTCCCGTTTCCGACTCCAGGTGACCGGTATAGTACCACCACTCGGTTTTAAAATTTGGATGGGAAAAATGGTCTCGAGGAAAAGAGATGCTTCTTCCGGGTAAAGCAACTTGATACGTGAAAGCGGAGGCAAGAAAGAAAACACTTAGCAACCAAAGCACTGTCCATCGGTTCTGGGGCATGAAGAACCTCAGAGATAGGGATTGAGGAGACGGCTCACTTTCCGGCGGACTCTCTCGGCAACCTCCACCCGCCGGTAACGCTCACTTCCATCAGTGAGAGCCGTAGCATCAATTCCCACCCGGGTCATAGTTTTGCCGTGAGCCGATGGATCGATAGCCATCGCCCTACCCCCCGGTTCTACCCACAGATTCTCATCTGCATGGAGGCGGGTAGAGAGGACCCACCATAAATCTCCGCCACCCTCTAAGGAAACATCGGCATCAGCCACTACTACATTTTTGGCTATTGGAATAGCCTCCCAAAGTGCCCGGATTAGGGTTTTTACCTCCGCATGAGGCATCGGCCTAACCGCCGCCAGCACTGTGAGCCCTAAAGTGCGCGGGGGGAAATGGATCCGAACGAGTGAGGGAAATTTCTGCCTAAGATGCGAGAGGTTTTCAGCCTCCCAGAGAAACTCGATCAGAGTCGAATCTTCTTGGCTAAAAGGCACTAGAGCATGATAGATGGCATCTCTCCTGTGCATTACCGAGAAGATCCGCCCCACAGGGCTTTCGAAGGTCATATAATAGCCTGACGTTTCGCCAAACGGACCTTCGGTCTCTCTCACACCGGGGAGGATTTCGCCTTCCAAAACAAACTCCGCATGGGCTGGGACCTCCAAATCGGAGTTGAGACAACTAACTACCTCAATGGCCCTGGAGGCAAGAGCCCCGCCGACAGCGAACTTCTCCCCCTCTGGTAAGCGGATCACAGAGGAAAGAAAGGTCACCGGGTCGCAACCGATCACCAAGGCTATCGGTAGAGGCTGGGATCGAGCCTCGGCCTTGCGGAAATAGGCAGCAATAGGAGGATTGTTAAGTAGAATGCCGATCTTGTCTCCTCCTTTAAGCTGCACCCGGTGGATACCGCAGCTCAGTTTCCCCGATTCCGGGTCACGGGCAATAGCGATGGCACTGGTAAGATACGGTCCCGCGTCGCCCTCATGATGGATCAAGGCAGGAAGAAGCCGAGGGAGGTCAATGCTTTCCCGCTGGACGACTTCCATAATAGGTCCATCAGTGACTCTGATGGGTGGGATCAGCTCTTTTCGCCTTGCCCCATAAAAGGAGAGAAGATTCTCAGGGTTCCCGAAGGCTAGGGCGATTCTCCTGCGATTGCCAAGGAGGCTTCCGACAAGAGAAAAGGAATGACCCTCAACCTGCGAGAGGTGGAGTGCCTTCCCTGTCTTTTCCTCGACCTCACGGATTGCCGCAGAGATCTCTTGATTGCAAGAGACTCCAACAGGCACTTTTAGGACCTCTCCTTCAAGTTGAAGCAGATTGAGAAATTCTCGCAGATCACGAAACATATCTGGCCTCGGGCATGGTTTGAGATACTAGCCAAGCGATGCTATAAGGGCACCTATGGATGATGCAAAATACACCTGTGCGAAGTTACTCACAACCCCGGCAGAGCTGATAAAAAAGTTGGGACGCCCCGACCTCCGCCTTATCGATACCCGGCCGGCGGAAAGGTTTGCTCAGGGCCACATCCCCGGTTCCATCCATTTCGACCTTTTTGGAATAAGCCTCGTTGACACCAGTCCTGCCCCGCTCAAAGCCTTCCTGTCAATGATACGTCATCTTTTTGAGTTGCGTGGTATAGACCTCGACAAGGAGGTTGTCTTCTACGAAGACGATTCGGGTATGCGGGCGGCCCGCGGGTTATGGTTTCTGGAGTACTTTGGTCACCAAAGAGTCCATGTGCTTGATGGCGGCATACACGCCTGGGAACGAGCCGGCTACCAGATCACGACCGATACTATCTCACCCGAGCCATCTCAACTGATAACGGCAGAGAAACGCGATGTCCTGGCCACAGCCGATGATGTTTTGAGTTCTTTAAAAAAGAAGAGGGTGTGCATAATTGATACCCGTAGCGACGATGAGTATCTGGGCAGGAATATTCGAGCAGCGCGAGGCGGAGCGATTCCTGGGGCTATACATCTGGAGTGGGTTCAAAACCTTGATCCTTCGGGAAGATACAAACCCAATACCGAGCTACGAGAACTCTATTTCAACATGGGGCTCACTCAAGACAAAGAGGTTATCACCTACTGCCAGGGGGGCTATCGTGCGGCCCATAGTTATCTAGCCCTAAGACTCCTCGGTTATCCAAGAGTGCGCAATTATCTGGGCTCATGGAGAGAATGGGGGGACCGGCTGGACCTACCGATCGAGAAACCCTGGGAGTAAACTAAGCCTGTCTGAGCAAGTAGGCAGCGCAGCAGCTAGTAGCGAGGTCAGATACTGGCTACAGCAAACCTACTCGTCATCTCCCGGATTCTCGGAGGGGGGCATTACGAACAGACAACGTAACTATACTGTAGCGCCCCCCGTAAGGCGACAACAGGAAGGAGCGCGCAGTTCACCCTGCTGCGTGCGGTGGTCCCCCCCAGGTTTTCTAAAACCTGCTGATCGCTAATCCGTATGATTGCAGCAGGTGTCAACCCTTCGAGAGACTCAAAAAGAATAGACGCCGACGCCTTGGCAATGGCGCACATCTCGCCGGAAAATTTAGCTTCCAGGACATCGCGCTCTTCTGTCCATCTAATCTCCACCCGGATGCGGTCCCCACATAACGGATTGACATGCTCGAATTGGAGATCTGGGTTTGTAATCCTCCCAAATCGTTTTGGGTGTTTCGCATGGTTCAGGATTTTATCACTATACAAACTCACCGGGAACGTCCTGCGTGGCAGAGGAGAAAATACTGTTTCATTACGAGGTGAGAATACCCTTTGCCGACCTCATGTTTCCACCCGTTCGACCGGTCCGCACCATGAGCAGCTCGCTCACCACCGCCACGGCCAGCTGTTCCGGAGTTTCTGCCCCAATATCGAGCCCAACAGGAATATGAATTCTGCCGATCTCGCCATCTTCGAAACCCATCTCTTTGAGCCTCCCGGCCAATGCCACTGCCCGCTTCCGGCTACCCAAAACCCCTATATATCTTGCATCGGACCGAAGCAACACCTTTAAGACCGGCAAGTCGTGTTTGGCCGCATGGGCGAGAAGCACCGCAAAACTAAACTTGTTAAATACTCGCTCTTGGGCGATCTCCCCCGGAAATCCCACTAGAATTTCGCTGGCGGTCGGAAAACGCTCCCGATTGGCAAAGATCGGCCTGCTATCGATGACATGGACACGAAATCCTACCTCGGCGCCAAGCCTAGCTACAGGTACCGCTACCTGACCCGCCCCGAAAACATAGAGATCGGGGCTATAATTAACAATATCAATGAATACTTCTACGGCGGCTGACTTCCCACTTACCGGTTTCCATGTGCTGTCCAGATCCAGTGATCGGGAAATTCCCTTGGACAATAGATCCTTTGCTACCCGCCAGGCCACCTGGTTGAGCCCTTCCTCGCCAAGGGAACCACAAGTCTCCCCTTCCGGAGTCACAATGGCCTTTGCGGAGATTTTAACCGAGGAAAGAGAAGAGCGGATAACGGTCAAAAGAGCGAAAGGATTCCCCGTACCTATGAGACCCTTGATTCGACCGGAGAGGTCAGGCTCCATCCTGACCGGCTCGACTAAGACCCGTAGGGCTCCCGCACACGTCAGCCCGATCTCAAGCGCATCTTCTTCGCCGAGCTGCATCCGGAGGAGCTGTGGTATACCCGACCGAGCCACTTCCACTGAAGCCTCCATCACCTGGGAATCCACACAACCTCCGATGGTCACTGCACCTTTAAGGCTCTGGCCTCCAATGACAAGCATCTTGGAGCCCTCTTTCCTTGGGGCCGTCCCCTCGGTAGCAACCACCGTAGCCAAACAGGCTTCAGAAGAACACTCCTCCGAGGCCTTCAGAAGATCATCAAGGAATTGTCTCATCCGTAGCTGTTCTGCACAAAAATACGCCCCGCATGCAGAGAAACCTTAACCGTAGTCATCCAGCTAGTTGTAGTTCCTCAATATTCGCTCAGCTTGTGTTTCGGCTACCTAGACTTCGCCTCTGGAGGTCTGCCGGTTTCCCGATCACTAAGGTTGCCTTGAAACAAAATATTCCTTCCCCGAATAGCAATCGAGTATCACGAAGGTAAAGCAGAAGAGAGCTTCACGTAGTCTTCCCAGGTATCCATATCGCCCGGAAAAGACCGGTCAACCTCGACCTCGCGCACCCACTCCGGATGGGTGGCCAGGAGCTTCCAGACCCCTTTGTCGCCGTGCAAGGCTTTGAGCTGTTCGAATAGCGCAGCCGCAAAGAGCATCGGGTGCCCCGAGCGACCACGATAGGAAACGCGCACAACCGGCGACTTCATCTCTTGCCAAACCCTCATCACCGCAGCTATGGTCTCATGCTCTAACCCAGGCTGATCTGCCAGGATCAAAGCAGCTGCTTCTGCCTTCCGGTCGATCGCCTCAAGACCAGCTCGAATGGAGGCACTACAACCCTCATGGAAGTCGGTTGCCTCCACGAACCGGGCCCTTTTTACAGTCACGCTGCGCCGAACCTCTTCAGCCTCGTGACCAATCACCACCACCACTTCATCAAGAGGCGAAGTCTCTACTTGCTTGATAACCCATTCCAGCACCGTCGTTCCACGCCAGGGAAGGAGTTGCTTAGTTCGTTTTCCAAGCCGACTGGAAGTACCGGCAGCAAGAACCAGACCGGAAACAAACGCGCTCATGCCTGCGTATCTGCCGGGAGATACTTTCGGGGGTCTTTTTCAAAGCTTTTCTTGCAGTGGCTATTGCAGAAATAATACATCGCATTTTGGAATCGGAAGCTGTGCCCCGCCGTCCGAGGATCGACGGTCATATGGCAAACGGGATCCTCTACCAAGGCAGCCTTTGCCGGTGTTTCGGAGCTACGCTGCTCCGATGCATTCTTACCTCGGGTCCGCCGAAGAACAACGATTTCCGCCACGATGCTCAGTGCCACCTCCTGGAAGGTTCGCGCGGAAATATCCAAACCCGCCGGCCCCTTAACCAACGCCAGTTTCTCCCTGGGAATTCCGTCTTCACACACGTGGTTAACGGTCTCTTTAAATCTCTTTTTGCTGGCCACAAGACCGAGATATTCTGGAGACAGACCTATTAGCCCTTTTACGGCCTCCTCGTCCCAATTTCCATTGGTAGCCACGACCGAGTACCGATCCCCCCTCTCCCCTAATTCCTTCTTATCTATTCGATTTAAAATGATGTCGGCATCGGGAAATCTTTCTTTTGTGGCGGCGGGATCAATGAGAACGACCTTGAAGCCAACGGCTTTACCTATTTTCACCAGTGCTTCAGCAGCCGGTGAAACACCGCAAACTAGAAGTTCCGGCTCCGGAAGGTAGGGCTCTACGTAGATCTCCATCGTTCCACCGCTATAACAGCTCATCCGGTAGAGCTCAATTCCCTGCCGTGATTCCTCGTTTAGATTCGGGGTCAGCACTACCAGCCTGGGCTCGCCATCCATGATGGCTTTCTGCGCTTCCTGTAGTACGGTGGGCTGGGCACAGGCCCCTCCAACCCACCCCAGAAAATCCCCAGCAGCGCTAATAATGGCTTTGTCCCCAGGCGCACCCGAAGTAGGTCGTTCTCTCCGGACGACAGTGGCAAGCGCGAACGGCTTTCCCTCAGCCAAAAGCTCGCTGGCCTTCTTTAAGACAGGGTTATTCACGGGACCGCGCTAATGATAGCACGCAGACGAACTGCAAGAAAGGCTTTTCGCTTACAGCCTGCCTAGAATGCTATTCAGCGGCCCCGTGATCATGGAGGCATTTCCAGACTTTGTCCGGTGTAACGGGGATATCAATGTGGCGCACCCCGAGATGCCAGAGGGCATCCACAACAGCATTTACGATCGCTGCAGGGGCACCTACTGTGGCTGACTCTCCCACCCCTTTAGCACCTAGCGGATGATGGGGGGATGGCGTACAGGTTTTGTCGGTTTCCCATTTTGGCGTCTCCACGGCTGTGGGTAAGAGGTAGTCCATGAAGCTCCCTCCATGTATGTTGCCCTCGGCGTCGTAACTGATCTCTTCGTACATCGCAGGGGCAAGGCCCATTGTAAGGCCGCCGTGAATCTGCCCTTCTACAATCATGGGGTTGATGATATTGCCGCAGTCATCTACGGCCACGAAGCGCCGGATCTTCACCTCCCCGGTGCCTTTGTCAATATCCACCACGCAAATATAGCTTCCGAAAGGGTAGGTGAGGTTCGGCGGATCGTAATAAGAGACCGCTTCAAGACCTGCTTCCATGCCTTGTGGATGATTGGTATAAGCGGCGAAGGCAATCTCCTGAATCGTCTTCGCCTGGGAAGGATTGCCTCGTACGAAAAATTTCCCCGGCTCCCACTCGAGATCAGCCTCGTTGGCCTCCAGCAGGTGAGCAGCAATCTTTTTCGCCTTATCCCGTATCTTGCGTGCTGCCATCGCGCCTGCAGCCCCTGCCACAGGAGTGCTGCGGCTAGCATAGGTGCCTAGACCATAAGGAGCCGTGTCAGTATCCCCTTCTTCGACCGTGATGTGGTCTACCGGGATCCCGAGCTCTTCCGCAACAATCTGGGCATAGGTTGTCTCGTGTCCTTGCCCCTGAGACTTGGTTCCGAAACGGGCAATGACTTTGCCCGTAGGATGGATTCTAATCTCGGCGGAGTCAAACATTTTCAGGCCCAGGATATCAAAGTGTTTGGACGGACCGGCCCCCAGGATCTCGGTGAAGCTGGATACACCGATTCCCATGAACTCTCCCTTTTTCCGCTTCTCCGCTTGCTCCTTGCGGAGAGCGGCGTAGCCGATCTTTTCCATAGCCAAATCAAGGGCTCGTGAGTAGTTGCCGCTGTCATATTCCCAACCTAAAGCTGACTTGTACGGGAATTGTTCGGCCTTGATGAAATTCTTCTTTCTAAAGTCGGTTGGATCCATCTTGAGTTCATGGGCCATAATGTCCGCCATCCTCTCGATGGCGTGAACAGCTTCGGTCACGCGGAATGAACAACGGTAGGCGATGCCACCGGGTGGTTTATTGGTATAGACACCGTCCACCTCTACATGAGCCGCTTTGAAGTCGTACGAGCCCGTACAAATGTGGAATAGTCCGGCTGGAAACTTCGACGGGTTAGCCGCTGCATCCGTGTAGCCGTGATCGGCTATGGTCTTCACGCGCAGTCCGGTAAGGGTCCCATCCTTCTTGGCCGCTAGCTCGCCGGTGATATGGTAGTCACGGGCGAAGGAATCGGCCTGGAGGTTTTCCATCCGATCCTCGATCCATTTTATCGGCAACCCGGTTACGACTGCGGCAGCGACAGCGATCACATAACCGGGATAGACCGGTACCTTTCCACCAAAGCCTCCACCGATATCCGGTGAGATAATGCGGATCTTTTCCTCCGAAAGCCCAACATGCCCTGCCACAAGCGCAAAGACGGTACGGATGGCATGGGGCGCCTGGGTTGTCATCCAGACCGTGAGCTTTCCACTTACCTTGTCGAACTGGGCTACGCAGCCCGGTGTCTCAATGGATGCCACATGAATCCGCGGGAGGTAGATATCCTGCTTGACCTTGACATCCGCCTCCTTAAAAGCCTTCTCAGTAGCCGCCTTATCACCAACCTCCCAGTGCCAGATGTGGTTATCTTTCTTGTCCTTCTTGTCGGTCCGCAGCACCGGCGCCCCAGGCTCTAGTGCCTTGAAGGGATCCACGACCACCGGAAGCGGCTCATACTCCACTTCAACCGCCGCCACTCCGTCCGCAGCAATATAGCGGTCGGTCGCCACAACGGCAGCCACCTCCTGCGCCTGATACATGACCTTTTCCACGGGCAAAACCATCTGCGTATCCGACATGAGTGTCGGCATCCAGTGAAGATTATAGCCGGCCAGCGTCTCGCCGGTAATCACCGCCGCCACGCCCGGGATCGCAGTGGCCTTGGAAGTATCAATCTTCTTAATTTTGGCATGGGCATAAGGGCTCCGAACGATGTCTAAATAGACCATCCCCGGAAGCTTGACATCATCAATGTATGTCCCTTTACCACGGATGAACCGCGCGTCCTCCTTCCGCTTTACGGAGTGACCCATACCTCCGATTTCCGGGCTTGTTCGAGGCGCCATCTCTATCCTCCTTGCCGCAACTTCTCAGCGGCATAAAGAACGGACTTCACAATATTTACATAACCCGTGCAACGACAGAGGTTTCCGGATATCGCTACCCTGACCTCATCCTCGGTCGGACTTGGGTTCTCCTTCAGAAAGGCTGTTGCCGTCATCATCATACCAGGCGTGCAGAAACCGCATTGCAGTCCGTGCTCCTGCCAGAACCCCTCCTGGATAGGATTGAGTTTCCCGTCTTGTTCCAGCCCTTCAACCGTGGTGATCTCTCGACCATCCGCCTGGACCGCAAAGACCGTACATGATTTGACCGCTTTCCCGTCCAGAATCACACTGCAAGCCCCACAGTGGGACGTATCACAGCCTATGTGGGTACCGGTGAGGCCCAAGACATCCCTCAGGCAATGAACCAAAAGGAGCCTGGGCTCGACCTCAGCTTCCCTATCCGCCCCATTGACTTTGATACGGATCTTTTGTGTCGCCATGACTAGATCCCTCCTCGAGCCCGATCCAGGGCACGGTTGAGCGCACGGACCGTAAGCACTCGGACCACATTCTTTTTATATTCCTCGGATCCTCGCCGATCCTCTATGGGTTGCGACGCCTCGGATGCCAGTTGCCCGGCACGTTTGATGGCTACGTCGTCAATTTTCTTGCCCTGCAGCGCGTCTTCTGCTTTCTTCGGCTTCATCGGAGTCGAACCAACATTCGTAAGGCCGATCCCAACCCGTTCGCAACTACCATTTTTTCCCAGAGTCAACTGGGCAGCCACTCCGACGGTAGCGAAATCACCCACTTTTCTCTCCAGTTTGAAATATGCCCCGCCGCTACCGGAGGGGGGGATCGGTATGCGAATTTCAGTGAGGATCTCATCGGACCCGAGAGCCGTATCAAATAGGCCGGTAAAGAAAGCCGTGATAGGAATCACCCGCTCGCCCTTGGACCCGGTAACTGCCAGCTCAGCCCCTATAGCCAACATGGTGGCCGGGTGGTCGTTGGCCGGATCTCCATGGGCGAGGTTTCCACCCACCGTGGCCCGGTTACGAACAAGCGGGTCCGCAATAACGGCGCTCGTGTCTAAAAGGATCGGATATTTTGAGCGTATCAGATCAGACTTTTCGAGTTCAGCTTCCTTGGTAAGGGCGCCGATCCTGAGAAAACCACCGGCCTCCTTGATATACTCCAATCCTGAGATCCGATTGATATCAACGAGATAACGCGGCCCAGCCAGACGCAACTTCATCAGAGGAATCAGACTCATGCCGCCCGATAATATCTTCGCTTCCGTTCCATGGCGCTGCAGCAACCCGATGGCCTCATGCACGGTAGCCGGCGCATAATAGTCAAAAGAGGGAGGAATCATGACGTTGCCTCCTTACTGATTTTAGAAGTTGATCCCTACATACGGCCCTACCTGCAGGTTGTTCACGTTGATTTGGTTCCTGTCTTTGTTGAAATAATTGAAGCTAAAGGCCACACCAAGGCTAAACTGCCTTGCCAATACATATTCAACTCCGGCGCCTGAAGTCCCACCCACAGTTAGATACGTGACTCCATTGGATGGCGGGGAGTTTACCTGGAAGGCTAATCCAACAGGAATGAGGTAAGGTCGAACATTTCGTAACCAAGGAGCGACTTCTCCCAGATTGTCAAACCGGTATTTAGGTGACACGGCAATCTTGTATAGATTCTGGCTCCCGTTACTGCTCAAACCCAGAATACCGGAGGTTTTGTTACGCATGCCGCTAAAATCCATGGAGATCTGGCCTACCAAGGTATTGTTAAACCAGGGATCCTTGAGAAGAGGAATATCCAGGGCGGCGCCAACCATCCACCCATCCTTGCCGCCATTTGTATTAAAAGCACTTTTGGCAGGACCGTCGAGGTGAGTATATCCACTTCTAAAAGATACCTGACCACCCCACAATTTTTTGTCCCGCCCAGGTATGCTGGCAGACACCAGAGCGGATGGAACGGCCAGCGGCATTCCGTTATGCCCGTCTCGAGTCGATGCCACGATGGTTCCTCTTCCTGTTGAAACGAGCTGGGGCCTCGCCGCTAGGCGTGCCTCTATACGCGCCTCCAGTTTTTCGAGTTTTTTGAGCTTAGCGTCAACGCGAGCCTCAAGGGCCTCTAACCTTTTAATCTTGGTACCCGCGTCTTGAACCTGAGCCATAGCCCCCTGAGGTAACAAGCTTAGAAACGCTAGCAGAAGAAAACTTTGCAGGAAGTTTTTAATTAACTTTCCCATAGCGGACCTCCCTTGAACTAACAATAAATGAACTGACAATAAAATTACAAAACGCCATAATCTTAAATTAACTCCAAAAGGCCCCTAAAAGTTCCTTAAAAAGCAGAAAAAACTCAAAAGATGCAAAAACCGCACATTTAAAAACTGACGGACGCAAGCCCTTCTCCACGGCTATCGTCACCGCACCGTGATACACTAGGCCCTCTTTCCAGACCACAGGGACAACTGCATAATTCCGAGTTCGGGTTATCGTATCTCTCGCAACCTTGTCAAGAGAAATTCCCCTCAAATTTGATCTTTCCAACTAATGGAGTATGTGCTAACAACGAAGCCCTAATCACTTGTATTAAAAGGATTATCAATGACCAAAGGCCCTCTCCTAACGTACCCATAGGTCTCCCTTACTCAGGGCAGAACTCTTGTCGCGCTAGGCCGGGCCCTGGCCTTGGTATTCCCGCTCAAGCCCTCAATACAAATAAGGAAATACGGGAAAACCAGGAGTTGAGGGAGAAGAAAAGGAACTTTCCAAATGAAGATTAAAGACCAGGCTGCCATCGTGACGGGAGGTGGGAGTGGACTCGGTCGCGCTATGGCCCTGGGGCTAGCCCGTGAAGGGGCCAGGGTTCTCATCGCTGACGCCCGAGAGGCCGAAGGAAGGAAAGTCCTGGCAGAGATTCGATCGCTGGGTGGTGATGGTGATCTCTTCGTCGGAGATCTCAGCCAAGAGAAAATGGCACAACAGATGGTGAATCTCTCCGTCCAGCAACTAAAAGGTGTGGACATCCTTATTAACAACGCCGGCCTGAGAATGGAAAAACATGAGGACCGCATTTACGAATCCTGGAGATGTCTGGAGATGCGACACACCCACGAACTCCCGGTTGAGGAGTGGGACCTTGTTCTCAACGTCAATCTCAGGGCGGTCTTTCTCTGTACTCACTTTGCTCTTCCATACATGATCCACCAGAGAAGCGGAACCATCATCAGCATATCGTCCAATGCAGGAAACCGAGGAGTCTCCGGAAAGAGCGCCTACTGCGCCCCCAAACATGCCATTGAGGGTCTTATGAAAACCGTTGCTGAAGAGGTGCGTCCATACGGAGTCAGCGCTAATGCCATTCATCCGGGCAGCCGGGTCGACGTGGACGGTCGCGGAGGACAATCCCCCGATGTGGTCGTACCCTTGGTCTTGTTTCTAGCCGAACAGGATAAACCCCTTATGAGCGGAAGAACTATCAACGCAAGGGATTGGAACAAGGAAAAATAAAACTGCTATAATCCTGGGAGAGTATATAAACTCGCGCTGTGAGTCATCGGCGAAACACTTTATGATCCGTGTATCACCAAAATTGTCGGTTAGGCATATTATAATTCTGCTCACTAGCGTCTGGGTCATTTCGTTAATATTTGGAGGCACAGCCATGGCTATGGAACTCAAAAGCTCTGCGTTTCAGAATAGTGAGAGCATTCCGCGTCGCTATACATGCGACGGGGCTGATCTGTCCCCTCCCTTGAACTGGCAAAATCCCCCTCCCGGGACCAAGGGCTTTGCGCTGATTGTCGATGATCCGGATGCTCCTATCGGAACATGGGTTCACTGGGTCATCTATGACTTGCCTGCAGAAACCAAAGAGTTGGCTGAGGGAATCTCCCCGTCAGAAATCCTACCCAACGGGGCCAAACAGGGGATCAACGATTTTAGAAAGGTCGGCTACGGCGGCCCATGCCCACCACATGGACCGGCCCATCGTTACTTTTTTAAACTCTACGCTCTGGATGAACAGACAAACCTAAAGCCCAGGCCCACGAAAGGACAACTCCTTGACGCTATCAAAGGACACACGCTCAGCGAGACCCAACTCATAGGGCACTATAAGCGATAGGCCCGGCCTCGCACCCGACGGAGAAATCACAGGCTCTGACTTTGGCGCACTACCAACGCCGAGTCTCCAAACGTGCATTTTTTATTGACACCGCGGCGCTTTTGCAAATACTATCCGGAAGCGGCGCGATAAGACGGAACGCGTTGCGCGGAGATGTTTGGCTACCGCTCGAGTTTAGCAGAATGGGAACACAGAGCTTTGTAGATTCAGTCGTCCGGGAAATCATTCAGCCGGGAGTTCAAGGATTAATGGACAGCCGTTACTTCCTTGAGCTTAGGGAAGGGAAGCTCTCCACCCGGAGACTCCGGGGTTGGGCCCTCCAGCATTATCTTCACAACGTCGCGCTCTGTAAAGGCTTCGCCCTCTGCATGGCGAAACATGCTCATGATCCGTTCCTCTACGACTACTTCTCGAAACAGCTGCGCGAGGAACAACCCCATCCGGAGCTGGCCAAGCAATTCGGACTCGCCCTAGGTTTAACGGAAGAGGATTTCGATAACGCCGTGCCGGTCTACGAATGTCTGGCACATACAAGCGCCGTTATCCGCACTATGTTTTTGGGTTCTCCGGAAGAGAACCGTGCTTCAGCTCTGGTTAACGAAAGTATGGTCCTGCGTTACTCCGGCGAATTCAACAACTACCTGCGCAAGCACTACGGGCTTAACGACGAGGCCCTGGAGTTCTTTACGGTTCACGCCGTTGCAGACAAGGAGCACACCGTACAGGCGGCCAGAGTTATGGAACGTTATGCCAGCACTCCTTTGAAGCAGTGCCTGGCACGGGAAACCGCGCATCATATGGTTAGATTCAAGCTCGGAAAATTCGATGGGATCTACAAGGAATATGCCTAGGTGTAACGGAAGCCACTGTTTTTTATTTAAGCTCATTCCCCAGTACAGTGCATCTGACTCGGAGACGTTATAGTCTAGAGGTCTGTTTGTGTAAGCCTCGTGCTCTGACGATCGCTTCTACGAACGGCTTAGGGTGGCGATCAATACTTACCCTGCTCATGGCGAGAACCGGTGCCAACGGGGCGTACCTAATCACTAGTGACGTGGATGAAAGGGATCGGCCTTTCCTCATCGGCGAGAAAACAACAGACGGATTTTTCAGGACAAGGGGGAGGTTAGAGACGGCTACCGCGAGAGGGTTGGCCTATCCGCTTTATGCTGATATGCTTTCGCGTGAAATGGCGAAACAGGATTTGAACGAGCCGAAAAAGTTTGCGGCCAAAATTCTTAGCGAATTTCCATACGGATTTGAGGCCTACAACGGCTTTCCCTCAAGTCCGTGAAGGTAGGATACTTCGACAAGGCATTCGGGGGCCGATCACATGGGGGCCTCTTCTATCCTGACTCTTAGGGGGACCACTGAAGACGCACATTTTAGCCGGGATATTAACGTTGCCGGTATACGGCTTTCAGCGTACCAAAGAATAAATAAACTCAGGGGGTTAAACAAATCTATGATTTCACCGCTCAAACTTCCACAGAGAATTCTTCTAGGACCGGGTCCCAGCAATGTACACTCGGCGGTACTGAAGGCGCTCTCAGCTCCAGTGGTAGGCCATCTCGATCCCGAGTTCTTTAATATCATGGAAGAGAACAAGGAGATGCTTCGGTGGCTCTTCCAAACCAAAAATGAACTCACCTTTCCGGTTTCCGGAACAGGCAGTGCCGGTATGGAGACATGCCTGGTGAACCTGATCGAGGAAGGAGATCCTGTCCTGGTAGGCATCAACGGGGTTTTCGGTACGCGTATGGCGGACGTCGTCGAACGCTGTGGGGGAAAGCTTATCCGCGTGGAGGCTCCCTGGGGCGAGATCATCCGGCCCGAACAGATTGCAAGGGTACTTAAACAGAACCCGGTTAAGATCGTAAGCCTCGTTCACGCTGAGACCTCTACTGGCATCTGGCAACCCGTGGAGGAAATTTCAAGGATGGTCCATGACGCCGGGGCACTTCTGGTTCTCGATACGGTAACCTCTTTGGGTGGCTGTCCGGTCACCTTGGATACCTGGCACGTGGATGCCTGTTATAGTGGCACCCAGAAATGTCTTAGTTGCCCTCCGGGACTCTCTCCTGCCTCCTTCAATGATGCAGCGCGGAAAAAATTTGAAAATCGCAAGAAAAAAGTCAAGAGTTGGTACCTGGATGTCACAATGATCGAACGCTACTGGGGAAAAGAGAGAGTTTATCACCACACGGCACCGGTCTCCATGAATTATGGCCTCCACGAGGCTCTGCGTTTGGTCAAGGAAGAGGGACTGAAAGTAAGGTTCCGCCGTCACGAGCTGAACCACAAAGCCCTTGCAGCCGGCCTCCAAGCCCTGGGAATACAGCTCGCATCGCAGGGCGGCCACCGCCTGTGGATGCTCAATAGCGTAGCGATTCCGGAAGGTGCAAAAGACTCTGAGGTCCGAAAAAGACTACTCCAAGAATTCAGTATTGAGATCGGTTCCGGCCTGGGATCGTTGGCGGGAAAGACATGGCGCATTGGCCTGATGGGAGAATCCAGCAGAAAAGAGTACGTTATTAAATTACTCCGGGCCCTGGGTGATATCCTCCCTGATTACGGTCTCAAGGCTTCTGCCAAGGAGGCAGTCGCTGCAGCAGAGGAGACTTACCGACTCAATCAGTAAACACCCAGGCTGGAATTTGATAACTGGAAAACAGGTGATTTGGGGCTAGGCCTCAGTTTCTTCTCTTGATGAACATGGCGTCGTCCCGGTGTATAAACCCGGGAGGGTTGCCATGCTTGGACCGGACCTCAAGCCACTCTCCAACAGACTTCACGACAGTGACCCTTGTTCTCTTTTGGATGGTCATCACTTTTCGGGAAGCCCCCGATGGCCGTTCAAAAACAGTGGTGTCTCGTATAACTTCATAGGTTCCCGGATCAGCCGACCGCCTACGGAATCCAGGTGATGCGGGTTCCGTACGTCTTTGGGTAGCCCTCCGTCTAGCTTGCATCTGAGTCGCTGTCAATTGCTTTATCGTCTCTTTTGCCCCTTTTAACCTCTCCCGAGCAGAGGAAAGTGACTCCGCATCCTTTTTCACCCGGGCTTTTAACTGTCCGACCTGTTTTGAGTTCTCCTCCAGTTCCTTCCGAAGCTCGCTGATCTGAGCATTTCTTTCCTCGATCTGTCTCTCTTTCTTTTCCAGTTCCCCTGTCTTTTCTTCAAGTGATGCAGTGAGTCGTTCACTGTCCTCTTGGGTTCCGACCATACTTAGGCCCACCCAGAAAGCTCCCACGGCAACAACCAATACGATGAGAATGTAGCTCCATGTATCCCGGGATTTCTTTTCCATACATTACCTCCCTCAAAAGTACCTTGACATGATTTGCGTTCTCCGTCACAAAAAACCCCCTGAAGTTCTTTATGCTAGGTATCACTCACCTTTTCAAGTAACACGGGGTGTGATAGAAATGTTTCAACTCAACGGAAGACCAGGAAAACACAAATCACCTAGAAAGCGAGACAAAAGATGGCGCTAATTATCGGCGAACAAGAAACAATAAAAAGCATTGACATGCCACGTGCGCTCAAGGTGGTGGAAAAAATCTTCCAAGACCGAGCAACGGGAAAGGTGCGGAGCCTCCCGCGCCGAAGACTCAAGAGCAGCCACAAGCAGCTCAACGTAATGGCTGCCTGGCAGGCCGATTGGGATCTTCTCTGTCTCAGGGCCTACACCAGTCATGCCAATACGATAACTCTATACCAGGGTCGCACGGGAGAAATACGGGCCGTATTAAACGCGAGGTACCTGAGCGGGCTTCGGACGGGGGCTGCAAGCGGGGTGGCGGCAAAATATCTTCGCCCCCCGAGGTCCGACATCATGGGAATCATCGGGCCGGGCAGACAAGCAACTTTTCAGCTGGAGGCGATGGTGTACTCCTGCGGGGTCCGCAAGGTTTTGGTCTTCGGGCGTAATCCGAAAAAGAGAAAAGAGTTCATACAAAAGATGCGTAAAAAACTCCCGGTTGAAGTAAAGGAGTCCTTGTCATCCAAGGAAATTGAGGCCGAATCCGACATTCTTGTACTAGCGACAAATGCATCTTCCCCTTTAATCCATGGTAGCCGGATCAAAAACGAGGTGTTGATTATATCGATGGGGGCCAACCAGCAGGTGAAACACGAGGTTTCGGGCAAGCTTATCCAGCGCATGGACCTTGTGGTCACAGACGACCTCCCTACGGCAGAACATGACAGCGGTGACCTCATTGCTGCGTGTCAGGCCGGGATAATCCAGTGGAAGGATGTCGTGCCGCTAGAAAGAGTTCTCTCCGGCGCAATGCCCAAAAGGCGCCCCAAGAGAATTCTCTTCCAATCCAACGGTATTGCCGATGAGGATCTTGCTATCGGCCACGCTGTCTTGGATGAAGTGCGACGGAAACGGATGCGGACGAGAAAAATCTCTGAGATCTAAACCCTGCTTTCGGATGCGATTTCCAACACTCGTTGAATCCCCAAAAAAATATTGGTACGAGGAATCGGATGGGTAAGTTTCGTGTTACCGTCGATACCGGAGGGACTTTCTCCGATTTTGTATTCTTTAACGAGGAAACAGGCGGGATCACCATTACCAAAGTTCCCTCGACCCCTAAAGAGCCTTTTCAAGCAGTGCTCAACGGAGTCGAAACCCTACTTGATCAGGGAGTTCAGGCACAGGATATCTCTTTTTTTTCTCATGGCACAACCGTGGGGACCAACGCTCTCTTGGAAGAGAAAGGAGCCAAAACCGGTCTTCTGGTTACCGAGGGTTTCCGTGGCATTTACGAAGTAATGGAACAAACGCGCGGCTATGGCCCGGCGACGTATGACCTTTTCTTCGACAAACCAAGGCTCTTTGCACCACCCTATTTGACCGAGGAAATACCGGAGCGGGTTGACTTCCAGGGGCAGGTCTTAAAACCCATCGACAGTGAGTCTTCTCTTCGCGCTATCCGCAACCTTAAGAACAAAGAAGTCGAATCCATAGCCGTCTGTTTTCTTTTTTCCTTCATGAACCCGGGCAACGAACTCAAAATCAAGAAGATCGTCGCGCAGGAATTTCCGGAAGTGAGCCTCTCTCTTTCCTGTGAGATCCTACCGCAACTCCGGGAATTTTACCGCTTGAGTACGACCGTGATGAATGCCTACATCTCAACTGTAGTCGGTCATTACCTCAGACTGCTCGAAAAGAGACTAAGAGAGATCGGCGTCATCACACCAAAGCTTTATATCATGCAGTCGAATGGTGGAGTGTCTACGTTTCAAAGTGCCGCCAAAAAACCCGTAGCGACAGTTCTCTCCGGGCCCGCGGGAGGGGTCATTGCCTCCTTGGGCATCAGCGAAAGAGCAGGGATCAGCAACATCATTACCTTCGACATGGGAGGCACGAGTTGCGACGTCGCCTTAATTCATGAAGGTAATCCCGTTATCACCACTCAGGGAAGAATCAACCGGCGGCCCATCAGCCTGCCCATGCTCGATATCCATACGGTAAGCGCGGGCGGAGGAACCATCGCTCGGATCGATGCGGTGGGCGGTCTCCAGATTGGTCCGGACAGCGCCGGAGCGGATCCGGGTCCTATTTGCTATGATCAGGGCGGAGAGCAGATCACCATTACCGACGCTAACATGGTTCTCGGAGTCCTGGACCCGGACCGATTCCTGGGTGGACACATGAAGCTTAACAAGGCCAAGGCGGAGAGGCTGCTCGAAATCAATATCGCGCGCCCATTGGGGTTAGGCCTCTTGGAGGCAGCGGACGGGATCTTAAAAATCATCGATGTCAAAATGGAGGAAGCCATAAAGGCGGTCTCCTCTCAAAGAGGCTACGACATCCGAGACTTCACCCTGGTGGCCTTCGGCGGTGCCGGGCCGATGCATGCCGGGAGAATGGTCCGTGACCTGGGGATTTCTTCCCTCCTCATTCCCTTGACCCCCGGCGTTACCTCCGCACTGGGCCTTTTGGTGGCAGACGTCAAGCACGACTATGTCCGGTCAAAACTCGCACCCCTAAAAGAGCTCGATCTCAGTGAGCTCAATGGCCTTTTCTCCCAACTCACCGAACATGCAAGAAGAGACCTCCTCGAAGAGGGATTCAGCAACGAAGAGATCACCCTACACCCATTTCTGGATTTGCGTTATGCCGGGCAAGGGTATGAGCTAACGGTGCCCTCCCCCACGCCTCCGCTCAAAGCGACCGACCTAGACCTCATGCGGCGACGGTTTGACGGCCAGCATGAAAAAGCGCATGGTCACAAGGCGGAGTCAGAGCCTGTGGAACTCGTCAGCCTACGCCTGAACTCAGTTGGTCTGGTACCCCAGGCCAATTTTTCACCTGTTTCGCCCACTGGCAGACTGCTTGAGGCGGCCCGAAGGGGGCATAGAAAGATCTTTCTCGGTAAGGAGCATGGGACCCTGGATTGCCAGGTCTACATCAGAGATCTACTGGAACCGCAGCATAGGATCATCGGACCATCAGTCATCGAACAACTCGATACCACGACACTCGTCCTTCCCGAGCAGGAAGCGACGGTGGACGGTTTTCGGAATCTGATGATAACGGAGAAAAAGCAAGCATAATGAACTACCCCGCAGCAAGCTGCGGGGTATCAAAAGGAACGGACTCATGTCAA
>JBHHYU010000009.1:0-64484 GCA_046757725.1 Binatia bacterium
ACAATTCCTACCAAAAGTACCTTGAATCTACCCAAAAATCAAGTAGCCCCATACTTCCCATAATGCAGAGATAAGAAACGGAAATTCCACGCAACGGGCCAAAAAAACATCTTCATTGCCGACGAGTCGCCCTTGACAATTTCTTTTCCGAAAGATAACTAAATTTATTCACATCTACCGTTGTTCTCAAAGAAACAGAACAAACAAGAAAAACAGGGGGAAGAAAATAATGCCTAGACCCAAAGCCATCGAATGGCCAAATAAGGCTAAGATTTGCATGACCTTCATTGTACCATGGGAGGTTTGGCCGGAGAATTTTGCGACGGCTAAGTCGCAGCAGCGCACAGCCGGTCATCATGTCCCCCCCGCCGATGCCCCCTTTAAAAAGAGTCTGTCGGCTGTGACCGAACGCGAGTATGCTGAACGGGCGGGGATTTGGCGACTGCTTGACCTTTTCGATCGGCATGACTTGAAAGTGAGTTTCTTGATGAACGGGCTAAAAGTCCAGCAGGTGGCCGATCTCTTACAAGAGATTAAACCTCTGGGCCACGAGTTCTCATCCGAAGGTTGGGAACACGAGTACTCATTTATGTACACGCGGGAACAAGAGAAAGAATCCATGGAGAAGACGATCAAGTCCTTTGAGCAAGTCTTGGGTGATCGACCCCATGGCTATCTTTCGCCGGGTCATTGTTTTACCGACAACACACTCGAGCTTGTCGCCGAAACAGGATATACTTGGTGGGCCGATCCATTGAATGATGATATGCCGTATACCCTTACCGCAAAGGGTCGGAAGATCGTGGTCATTCCGTACAATATCGCGGGTTGCCATGACTACTCTACTTACAGCACGGCGAGGACACCCAGAGATCTTCTACAGATCTGGAAAGATCAATTCGACTATCTCTATATGGAAGGTGAACGCGGGTATCCTAAGTTTTTCTCGATTAATTTCCACCCCTTTGTCTCCGGTGTTCCTTACCGAGCTAAGATCATCGACGAATTCCTCCAGTACATCAAAGGCTTTCCAAAGGTATGGTTCGCCCGCCGCATAGAGATTGCCAGGTGGTGGCTGGATAAAGGTTATTAAGTCGATTTAGTTAGCACCGGGGTTAGTTTTTTTAGACATTTTAGGAATCGTAGCCTCGTTGACATGTCATCGAGCTTGCCGGCTGAAATGCTCCCGGAGTTTCACTGACCCTTTGAGCCATTTTAGATCGATTTGCCTCTCTATTTACGTACGGTGACTAGTTCTCGGCATGTCCCGCTTTGATAATCAAAACACTGACCCATAGGGTAAAAGGAAGAAAAACAGAATTTATACGGAGGGAACATGGCTAGGATCAAAGGTGTAACGAGAGATGGGGCACCCGAGGAGGTGCGTAAAATCTTTGAGGAACAAGAAAAGCGGTATGGCTTTGTTTCGAATACCGCACTGGTATACGGGCTCAGACCTACGATCCAAAAAGGAGTCCGTGCTCTTGCTGAGGGCATCCGGGCCTCAGGGCTCATTGAGCCGGAGCTATGCCATCTGGTATGTGTCCGGGCTGCTAGTATCAATGGCTGCCCTTTCTGAATGGACATTAACGCATCCAGTGCGATGCAGAACGGAGCCTCAGCAGAAAAACTCGAGGCCTTGGTGCGGGATTACCGAAAGAGCTCCCTTTTTTCCCTCCGGGAGCGCTTGGCGCTGGAACTAGCAGATCGGATGACCTACACGAAGAAGCGGGTAACGGATAGCTTTTTTCAACGGCTAAACCGACACTTTACGAATGAAGAACTGGTGGAATTGGCGGCAGTCATTGCTCTGGAGAATTTCCGCAGCAAGTTCAATCCGGTTTTTGGAATAGAATCTCAAGGCTTTTGCCCCCTGCCGGTCGTGAAGGCGGCCGCCGAAGCTGCCGCAGATCATCCGCACTGAGAGAAGCACGGACGGAACCTCCAACTTGGCCACTGCTTTTGCCGGGCGGAAGGGCAGCTTTCAAATATATGGATAGAAATGCCGGCACATTAATAAGTCGAGTTTGAAAAGTGCATAGCCTCTATTTATTTTCCGTTTGGCTGCATTTGTTAGCTGCCGTCGTGTGGATTGGAGGGATGGTATTCCTGGTCGTGGTGCTGGTGCCGGCGATCAGAGAGCCGGCCCACCAGGCTGTTGCTAGTTCACTTGTCCATTGGACGGGGCAGCGTTTTCGCTGGGTTGGATGGGTCTGCCTCGGTTTACTAATTCTCACTGGTGTCTTCAATTTGGCCTACCGTGGATTTGGTTGGTTGGACCTGTGGAATGGACAGCTCTGGCAGGGTTCGTTCGGAACCAGTTTAGAAATAAAACTTCTCCTGGTGGCCGTGATCTTATTGCTGAGTGTGGTGCACGATTTTAATATCGGACCGCGCGCCTCTGACCTAATGCAATCGAACCCTGCCTCACCCAAGGCAGCACGGTTGCGACGGCAGGCCAGCTGGATCGGGCGGCTCAATCTTTTCCTTGCCCTGGCGGTCGTTGCCCTTGGTGTCATGCTGGTACGGGGCTGGCCTTAAGGTCGTGGGTCAACGTTGAAAACAAATAGAAGGTCCCAATGATCGAAGCCGTTCCCACGCGCACAAGCCGTTTAATTCATTCCAATCATTTTGCATAGTAGGCAGCGCTAATGAACAGAGCGAAGATGGATCGGCTGGTACCTAGGTTGTTGTTTGTGCCGGCCGGGCTGGCGCTTCTGGCGGCCCTTTGGGCCGGACTACTTCGATTGGGATGGAATCTACCCCCGTTGACTCAGAGCTTGCCCCCTAACCACGGCCCACTCATGATTGTCGGGTTTCTGGGCACGCTCATCAGCTTGGAGCGGGCCGTAGCTATACAGCGGATCTGGCCATACGGGGCTCCGGTTTTCGCGGGATTCGCCGCCCTCGGATTGTTAACGGGTCTGCCACAGGATTGGACCGGTATTCTCGCCGCAACTGGAAGCCTTTTTCTCACTGCCATTTTCTTTTTACTTTATACAACTTCCCCTGCGGCACATTGGGTAACGATAGGCCTCGGGAGTTTTGTATGGTTCGGGGGAAACCTGCTCTGGCTCTTGGGTTTCCCTACTCGCCAGATCGTTCCGTGGTGGATCGGTTTCCTGGTGCTCACCATTGCCGGAGAGCGCCTGGAGTTGGCTCGCATCATACAGCCCTCCTGGTCAAGCCGCGTAATGTTCCACTTGAGCACGGGAGTGTTTTTGCTCGGCCTCGGCGTTTTGCTTTTTGCCTTTGTCGCCGGCATCAGACTTGGCGGCGTGGGACTAACGGCCATGGCGCTCTGGCTTCTTCGCTACGACATCGTTTGGCAAAGCGTACAGCAAATAGGGCTTCCACGATTCATGGCCCTATCTCTTCTCGCCGGCTACATCTGGCTTGGAGTGGGAGGGCTCCTGTGGATCTTCTCTAGTCAACTTCTTGGAGCCGGCGTTTATTATGATGCGATGCTCCATTCTATTTTTTTGGGTTTTGTTTTTTCCATGATCTTTGCTCACGCTCCGATTATTTTTCCCTCGGTTGTGGGGCTTGCTATGCCATTTCAAAAGAGTTTCTACGGCCACCTCGTTTTGCTCCATCTGTCGTTGTTGCTACGGGTTGGCGGTGACCTTGCGATGTGGACGCCAGGGCAGATGTGGGGTGGCCTGCTCAACGTGCTTGCGATCCTGCTTTTTCTCGCGAACAACGTTCGAGCGGTAAGGCTTGGCCGTTTTGTGGCTGTTGGTGCAACGTCCGATTCGGTTGCAATAAAAGACCGCAGATAGGAAACTGCTTTCGGTTCAACGTTCTCAGACTGTAACTGTTCCCAGTTTGGGTAAACAGACTGTAACTTCTCAATTTCGAGAAAGCTGTTTGTAGTTCTTATAATCTTGATCGTACCTTCCGTGCGTTTATGCGTGTTGGTAAGCTGGTATAGGATTTGCGTGGTGTATCGTTCAAGGAGGTTATATTATGGGAAAAATATTTAAACTATTATGGGTACTTTTGTTTGGCCTAGCATGGCTCTGCGTGCCATCCCACTCTATAGCAGCTCTGCGTGGACAGAAGGCCACGTGCGGTAATGGACCACAAAAGCGGGTGGTTGAGCTTACCGCAAATGAGGGAGTAGTGGATATTGGTGAGGGATTGCGAATGGAGGCCTGGACTTTCAATGGGGCTTCGCCTGGGCCAACCATTGAGGTATGTCAGGGCGATAGGGTCAAGATCGTGGTGCATAACAAGGGAGCTATGGCTCACGGGCTAGATAGTCACGCGTACAGGATCAACATCTCAAATTTCGGACCCGTTGCGCCGGGCAAGACAATGGCCTTTGAGAGGAAAGTGAGTACGCCTGGAGTTTTTATGTACCACTGCGCAAACGGGGCTGTTACAGACCAGCACATCAAAATGGGGATGTATGGCGCTATGATCGTTTATCCTCGCAAATCACTGAGGCGGGCCCATGAGATTGCAGTTAGCGAGAATGGAATCTACGGAAAACCGGATCAAAAGGGTCTAATCTCGCCATCATCCGATCGGATGGTTGAGAATAGAGCCTATTTTGTTGCGTATAACGGCAAACTCAATCACAAACCTGTAAAGGTCAAGGCAGGTGAGTTGGTGCGTGTCTATTTTGTCAATGCCGGTCCGCACACTTCCGCCTTCCACATCATTGGCTCCATTCTGGATCGGGCTTACGTGAGTGGTAACCCACGCAATGTTCTCTATGATATTCAGACGCTCCAGGTTCCCGCGGGCTCCGGGGCTAGTTTCGAGTTCCGGGTAGCTGAGCCCGGTACAAATCTGCTGGTCGATCATGACAAACTTGCACAGCTTCCCAATGGCCTTGGTATTCCCATTGTAGCTCGGTAAACATTGATGAGCAGCCGAACTGGCCAACCCAGAAGTGAGCGGTGCGTCAGTGAAGTTACTGAGAGGCAAAAAATGTGGTGGCAGGGATGATCCGCCAATTTTTGGGAGAAGATCATTCCCGCCTTGCCAATTTGCTCCGCAGGGCAGAAGCTCAGCTACCCCAAATTGACCAAGTTGCCTACGCCGAGTTTCGTGCGGGTTTGCTAAAGCATATCGCTATGGAGGAGAAGGTTCTGCTCCCTACGGTGCAAAAGCTGAATGGAGGTAAGCCCCTTCCAATTGCCGCAAAGCTTCGTCGCGACCACGGCGCTCTTGCCGCGCTGCTTGTACCAAGCCCAACGAAACTGATCATTGCAGCGTTAAACGGGATACTTACGGCACACAACGCGTTCGAGGAGGGCCCGGGTGGAGTCTACGAAATCTCCGAGCGTTTGCTGGGCGATAAGGCCGGTGCACTTCTAGGTAGATTGCGCGCTGTGCCCGAGGTCAAAGTCTCGCGTTACAACAACGGACCAGTCGTCTTTGACGCTATACATGGGGCTTTGGCTAGAGCGGGTTACAGGCTGGAAGACTACCAAAAGGCTGTCACCTAAGGGCATCGTTCCTTCCTCTCTCCATCAGCATACCGTTGGAAGCGATTCCCGAGAGAAGTGTCTCAGGCGTGATGATTAGGGAACCCCATTATGAATATCAATTTGACTGCTTGAAACTACCGCGTTTATACCAGCAACGACACCTAATGTTTTCTGGCTGTGATAAGCAGGATGGGAGATTCTATGACCCAATTCGGCATCTATCTTCCTAACGTAGGGTGGGACATCTTGCCCGGGCCTTCCGAGCTCGTGGACTATGCGGTCGCTGCCGAGCAGGCGGGCTTTGACTCGGTGTGGGTAGAGGATCGGTTTCTCCACCCGCATCTACGCATTTTAGAAGCGCTCACCACGCTCACCTTCGTGGCCTCCCGAACCGAACGCGTTCGACTGGGCACCTGTATCCTACTGGTTAACCTCCGCAACCCTCTTTCCGTGGCTAAAAAGATTTCTTCCCTTGACTATCTATCGAAAGGCAGGTTGATCGTGGGTGCCTCGCTCGGAGGCAGCCCTGAGGAGTACCGCGCAGCCGGTGTGCCGATGAAGAGCCGGGTAACCCGTTTCACCGAAACCCTCAAGGCCATGCGAGCCTTCTGGGGGCAAGGCCCGTTCGAGGGAGTATCCCGCTTTTTTCCACCGACCGATGAAGCCATGGATCCCAGGCCGGTTCAGGAAAGAGTTCCCATATGGATCGGAGGAAAGGTGGAGCCCGTGTTTCATCGGGTGGTAACTTTTGGTGACGGCTGGTTGGCTTCCAGCACCACTAGCACTGAAGATTTTGCGCGCGGATGGGCCAAGATCCACGAGCTTGCAGTCAACGTGGGAAAAAATCCGGAGAACCTGATGCCGGCCAAATTTTGCTATATTCATATCGAAGACAACACCCAGAAAGCGCTGGCGATACTCACTGAGAGACTGGCAAGATACTACTCTTTCCCTTACGATGTCAGCCAGCTCACGCTTTATGGCCCACCCGCTCGATGTGTTGAGCAGGCCCGGAAACTCCTGCAAGCGGGGGTACAGACACTGATTTTTGCCACGGTGACCCATGACCAAACTCAACTTGAGCGTTTGGCTCAGAAGGTACTGCCTGAACTAAAGTCAAAGACCAAATGAAGCGAATATAAAACGAGTAGTATAGATGAACACGGCTATTCTCTAGACCGTCATGAGTGTTTTTATTTATTTCCTATGTCTGGATGTTTGAGTGGTTGTGAGCCTCCGGGAGCAGGAGCTGAAGCATGATTAGGGTTCAGAGGGTTTATGAGGCTCGGCAGCGTCGTGAGGGAAAGCATTTTCTGGTGGACCGTCTATGGCCGCGTGGCATAAAAAGGGATACGTTACGTATCAACGGCTGGCTAAAGGATGCAGCCCCAACAGAGACTTTACGCCGCTGGTTCGGTCATTGTCCGGACCGCTGGGACGAGTTTCGGCGGCGCTACTTCCTCGAGTTGGACGGCAAGCCCGAGTCTTGGGAACTTATTCTCAAGGCAGCGCGGCAGGGTACGGTTACCTTGCTTTACGCTGCTAGGGACGTAAGGCACAATAATGCCGTGGCATTGAGAGATTATTTAATGGACAAGTTCGAGGCGGACTGACTGCCGAGTCACCGAATCTGTCTCAGTCGATTCCATGCGCTGGCCATCCTGCATTTTCTAGCGAATAAATTTCAGGCGGTAAGACTTGGTCGTTCTGCACCGGTTGCAGCTACGCCCAACTCTGTCGCAAAGAGCGAAATTCGATAAAATACCACGTTGAGTTTGAATCTTCCCAAAAGCAGCGATTCCTAATTTTAAGAATGCGCCAACATCGGAATTAAACAATTTCCAGTAATTTCCAGAGGTTGGACTTTAACATCAGATGGCATATCTCTTGCTCATCGTTTTTACCAAACTCGCACTACCTTGAAGGAAGGAACAGCAATGGAGAATGAGGCTAACCTTGCCAAGGCTACCGAAGCCTTGAAACAAGATCATCGAATTATCGAAAGGGTGCTGGCCGTGTTGGAGAGGCTTTCTAAACGCCCTGCGGAAGTCCCTGTGACGACCTGGGAGAAAGTTCTCGATTTTATCCGTAACTTTGCCGATAAGTGCCACCATCTGAAGGAGGAGAGGATTTTTTTTCCTGCATTGGAGGAGCACGGAATACCTCGTGAGGGAGGTCCCATCGGCATGATGCTGACGGAACATGAAGAGGCGCGGGGCTATGTGAGAGCGATGGGTGCTGCCTTGACCCAAGGTGGAGGGGCCTCGCCTTCCTCAACTGGGGATTTAGTTGGAAACGCAAAGGCCTACCTTCGCCTGCTGCGGCAACACATCGAGAAAGAGGACGAGGTTCTCTTTAGTATGGCCGATGACGCACTCACGCTAGACGAACAAAAACAGCTGTTACGCGAATTCGAAGAGCACGAGGAAGCGGAGATAGGGAAGGGAGTCCATGCGAAATACCTAAAGATCGCTGATGAGTTGGAGAGTGATAACCTTTGACCGGAGCGTAAGGCCCGCTACGAACGAGACCTCATTGGTCGATAAGATTCGCCGTGGCCTGATTCGTTTCAAACTTCATTCGCACATAAGGCGAGGTGTAGCCGTTACGAATCCTTTCGAGGCGTTGGGGACGGCTGAAGAACTCCCGGTTGGCCCACGAACAAATTTCCCCCAGCTCCTTCCGTGATAAGTAGCGGGTGGGCATGATCGAGTGGACCGCGTCCCAGTTCTCCAGATCTAAGCCCTCAATCCGGTTTTGTTTGAGGGCCTGGCGCCACACGGGTGTGCCAGGCATCGGGGTAAGGAGCATGAGGATAGCGGTGTCGGGGTCGATTTCATCTACCACACGAAAGCGGTTTTTGATCTTTTCTGCATCATCCTCCCAGAATCCGTTCATGTAAGTGCCCGTTGTGGAGATATCATTTTTTCTCAGCAGCCGTACTAGCCGCTTAAGATCGTCGATCGTGTAGGGTTCTTTGGCCTTGTGGAGATGAGTAAGCTCAGCGTCGGTTCCCACCTCAATACCAAACAAAACCTGGTAGCAGCCGGCCTTTCTCATCCTCGGAATGAGATCCGCATCCCGGATGAGGTTTCGCGCTCGCCCCATGAAAAACCATTCGACGTCGAGATCTCGCTTTTCCAGTTCATCGAGAAGGTCAACCAGTTTCCGGCGATCGGAATTGAAGTCATCGTCCATGAAGTTAATGGCTTTGACACCGTGGGTTTTGTTGAGCAGTTCCATTTCATCAGCTACCAACTTGCCACTGCGGGTACGGTGAACAAAGAAGTCTCCCCGGCTTCGCGGATCTACTAGTCCCCACTCATAACAGAAGTTGCAGGCACCTTCGCAACCTCGGCTGGTTAAGACCTCATTGTAGTTTTCAATCCTGGAAAAACCCACGTACTTATCCATAGGGAACAGATCGTAAGCCGGAATTGGAAGCTCGTTTAAATCGGGTAACAGAGGACGGGGTGGGTTAAGAACGATTTCAGTGTCATTCCTATAAGCAAGTCCCAGCACCTGATTGAGCTGCGGCTTTTCTCGTTTCAATTCATCGAGAAGTTCGACTAAAGTCGGTTCCGCTTCTCCCATGAGAATAAAATCAAGTTGAGGGGCGAGGGTAAGCAGTTCTTTCGGCATGCTGGAGATACCTAGGCCGCCCGTGATCGTAGTCAGTTTGGGAAGGGCGTCTTTGAGAGTCTCCATAGCCTCAATGAAACGAACGATCGGCCTCGCACCTCCATCAGTGATGAGGCGGGTACCGAGAAAAACTGCGTCCGGTGATGCCTCCTTGACCCTTTCGACCATCTCCGATGTGCCGATCCCCAGCGCTCTGCAATCGAGCACTCCGACCTCGCTAACCTTCTTCTCCCGAACAAACGCGGCGAGTTGAGCGTGAAGAGGATTGGCAGCAATGTGTCTGGAACCCCACCGGACCCAATTCTCCATGGGAGGCGTCACAAACAGTATCTTCATTGTTTCACCTCGATGATTCAGTAAAGATTATATTTAAAACATTTACATCTAGAATTTGCATATATTAAGCAAATTCAGTGCCAGCAGGTACGACTTTGCCTCAAGTCCATTTCTTACTTATTTCTCGTGCATCGGACAGTTGAAGGTGGAAATAGTTTGTTCGTGGAATATATCAGAACTGAGAAAAGTTACGCCGTATTTCCCATTTTAAGGAATACATCCCCTTGCTTTGCCTCTCTGACGGTTGTGTCACAGAAGCCCCATGAGATAGATTCCTGTGATCATGAGATAAATCGCCGCGATTATGAGCAAAACCAGCATCATGCGGCGTTCATCTGTAAGGGGTGGTAACTTAATGCCAACCTTTCGTAACAGGGAGCGAAGTTTGGACTCTAGCTCTTTCAGTATGCCCTGTACCAGGAACGCAGTTTTCCGTGCCGCTTGGGTACGAGAGGCACTCTGAGGGGGGCTCTTTGGTGGTTTTTGAACCTTTTTGGATCGGCTTTCTGCTGAGCGCCGCCGTGGTTGTGATTGATTAGGCTGGTTCCCTGACCCCTGAAGAAAAGCAAGCAACTGGTCATAAGTTTGATTGATTTCTTTCAGCTTCTCCTGGGCCTTTCGCTGCAGCTTAGGGTCGTGCGAAAATCGATCCGGGTGCCACACTTTGACCAAATCCCGATATGCCTGTTTCACTTCCTCCGGAGTGGCACCGGGCTTGAGTCCAAGGGTCTCATAGTATCGTTGGATATTGTCCATTTAGTTAGAGCGTTTTATCCTTAATTGGGTATCTATTCGCACACCTTCTGTCAAGCCAAAGACCTCCCCAGTCATTCAATGAGCGTGGTCTAAGGCCCCTTACAACAAACGCTGGAAGGCTTTCACCCGACAGTGGCATTCCCACGCAAGTTCTTTACGAACGATGTGCCAAGGATTCTCACGTTTGCCGGAAAGCCGACCTAGATCCGGGATTGGGAGCAAAAATCATTTTCAATGTTGTGGCGCTATCGAAGTGTCGGATAGAAAAATTAAGGGAGGGTAGCAACGCTCGAACTTTAACCGCTGGTCGGACTGGCGCCGCGGCCCGTTGACCACCGCAAGGAATGAGGCTGAACTGTAAAGAAAACTATAGGGACATCAGGAAGAGAAAAACAGATGCACCGTCAGACCTCATGCTCAGCCCAAACCAAAGCCATGATGGAATACGGATGAGGCAAGGCGTTAAACTAGGGTAAGCAAAAGGTAAATCTACCTGATCCACCTTTTGCCTCTGGAGTCCACAACGGCCTGCGGTAGTGCATCCCGCCAGGATTCCTGTTCGTCCCCGTCTCCGGCTATGAGCTTCTTAATAAGCTCAGGCCCGGTCGTAATACCTCTCTCGATGAGGACCCTTGCAAGTACCTTTGCGAGCGGATCTGCCTGTGCCAGTTTTGACTGCAGGCGCTCCTCAATATCAACAACATCACCCTTAGCGAAAGCCATAACGTCTCTCCTTAGCAGGTTATTCTGCTGACTCAAAGTGAGACGGTGAACCTATATCCCGTTCGTTGGGGAGAAGTCAAGACAAATTTGTGTTGCATCACCGGTTCTGCTCGATGGCGTTTCTGACCAGGGCCGCGTAACGATAAACGGCGTGGGCAAATTTGCCGTACGGGAGTGTCAGGAAAAGGCCCGCGACCACACCCAGGTGTACGGCGAGGAGCGTCCCCATCGCCGGGGTCTGCCGCAGTAACAGCAGCACCAGCCCCGTGGCACTGGTCAAAAACAGCAGCACCAGGAAAGCAATATCCAAGTCGAGCATCCGCTCTTCAGCAGGTTCCTTGTCGCTCTGTGCTTTAAGGTACAGCAGGCCCACCGTTCCGATCACGAGCATCCCTCCACCAACCGTTCCCAGGGCGACCGGTAGACTCCAGAACGCATACGGGGCCACCCATTTCAGGAAGTGGTGGTAGATCGCGGCCAGCGTTGTCGAGACCAGGTCTAGGAGAAACCCGTAAAACACCAGGTGGTGGAACCACCGCCGTGCATGGGAAAATTTCTCCTTCGGATAGGTGCAGCCATCTCCTCCTCCCTTCAAATACTCGAGTCTGAACGCGTCCCGGACAGCCTGGACAAATGCGCTTAGGTCGATCAGTTCCCGCAGCTGCTCTCCCCGATCCCACCAGAAACGGATGAAACCCACCAGAAAAACCCAGATAGCATACAGCAGCATCACCGAGGCCGGCAGTACCATCGCCGTATACGGAATCACCGTGTAGAAGGCACCCTCTCCCAGGTGCCTCGTGAAGAGTACCAAGGATCCCCGGAAAAACAATGTAAGCATGAACACAACGGCTACGCTCACCGTTGTAATCGCCGCCACCGCCAACCTGTTCCGCCGGAAGAGCCCTGATAGAATGCGCGGCCAGGTGTAGTCGCGATAGGTATCCACCCGGAGCTCGGCCAAGGTCCTCGGAACGTTCACGGAGAACTCGTGGGGAGGGGCGTACTGACAGGCATACAAGCACGCCCGGCATTCGAAGCAGAGGTTCGACAGGTAGACGAGATCCTGTGCATTAAAGGTCCGACGCCGCTCCATGGCCGGAAAGACAGCGCAGTATCCCTCGCAGTATCGGCAAGCGTTGCAGATCACCATCAACCGCTTGGCCTCTTTGAGTTTCTCAGGTGAGGGCATGGTGTGCCGCCTCCCTCCCGGCAATGCGACCGAAAACGGTCCCGATCGTCATCCCGAATCCGGCGAGGTATCCCCGGCCTAGGATGTTTCCGGCCATGATCTCCCCTGCGGCAAAGATATTCCGTGCCGGTCGGCCATCATCCAGAATCACCTGTGCCTGCCTGCTCACCGTAATCCCCAGGTAGGTGAACGTGATTCCGGGCCGGAGTGGATAGGCATAGAATGGCGGCGTGTCAAGGGGACGCGCCCAGTGTGTTTTCGGCGGTTCCAGGCCGTCCGTCACACAGTCGTCCAGCCGTGCCGGATCGAACGTGCCTGGCCGTACGGAACGGTTGAAGGCGCTCACAGTTTCTTCCAACGCCGTCGGATCCAACTTCAGCCCGCCCGCCAGCGCCGGAATGGACCCCGCTTCGATCGGTGGGAAAACAGAAGGCAGGAACAAGTCTATGGATTTCGCATCCACAATCGAATAGGCAGCTTGGTCCGGCTGCCGGGCAATCAACCCACCCCAGATGGCGTAGCGCCGCGGCCAGAAATCTTCCCCCTCGTCGTAGAAACGCTTGGCGTTCTTGTTGACCACGATCCCAAAAGGGACACTGTCCAGCCGCGTGACGATCCCACCATCGAATTTGGGAGCCCGGGCGTCCACCGCCACCGCGTGAAACTCCCGCGGCTTGCCAACAGGTCGGGCACCCTTGTCCAGCAGTTCGCGCAGCATGCGGCCCTGGTTGTACGGGGTGCCACGAATGATGAAGTTGTCCGCTGCGCTTCCCCAATATTCTTTCAACCATGGGATGTTCGCTTCGAACCCCCCCGACGCCACAACCACCGCCTTCGCATGGACCTCTTCAGACACGTCGCTACGCCTAACCCCCACTGAATGAAACTCTCTATCGCGGATCCGGAGTTCGCGAACCTCCGAATCGTATGCGATCTCCACTCCGAGTCTCCGTGCCGTGGCGTAGTACGCGTTGATTAGCGCCTTCCCCCCACCAAGAAAGAAGGCATTAGTGCGAGAGAGGTGAAGGGTGCCCCGAAGAGGCGACTGCCATCGAACACCATGTGTCGCCATCCATTCCCCCAGGTCAGCCGAATTGCGGATGGTAACGCGGGCAAGCTCCTCGTTAGTCTCCCCACCCGTCACGCGCAGCAGATCATTCCAAAACTCCTCTTCCGGATAGGAACCGGTGAGAAAGTCGTTTCCGCGAGTGTGCAGGTATCGCAGGTCTCGAGTGTGTCGGCTGTTACCGCCCCGGAAGTCCTCCGGGGCGCTTTCGAGGAGCAAGACTTTCGCACCCGCACGCCGTGCAGTTATTGCCGCACAGAGCGCCGCGTTGCCTCCACCAATGACCAGCACGTCGAAGACCGATGTTGACATCATAGGTTCCTCTACACAAGACAGGCCTTTAAAAATCCTCGCAATCTCTTCATCCCTTAAAGCAACAGGCATGTCAAACCAGCCTACTGCAATGGACTACTAAAAATCAGTTTTGGTTCTTAAGAACGGGTTCCATTCAACTGCTTGGACGTAATCGGCGGGCAGGGGCACTGGCGGGCGGCAGACAGGGATCGGGCTAAGACACTCTGCTGTCTCGGGGTTAGTCCTGCTATTATACTGATTGCAATCGGGGCTCCGCTGAGACGAAACAAATTTCGGCGTGGTAATTCAAATCTGCGGCGCGCTTGGGCACGATCTGCAATCCGTTTACATTTGACCAAACCTAACAAAGTACGCAAAGAATTTACGGGCTTTGGTCTCCAAGATCGAGTAGTCTGAGACCGGCAAAAAGGAGGAAAAGCCGCATGCAGGAATCGAATAAGATCACTACGAATTTGGGCGAGGCTCTACTAGCAGCTATGCGAGAGGCTGTGCGTGGAGAGATTCAAAACCTTATGCGCACCGGGATGAAAAAGAAGACGATCGTTTACTCACAGCGCAGGAAGGCGCTGAGATGCTGGCTGTATCGCCGGATTGGTTTTGTCGCAAGGCAAGGAAGCTTTCCTAACCACACTTTTTAACGGAGAGCTCCCACCCTCCCCTTTATCTGTGCGGCCGGCTTTCTGTCCATACGTGTTGAAGCTCCTCCATTTGCCAGGATGTAGGGAGATGTGGAAAACCCTTTGGCTGGAGCTAGCCCAAGTCCCTGAACTAGGTGTGCCCAGGAGGCCTGCGTCGCCGCGAAATGAGACCTGGCCTTGTGAAGATCCTGCTTTAAAATAAGTCTCTTGCGTTTGTGAAGAGATTCTCTGGCTGACCGGTATTCAGCTTTGAGTTTTCCCCAGTTAGCATATGCCACCACCAGTGCTGAATGGGCAGCGTGAATCTTATTTTCCATAGCGCTGCGGAACTCCTGCGAGAAATGAGCAAGCTTTTCCTGTGTCTTTTCTCTCTGGACACCCAGGCGGGCTTTAAAGATATGCACATCGGAAGCCTTGCGTAGGTTTCTTACCAAATGAAGGGTTTCGAGGGTTTTGATAATCCATTTGGTTGGGTCAAAGTGGTACCAACGGATACCGTTTCGGTAATCGTATTGAAACCGGTGGTGAAAATTGTGATAACCCTCGCCAAGGGTGGGTATGGCAACGAGTGCGCTGTCTCGTGACGAATCATTCAAGGAATAGGGCTGCTTTCCTACAAAATGACAGAGTGAATTGATGAGAAAGGTTGAATGATGCACGATAACCGTTCGGGTTACTCCTGACAGGAGAAAACAGCCCAAAGCGTCGCCCAAAAAGTAGCCGACCAGCAAAGGCAAAGCTCCTCCGACGAGAATCGCAAGAGGAATATAGAACCGACGCTGCCAGCGCACCAGTGGATCTTGGAACAGGTCACTCACGCTATCAAAACAAGAGTTCTCAGGTCTTTTAATGAAAGTCCAACCGATATGAGCGTGAAAAAACCCTCGACGAATGTTGTAAGGATCGGCGTCCTGATCGACAAAGCGGTGATGGTAGCGGTGGTCGGCTGCCCACTTCAGTGCTGAGTTCTGGCATGCAGCGGCTCCAAAGAGAAGGTAGAAAAACTTAATCGAAGGATGGGCATCATAAGAGCGATGCGCGAATAGACGATGATACCCGGCCGTAATGGAAAACCCTGTGGCGGCGAAGTAGAACACAAACACTCCAATCAAAGCCGGGGAGCTTCCCATGAAGTAAATATAAATCGGGGTGGCCACAAGAGCTATCAAAGCAGTAATGGAAAGAAACAACATGTTTGTCCATTCGATGGGATCAGATGAGCGAGAAAGTTGCGGTTGGATGGTCGAGCTTGAGTTCGCCATAGAATAAATTCCGTGTTCCCTTATTAAAATTTTAGGAATCTCTAATTGAGGTGGAGTGGACTGAACTCCGAATATCTCGAACAAATATACCAGATAACCAGCTGGATCTCAATCTCTGGAACAAATTCTGGGTAAAGATACTTTTAGCCGTTAGCCGGTCAGGCTTCGCAAGATGGCAACCCATCTACGCTAGGTCAGATCTGCGTCCCAGCATGCGGTTCCTTAGCGCCTTGAGATCCATTCCTCGGGGCACCATATTCGCCTTGCGGGGGTGAGTGCTTTGTCAACCTCTATTGGCTTGCCATGAGCGAGCAGGCGTTCTGCCCGCGAGTCGAGTATGGTGGAGCCGACCGGGATCGAACCGGCGACCTCTTGAATGCCATTCAAGCGCTCTCCCAGCTGAGCTACGGCCCCACGTCTTACCTTAACTTATACTAAAATGATCACCAAAAGTCGAACCAGCCTCTAGGAATCTCCGCCCTCGGGTCTTTGCATTTTCACCATTTCCTCCGCATGCCGCCTGGTCTTTTCCGTGATCTTCACCCCGCCGAGCATACGAGCCACCTCCGCGATCCTCTCCTTGCCGTTGAGCTTTTTGACCGCGGTAAAGGTCCTTCCCTTCACCGCATCCTTTTGCACCACGTAGTGGGAGTCGGCCAGGGCAGCAATTTGCGGCAGGTGGGTGATGCAGATCACTTGATAAGAAGCGGCCACTTTTTTGAGCTTCTTGCCAACGATCTCTGCGACGTTTCCGCCGATACCGGCGTCCACTTCATCAAAAAGGAGCGTAGGGATATCCCCGCGGGTCAAGACCAGAGACTTGATCGCCAACATAAGGCGCGAGAGTTCTCCTCCGGAGGCTATCTTCACCAAAGGCTTGACCGGCTCCCCCGGATTCGGAGAAAAACAGAACTCCACCTGGTCCATACCCTGTTCTGTCATTCTCCTTCCCCCTACCAAGAACGGAGGCTCCTCTCCACCAGGCTCTTTGCCAAGAAAATGGGTCTCAAATAGAGTGCCCGGCATCCCCAACCCGCTTATCTCTTTTTCCATCTCCCTCTTAAACTTTTTGGCGACCCGCTTGCGCTCTTGCGAGAGATCCTTCGCTGCTTGCCAGGCAGCTCGTTGTGCCTCTTCGAAAGCCAGTTCAAGAGCCGGGATCTCCTCAGCCCCACGGTCCAGCCCCTTCAGTTCCTCCTCTGCACCTTCCTGCGTCTTCAGTAGTTCCTCAACCGAGCCATGATATTTCCTCTTCAGTCGATTGATCTCGGCACGTCTCTCTTCCAACTGCGCGAGGGCGGCCGGGTCAAATTGAACTCGATCGGTATAGCGTCGAAGCGTCGAAGCCGCTTCTTCCATCTGTGCTAGCGAGGAGTCGAGAAGCTCCACAACTTCGTTAAGGCTCCTATCGATGCCGGCCAGCTCCCGCAAGTGGAGTAAAACTTTCCCCAACCGGTCCACGAGGGCTTCCTCTCCCTCGTACAGGATCTCTTCCCCCTCCCGGCAACCCTGGTAGAGCTTTTCCGCGTGGGCAAGGATGTTCCTTCTCGCCTCAAGTTCTTCCTCCTCTCTGATCTGCAAGCCGGCTTGTGAAATTTCTTCCACCTGTGCCCGCAGCCATTCTTCCTCGCGCCTACCATTTTCCAGCCGTTCTCGAGCCCGCTCTAAAGCACCCCAGGCAATGCCAAGAGTGTGGTACTCCTTTCGCATCGCTTCCAGTTTATTTTCCAGAGTGCCGTAAGCGTCGAGCAGCGCCAGATGAGTTTCGGATTTGAGGAGCGTATGATGTTCATGCTGACCGTAGATGTGAATCAGCTGGCTCCCCATCTCGGACAAAAGCCCCAGCGAACAGAGGCCGCCACTTAGATAAATGCGATTTTTTCCGGACCGGTTGACAATCCTCTTAATGACCAACCCTTCCCCATCCTCATATCCCCCTTCCTTGAGTCTGCTTTGAAGCACTTCCGGCATTCCCTCAAACAGCGCCTCGACAGTCGCCTCAGTTTCGCCATGCCGAATGATGTCGGTAGAGACCCTACCCCCGGAGACAAGACCTAGGGCGTTAAGAACCAGGGTTTTGCCGGCGCCCGTCTCACCGGTCAATACATTAAGCCCAGGCCCCAGCTCCAAAACCGCCTGGTCAATAACCGCAAAGTTCCTGATTTGTAGTTCCCGCAACATGTTCCAACCCGTTTACCGTTCTCCCCACTTCAGTTTGTCACGCAGGATTTCAAAATAGCTCCTGGAGGGAATTTTTACCAAGGAGATCGGTATGCCATAGTTTCTCACTTCCACCACGTCGCCGTCATTCAAGCGCACACCTTGTTGCCCGTCCGGACTCAAAATCACCGTATCTCCGGCGGAGCGTAGGGTAACCCGAATCGTAGATTTATTGGAGACCACAATGGGTCGGTTGGTCAACGTATGGGGACAAATCGGGCACAAGACGATGGCGCCTAAGGAAGGAAAAAGTATCGGTCCGCCCGCAGCCAAGGAATAGGCCGTCGAGCCCGTCGGAGTAGAGACAATCAACCCATCCGCCCTGTACGTGCACAGGTACTCTTTCCCCACATAGGTCTCGAGGCTAATGATTTTAGACCGTGCCCCTTTGGTAATGACCCCATCATTCAGAACCCGGAACTTTCTCGGCCGGCCCTTTTGACTGTGAACCTGAATCTCAAGGGTCATCCTTCGCTCAACCGAGAAATGACCGGCAAGGGTCTTGGTCAGGACCAGTTCCAACTCATCCACTGCCACCTCCGTGATAAATCCCAGTCCTCCTAGATTGACCCCCAGGATAGGAACGGCCGGACGCTCCACCAACCTGGCGATACTGAGAAGGGTTCCGTCTCCCCCCAGCGCAATGATCAGGTCCGCCTTTCGGGCCATATCCTGTTTGCTGCAGGATCTCCCCCCACCCCAGGCGATACCTTTCTCCACCAGGACTTGCTTTCCCCTTTCCTTGAGCCAGGGGACGAGCCAGCACGCCATCTCAGCGGCCTTAGGCTCTTCATATTTCGTCACTAGACCCACGACACGAATCATCGAATTACCACCCATAATTTTTAAGAATTACCATAACACGGAAAAAGATGTCTAGGAGACAAACCGAGCGGCTCGGTAGACCTTTAGGGCCAGCTCCGGCAGTTACACTGCAAGAGAAAAGAAACTATATCGACCAAGGGGTTCCCTAATGATCATGCAGCTGGTTTTACGGTCTTCAACGCATAATAGATTTTTTCGGAGGTGAGCGGAAGATCAAATATTCGTACCCCCACGGCATCGTAAAGGGCATTAGCGATAGCCGCCGCCGTCGCGACCCCGCCATTCTCTCCAATCTGCTTCGCGGCAAACGGACCGGGACCTACTGGATCCTCCACCAGCACAGTATCCAGATGGGGAATATCCCGGATACAGGGCATCCTATAATCGCCGAGATTAAGCGTGACGACTTTGCCATCTTCTGATACAACCTCCTCCATAGTGGCATAACCCAGGCCCTGGATTACGCCCCCCTCGATCTGACCTTGATGGGTCAAGGGATTGATGATCGTCCCCACATCATGGGCAGTTACCATGCGTCTAATCTTGAGGATCCCCGTCTCCGTGTCCACCTCTACCTCAGCCACCTGAGCGAAGAAGCCGGCAATCCCCGAGCGACCCTTGGGTTTATAGGTCTCCCGAATATAGAGATCGCTCCCCTGCCGTGCAGCATAAACGGCCACTTCAGCGAAAGAAGCGCTCCTCTTCGATCCCCGCACACTCGAAAAGTGACCTTTTTCCAGTTTCACATCCTCCGGACTGCAATCCATCAACGAGGCGGCAATCGGCTTCATCTTCTCCCGCATCTCCTCAGCCGCCATCAGCACGGCATGGCCTGCCATTGCGGTGATTTTACTTCCCCCCGGCGCAGCATCCGTGTCAAAGGTGTCAGTATCCCCGGTAACTACCTGAATGTCCCGGGGAGGGATAGTCAGCACCTCCGCCGCAATCTGACTAAGCAAAGTATGCGTTCCCGTCCCTATGTCCGGCACTGTGCTCAAGACCTCTAGTTTTCCATCTGCCGAAACGGACATCTCTACGTTGGCCTTCCCGCTCCCTCCGACATGGCGAAAAGAGACCCCAATCCCCCGACCGGCATTTCTCCTCGATTTTGGCCGGCTCCAGCCGGTCTTTTTTGCTACGGCCCCCAGGACCTCACGACAGCGCACCTTCTCCAGGGGTCTACCGTTCGGCAACGCGTCTCCATCGTAGAGAAGATTTTTGAGCCGAAGCTCCAAAGGATCCATCTTCATTGCCTCCGCAATGAGATCCATCTGTGATTCTGCGGCAAAGACCACTTGAGGCTGACCCGGAGCACGCATCCAACCGCACGGAACACTGTTGGTATAAACCCCATAGGAGTTAATGGTAAAATTGGGAATACGATAAACACCGGTGGCATAACTGGAGCCACCCGGATTGACCATCTCCGGTGGTTTAAACGCGGCATAGGCGCCACTGTTGAAAATAACCTGGGTCTCCTGCGCCATGATCTTTCCATCTCTCTTGACCCCCGTCTTGAGCTGCACCACCGAGGGATGACGGGGATCACCCGCCATCAGTTCCTCAGTATAACTCATGACCATCTTCACCGGACGCCCGGCGTGCTTGGCCAGAAAGTAGCAAAGGGGAATATCCATCAAGGATCCCTTGCCCCCAAAATCTCCCCCTACCGAGATGACGTTGACTCGAATAGACTCCACGGAGAGACCCAACTGCTCAGCCAGAAGCTCCTTGGTCCGAAAGGGGGCCTTGCAGGAGGCCCACACGTCGATACGACCCGATGGATCGACGGCTACAATAGCAGCATGCGGTTCAATATAGGCTTGATGGGCCAGCTGGGTCCGAAAGGTATGTTCCAGTATGAGATCCGATTCCCTGAAGCCCTCGTCCAAATCACCCGACGCCCACTTTTTCAGGGAGAAAACGTTTGGCCTATCCACGGGTGGGTGGGGCAGCCCCTTGTAGGATTCAAGTTCCTCGTGGAGGATAGGGGCCCCCGGTTCCATGGTTTTTATAGGATCCGATACGGAAGGCAACTCCTCGTAATCCACGTGAATCAGGGAGAGGGCCTCTTCGGCTATCTCAGGCTCTTCCGCAGCCACGGCGGCTATTTTATCACCCGCAAAACGTACCTTACCCCGGGCCAGAACAGGCAGGTCTTGAAGACGAAGCCCCACACGGACATCCGACAAATCCGCCCCGGTGAGAACGGCATGGACGCCCTCCAACCTTTTTGCTCTACTGGTATCCACCCGCAGGACCCGGGCATGGGCATGAGGACTTCGCAAGCACTTGCCCCAGATCATCCCCGGGAGTTGAACGTCGGCAGTGTAAAGGGTCCGGCCCCCGACCTTCTCCGGCCCTTCGATTCTTCCCATCGGATAACCCACAACCTTGAGTTTCATTCTTGGGTCCTTTCTTATCTTTTTATCCCGTCCCATAAGCTTCGGCTACCGCTGCCTTATCCTCTTGGGTTTTTTTAGCCCTCAACGTTACAACACTAACTGCCTCATGCGTGAACTCGCATAATCTACTACCATGACCAAGACAATCAAGACAAGAACGATCGCCGATGCCTCCTGATATTGAAAGGTCCTAAAGCTGGTATTCATCAGATAACCGATACCGCCGGCGCCGATTAATCCCAAGACCGAAGCTGCTCGGATGTTTGTCTCCAGACGATAAAGGGTGAAAGAGATCAGATCCGGCAACACCTGCGGCAGAACGGCAAACGTAAGGGTTTGAGTATAGGTCGCACCGGTTGCACGGATCGCCTCCACCACCCCCTCATCGATATTTTCTATGGATTCCGAGAGAAGCTTTCCCAATACGGTGGTGGTATGGATAAAGAGGGCCAGCGTGCCGGCAAAGGCCCCAAGACCGACAGCAGCAACGAACAGGAGCCCCAGGGCCAGATCAGGGACGGTTCGTAAAAGGTTCAGCACGACACGAACGGCATGGTAAATTGAGAGATGCGGAGTTGTGTTTCGCGCCGCAAAAAAACCAATGGGAAAGGCTACGATCAGGGCTAGGAAAGTGCCCGCCAAGGCCATCTGGATGGTCTCTATGGTTGCCCCGACAACAGTCTGAGGGAAGGTGTTGTCCCACCATCGTTGCTTGACCCTTGCCTGTTTCCCCGATAGCGGCACGGGAAGCACCAGCCTGGAGATAGAGATACCCTCCGGAAAGAAATAATTCTTGGCATCGGTAACCTTGGTGAAATCCGGAGGCAGCATGCGTCCCACGGTTGTGGCGATTTGGGGTATTCCCCGAATCAGCTCTCCGGGGCTCAACCTGGCGCCTTTGAAGGCCCACCAGAGAATCAACAGAAAAACAACGAGCCATAGAAACTGCCGCCTCCTCTTTTTTGGAACCGGCGGTGCCTCATGGAATAGTTCCGTTTCACTTTTTACTCCGGCTTGCTTTGCCACGGTTTTCCCCTCCTGAATTATTTATTGCATTCCACCCAATCGTGGATCACCCTCGCTCAGATTGAGCGGATGATCAAAAAAAACGCATGAGCTTTTCGAGGCCGTCTATCTCATCTGACGTGAGCGACTTTACCCGATCGGCGTCCGCCTCAACATGGGCACCCTGCGGCTGGAACGGAGGAGCCTCGTAATGATGCCACGCCGTAGTACCTCTGTACCGGAAACGAGAGAGGAGATCCCGCAGCGTATGTGAGGAGCCGTTCGTAAAATACGGATATTTCCGGTAGATGCGCCTCAGGCTGGGCACACGGGCTCCGGCTTTATACACATACGGGCGGATGCCCGTTTTTGTATAAAACGGCGCACCCCAGACTAGATCCTTTCCCGCCGTTTCAAGCAGACCTTTCCAAGCATCATAGGGTAGGGATTCGGCTATCCGCGTGGAAACCAACGCCCGGTGACAATATTCGCACCTATCCCGAAAGACCCCAAGAGCCTTCAAGGCTATCCGGCTGAGCTTGTGTCCTTGGGCCCGTAATGGGTTAGGACGGTGTTCAAAGTCTACGAAAAAGGCCAGAAAGGCCCTGCGCAAGTCTGTCGGAGACAGGACTGCCGGTACGTCTCCCAACTCTCTCAGCCAGGGGTACTCGGAAAGCCTGATAGCAAAGGAGTCTTCGCGCCCTTGATTCGCCACGTGAAACTCCGCCAGGACCATAGAGGCAAGAGATTGCGTTCCCGCACGAGAAAATAGCGGGACGTTGTTGGCAAGGCCGCGCACGGACTTGGTAGCAGCGAAGACGTGCGATCTTCCTGTGTAGTGAACCCGACCATCGAAATCACCCTCGTAATGACATGTTTCACAGGTAAATCGAGAGAGTTCTCCCACACTACGATTGTGAGGCGTCATGAGGGTCGTAAAAAAAAGGGTTTCGCCGATGCGGCTTTCTCGGGAACGCCGGGATGGCCCTGACGGAAGCCCTTTAACTTCCCGGTAATGCGCACCGCTCACACCGACATCGAGCCGAAAGAGCCGGTCAAATAGGGAATTGGTAATGATGAGGGTGCTTTTCCCTTGTCTCACCTTCCGAGTACTTGCCGGCCTCCCCTTCATAACAAAATCTGTTGTGCCCGGAGGGACTTGGAAGTTGCCGGTCCGCCGGATCTTCCCTTCCTGGATACGGAAACGTGCCAAACGAGGGGAACCGAAGGCCGAAACCCACAGATCAACCCAATCACCCGACTCGGAGGCGAAGCGAAGGGCCTTGGGTGTTACAATGTTAAGCTCGGAGAGGTTCTCTTGGTGGAAAAGATGCGTACTCCGGAAATCTTGAGAACGCCAATGATAGACACCGGTGACCGGATCTTGTGGAACTGAATAGATAAACAAAAAAGAATCGATGTTTCCGAACTCGCCCCCGAGACGATTCAGCGGACGGTTTTCCACCCCTCCCAGCGCAATCAATAAAGAATCCTTCCGGGCTATGGCATCAAAGCCCCAGAAGGGCCCGTCATGAATGATCCGGGAGGATTGGGAAAAATCCGGGACCCCTTGGATCAAAGGAAGGATCAAGAGGGTGTGTTCAAGTAGGAGATTCACCAGTAGGTGATGGTTCCGGTAGCGGATCTGGATGGGGCCGGCCCCGAGAGGAAATGTCTTCCGCCGAAAATCCAGCCGTTTTTGGCTAGACCAGTTCGGTGCCAACACCCATTGGTGCAAACGGCGGTCAAAAGCATCCACTAGAAAAAGACTGTGCAGGGGGGCAACGTAGACCAGGTCACGCACAGAGGTAGCCTCATGAAGGAAAAACCGTCCACGGAGACGCAGTGACTTGGAACTGATCTCGTACAGGCGAACTTCGGAGGTCAGCTCTCCACCGACAAAGAGAAAGCGCTCGCCTGCGAGCGTCCAACCGGCAGGGGAGCGCGGTGTCTCCGTGCGGGCTAAGAGATTCAGTGATGCATCCGTAAGGAGAATCTCCGAGCGGTTCCTCAACAAGACCAGAAATCGTTTTCGTTCAGGCAGATAAAGGATTCGGAAAGGATCGCTGCCGAACGTGTCCGCTGGATTCAGGCCGGCCTGATCATCCTGCAGACGCAGAAGAGATTCCTCAACGCCGAAGAGCTCCTCCACGGAGGGAATCCGGTAGTCTGGCCTGGCGACACCGGAAAAAGAGCTCAACCGATACTGGCCACGGTGTTTCAAACCCGGTGGTCGACCCAAGGGAAGCGCCACGGTTTCTCCCCTTCGGAAACCCCACCCCCCGGTCTCGGCGGTTCTGTTGTGTTCCGATGGCAAACCGTCGCGACTGCCCATCGTCAACCCTACTCCGGTCGAGAGTAGGCACAACAAGATTGCAAGGCTCACCCCCAGCCACCACCGAGTCTCCGTTTTTAGACAACGGAACGCAGGTAAGAGGGCGGAAGAAAACTGAACAGAGAACAACGGAGGCCGATGCCCCATCACCAACCGGAGCTTGTTGACTCTGCATCTTTCAGCGTCAGGGCAACGCGGTGCCGATGTGCCTTGAACTCACCGCTGTCCGGATCCTTGCCGGACTCAACGATAACCGTAGTCCCGTCCAGGAGGTCGGCGACCTGTTCTTGGGTAAGCGTAATCGCATGACTATCCTCCGGTCGGCTTCCCAGCTTGTAATCGCCTTTACCCTGTTTTAAAGAGAAGGCTGTTATTTCAAGCTTGTGCGCATGCTTTGCCACGGAAGGTGCGGCAGGCCCTATTTTTATCGTGAATTCGTCGTCCGCCTGGACCTCAGGGAGGGCCACCGTAAGAATCCCCCCAAGGATCAAAACACCGAGAGACAAGAAGATTCGTGTCGATTTTAGTTTCATGGTTGACTCCTTTCCTCGAATCCGGAGTGTGGTAAGATAATGGTCTACATCGCTGCTGTCGATGCCCATTATATAAACCCTGAAGCAAGGAGCAACATGTCCCGGCTAAGACCACAAAGATTCCCACCCTGGGCCCCGCTAGTGATGAGACTTGCCCTCGGTGTTATCTTTGTTGCTCATGGAGGGCAGAAACTCTTCGGGCTATGGGGAGGGGTCGGGCTCAGTGCCACCATGGAAACCTTTGAGAAGCACATGGGTATTCCACCTTTCCTCACAGTGATCGCGGCTGCTTCCGAGTTTTTCGGGGGGCTTGCGGTGCTTGTCGGCTTTTTGACGCGGCCTGCTGCCCTAGCCTTGGGAACGGTTATGCTCGTAGCACTATTCAAGGCCCACTTATCCCATGGCTTCTTTATGAACTGGGGACTTGTCCCTGGCAGGGGGCATGGAATTGAATTTGATATCGCGCTCCTGGCCTTGTCGATCGCCTTGTTGCTTACAGGACCCGGGAAAGGGTCCTTGGACAGTTGGCTCGGATTTGAAAAAAAGTCATGAGTTCCGGAGACACCCTTTGCCGAATGCGGAGCTACCAGGACGTCTAGAAAAGTGATTTTATTGAACATCCTGATAGACGCTTTGGGTTACGCCCTCGGTTAACTCGCTCGCCGGGCCATCAAAAAGAATCCGGCCCTGCTTGAGTCCTACAATGCGATCCGCATACTCCCGTGTCAAATCCAGGGTATGGAGACTGACCAGTGCTGTGATTTTGTCTTCAAGGCAAACCCGTTTGAGGATATCCAGGATCACGCGCGACAGTTTGGGATCCAGATTGGAAACCGGCTCATCGGCCAGGATAATGGCGGGCCTTTGCATCAGTGTCCGGGCAATCGCCACTCTCTGTTGTTCTCCACCGCTAAGTGTATCTGCCCGTTTATAGGCGTGACTCAGGAGCCCTACCCGTTTAAGGTTCATCAAGGCCCGGGATCTTTCCTCCGAGGAAAAAATTCTAAGACAACTCCTAAGGCGCGGCTGGTAACCCAATCCGCCCGACAGGACATTCTCAAGGACGGGAAAACGTTTCACTATATTAAACTGCTGAAAAACCATACCCACCTTGCGTCGCAGCAGACGTAGCTCACGTCGATCCATCTTGCGGACGTCCACCGGAGAGCCGTCGGACTGTGGCAAAAAAACGGCACGAGGGATGAAAATCTCTCCGGAAGTCGGTTCAACAAGGCGGTTGATGCACCGCAGCAGCGTTGATTTTCCTGCCCCACTGAGACCGATAATCCCCAGAAACTCCCCAGCTTCCACCTCTAAGTTGATACCGTGGAGCACATGGGTAGAGTCTCCGAAAGATTTACGGAGGTCCCGTATCTCCAGAATCGTCATGGCTGCTTCTTTTTGAGTTCCTCTTTTAGTTCAATCCCGGCGATTTCAAAGGCCTCTCTGATCGAATCGTAATCCCGGTCCGTAGCCGGAACAAATCCGTCGATATGGTAGAGATCTCTCAACAGCCGTTGCCCCGAAGGGTCCTGACTGAGATCTAGAAATATTTCCTCGATCCTTATGATCATTTCACCATCCAGATCGGCGCTTACGACAAGATTATCCGCAGGGATTGGCTCGGAATAGGCAATCGCACGAATCTTTTTCTGCTCCTCAGGATCCTTCAAATACTGTGTCCAGGCCGCATCGGCGCCATTGGTCATGTTGGCAAAAGTTGCCCCCGCATCCACTTTCTGGTTTAAGACCGCCAGGACCGTGGCGTCATGTCCCCCAGAGTAAATAACCTTCTTAAAATCCTTGACCGGGTCGATGCCGTTCTCCTTAAACATCTTTCGGGGGAAGATATGACCTGAAGTCGAAAGAGGATCGCCGAAGGCAAAGGTCTTATTACGCAGATCAGCCAGCGTCTTGATCCCGCTATCGGCCCGGGTGATGATTGCCGCATAATAATAAGGCGATCCTCTGCGCTGGGATTTTAAGATCACCTTGACATTGGCTTCACTCTTGGCCAGGACATAGGAGGCAGGGCTCAGAAAAGCCATGTCGAGCTTATGGGCGCGGAGCGCTTCAACCACACCGGTATAGTCCGTAGCGACAAAAGACTGAATCTCCGTGGCGAGTTTTTTTTGCAGGATCTCCACGATGGGTTGCGCGTTTTGTGACACCTGTTGAACATTCTCAGAAGGCACAAAACCGACGCGGAGGGCCGGGCGCCGTTCCTCAGACCTACCACAGGCAAGAATTCCCAGAAACGCTAGAAGACTCAGCCGCAACCAGCATTTTACCATCTCAGGTCCTAGCGTGTGGAGCCTTGGGGCAAAGGTAGCGGAGAAATGATAAAACTTCCCGCCTTGTCAACGATCCTTGATTTCTTGGAGAAGCTGCTGCGCCTTCTCTTTGTGCCGGAAATCATCGGAGAATTGGATAGGAAGCTGCTCCACGGTCTTGAGGTGTTTACGGGCTATCCGCCATTCATGCATAGCCATATAGGTTCGTGCGATTTCTAAATGGCTTGCAATTATAGCGGGGTGCAGGGATAGAGATTTCTTTAGATATTCGACCGATTTCTTCAGGGTACCTTTAGGCACCGAGCGCCATAAAACAACAGAGGCCAAAAATCGGCTCGCCTTTCCGATCTCCGCCATCTTTCTCTGCCAAACCCCATAAATATGATAGGCGAAGCCGTTTTGAGGGTCTAGAGCAATGGACTTTTCCACTTCCTGTCGGATCTCTCGAGAAAGATCGATCTGTTTTGGGACGGTAGACAATACGGCGATCTTTCCGAGCGAAGCAGCTATATAAAAATGACCCCAGGTTCCTTTGGGATTAGCTTTGACCGCCTTTCGCGCATACTGCTCGGCGATGTGGTATTGGCGGAGTCTTTTTTTCTCCCAATCCGGTGTCGTCTCTGGAATATTATCACCAAAATCGATATACACACGGGCAACCTTGGATAACGCTTCATAATTTCGGGGATCCAGTTCAAGGACTCTGGTTAGCAGTTTGAGGGCTTCCGGCGAGTCGAACCGGGCATAAATGGCATCCGCCTTATCCAGCAACTGAGATACCTCTGAACCGTCCTTCTCACAATGCGGACATTGCACCCGCCCAGACCCACGTTGATCCGCACGCGAGAAACCTCCGACGTAACCAATAACAGATAGAAAAACCGCAAGATTCAAAGCTACAAGTCGCTGTCTCAGCGCCATATCTTGCGTCACCTTATCGCCGTTGCTTTTCCCTTTTCGTTGATCGCTACATAGACCACGGCTGCCTCCGTCACTTTTACTCGCTTCCCCGGCTCCCTGAACCGCTCTGCTTCAACTTCGACTCGTACGGTGAGAGAACTTCTCCCTTCCCGCAGCACGCTTGTATAAAAACTTACAATATCGCCTACATAAACAGGGGCAATGAACTCTACTTCGCGCATGGCCCTGGTAACGAAATGACCCAGTGCATGCCGGTGCGCAGCAATGCCACCGGCCAAATCTATATGACTGAGAATCACGCCTCCAAAGATGGTTCCCCGGGCATTGGTGTCTCTAGGGAGCATGGTTACCCTAATCGTCGGCTCGCTAGCACCCATGCTATACTTTTCCCCCTTGATTGCCTTCTGCCAGTCGATGCTTCCAACCGCAGCACAAAAAAACCCGCGTCACGAAAAGCAGAGCAGCAACCGGCAGTGACCATCCACTGGCCGCCACAAAATCACGGGACCAAAAAAAGCAAGCGATCCGATCTGGTTCGCTCAAGAACTAGGTCCAACAGCCCCATACACCCACCAGGCGCATAAGGGGCGATAGAGGCGAGATCTTTCCCCTCTCAATTATTTTACCGTATCCTGCGGGTAGATGCTACTGCCAAAGGCAATGGTTGGAACTCTCTCCAGAACTCGACAAATTACTCAAGTCAATGCCCCCCCTCACGGGATAGAAAGATCGGCTGCAAACTGATTGGAACAGCTGGGAAGAGCCGTTGAATGTGGCAGGGATCACACAGGTGTCAAAGTCAAGGAATCAGAGATAGGTGAGCCATTGCCGATAGGTCTCATCTCTCCCTTTGATGATATTAAAAAAGGTTTGCTGTAGTTCCAAACTGATAGGACCGGGACATTGAACGCCGATCTTACGGTTGTCTATCTCACGGATAGGCGTCACCTCCGCAGCCGTACCGGTAAAAAAGGCCTCATCCGCGGTGTACAGCTCATCCCTGGTAAAGCGCTCTTCCTGGGTCTCGTACCCTTTATCACGGGCAATCATCAATATCGAGTCCCGAGTAATTCCCGGCAAAATAGAGGTAAAAGGCGTGGTCTGAATTCGCCTGTGTCGCACGATAAATATATTTTCTCCGCTCGCCTCGGCAACAAACCCTTCCGTGTCCAACATAACCGCCTCATCATATCCCGCCTTCTTAACCTCAGTCTTGGCCAGAACAGAGTTGATGTAGTTTCCGGAAGCCTTGCTCTTTGTCATCATGACGTTAACATGGTGGCGCGTGTAAGATGATACCTTGGCACGAATTCCGTTTTTAATCCCTTCATCCCCTAGGTAGGCACCCCACGGCCATGCGGCAATGATGACGTGAATCGGGTTATCGGGCGCATAGAGACCCATCTCTCCCATTCCCACAAAGGCTAACGGGCGGATATAGCACTCTTTTAGCCCATTAACGGTAATGATGTCCAAGATGGCTTGTTTGATCTGGGCTGGATTATAGGGAAGAGGAAACCCCAAGATCTGGCCTGAATCAAAGAATCTCCGGATATGATCATCGAGTCGGAAGACGGCAGAGCGACCATCTTTTAGAGAATAACAACGAATCCCTTCAAAGTACCCGGTTCCATAATGGAGGCCATGAGTCAAAACATGTACGTTAGCCTTCTCCCAAGGAACCATCTCATTATCCAGCCAAATTTTTTTGCTCTTCAATGACATCGCCTATCCTTGATCACAAAACTCCACAGGCGCCACCCTGTTTGTATTGTATGTCCCACGGATGCCTCCATCAAGCAAGGGGTTAAAAAAAAGGCCACCACGTCACACGTGGTGGCCTCAACAACATCAGTTCCCTGTCTATAACCCCTTTTTCAAGCCAGGCGCTGGTTTGAACCCCACGGTTCGACTCGCCCTGATATGAATCACGGCACCCGTCTGAGGATTTCTTCCCTTTCTCGCTTTTCGCGAGCGCACTGAAAAAGTGCCGAAGCCCGGTACCTGCAGCCGTTTCTCTCTCTTGATCGCCCGGGCCACATTTTCAAAAGCCGCATCCAGAGCATTTCCTGCTGCTCTCTTAGTGATCTTTGCCTTCTTCGCAACAGCGTTGATGAGATCACCCTTCGTCATAGTCTTTCACCTCCCTCCAGTTAATAAATTTTGCTGATTGTAAATGTTTCTACCTCCACTGCCACGAGAGCCAACCTTTATTTCTAGGGACGAACGTGGGGTATAATTCCGAATTCAGAAGGAAATGTCAATAGAAAAATCGCGAGCATGGGAAAATATCTAGCTGGATCCCATAGACACCGTTTTGAACCCCGCTTTTCGATGGTAAGGCACGGGGAGAAGCCCTCATCTCAAGTCAGCCGTTCGGTGCTAGGAGCCTTTCCTGGAGCAGACCGTAGCGGATGCCATGGTCGCTTACGATCACCTGCCCTACACCGAAAAAACCCATAACCCGATCAATTAGAAGCGCGCCTGCAAGAATGACATCGGCCCTCTTCGGCTCCAACCCGGCTATCTCTTTACGCTCAGCTATCGTTTTACCTTTGAAGAGACGGATCTGCCGCTGCACCTCTAGTCGGCGAAGCCAACATCCATGGACCTCGCGATGAGAATACATTTTCAGCCCTTTCTCCACTGCAGCTAGGGTGGTGAACGTTCCCGCGATGCCCACTATCGTGGGGGAACGGTAATCCGTTCTCCACTCGGCAATCACTGGTTCCAGCTCGCGATCGATAGCCTTCCTAACTTGGCTGATTTCGCTGTCCCGCACCGGATCTGAGTGAAGGAAACGCTCCGTCAGTCTAACGGACCCGAGATTAAGGCTTATCGAACGATAGCTACTACCTTCCGTGGCCCAGATCAACTCCGTGCTGCCTCCCCCCACATCCACTACCAACACCTCCGTTCCCTCCAGGGTAAGCCCTTTCTGAACAGCTAAATAGGAATACGCTGCTTCCTCCTCGCCCGATAGAACGTGCAGTTCTAAGCCCAGTTCCCGTTTGAGACGATCTTTAAAATCCCCCGCATTCCGGGCGTCCCTGAGAGCGCTGGTTCCAACCGCAATAACTTCATGCACGCCTAAATTTTTACATTTAGCAAGGTAACCCCGAATCACTTCGAGGCTTCGCTCTTCGCCACCCATCCCGATCCAATGCGCACGGTCCACGCCCTCTCCGAGCCGAGTGATCTCCGCTCGATCCTCCAAGACCTGAAAGTTTCCCTCTTCCGCAATCTCAGCTATGAGAAGGAGAATGGTGTTCGTCCCAATATCAATGGCGGCAAATCGCTTACGGTTGGCGTTCTCCTGAGCCGGCCTTTTTGTCTTACTCGGCGACTTGGGCTTGATAGTGGCACTCCTTCTTGTGACAGCGCCGAACTCGTCCGCTTCGTTTGGTCACCTTTTCAACCAAAATCGTCTCCCCGCACTCAGGGCAATGCTCCGCCACAGGACGGTCCCAGGTCGCGAAGTGACAATCGGGATAACGATCGCAGCCATAAAAGAGCTTGCCACGCCGGGATCTTTTCTCGAGAAGATTGCCCTGCTTACAATCAGGACAGCAAATCCCGAGATCCACAGGCTTTACTAGAGGCTGGATGTTTTTACATTCGGGGTAGCCGCTGCAACCCAGGAAGCGACCATATTTCCCCCAACGTACCAGCATGGGGCGGCCACACTGCGCGCAGGTCTCCTCAACCTCAGCCTCCTCAACTACTTCCAGCTGACCTTCCGCGCCCCGAGTAAAGTTCTTTGTGTTCTTACACTCGGGATACTGCGGGCACGCAAGAAACTCCCCGTTTCGCCCCCACTTGATGACCATCATGGCACCACATTTTTCACAGGCAATCTCCGTAGGCGTTTCCTCTCTTTTTACATCCCGCATCTCGGATTGAGCCCGCTTGAGATCTCGGGAAAAGGAAGAGTAGAAGTGCTTCATCACTTTAAGCCAATCTTCTTTCCCCTCTTCTATCCTGTCCAGGAGTTCTTCCATGCCTGCCGTAAACTTCACATTGAGAATGTCAGGAAAGCTATCCACCAGGAGATCGGTGACCAAAAATCCCAACTCCGTTGGCGCCAGCGATCGCCGCTCGTCCAAGACCACATATTCTTTGTCCAGGACATTGGAAACAATACCCGCATAGGTCGACGGCCGACCTATCCCCTTCTCGTCCAGCTCTTTAATGAGCGAGGCCTGGGTGTACCGTGGCGCAGGCTGTGTAAAATGCTGACGCGGATCCAGAGACAAAACCTGAAGGGTATCGCCGGACTCCAGGTTCGGCAGCATGTCGTTTCCCTCCTCCTCGGCTTTATCTCGTTCCTCTCCCTCGGTCCTCTCAACTTTCTCATCTCGGCCTTCAGTGTACACTTTTATAAACCCATCGAACTTGAGTTGCTGACCTGTGGCACGGAAAAGCGCTTCCGCAACCGGAATCTCAAAAGCCGTCTGGTCATATAGGGCAGGAACCATCTGGCTCGCCACAAAACGGGACCAGATGAGAGAGTAGAGGGCAAACGCATCGCGACGCAAATATCTTCGCACCCGCTCCGGCGTAAACTCCATGGAGCTCGGCCGAATAGCCTCATGTGCATCTTGGGCTCCCTTCTTGGAACGATAGGTTACCGGCTTGTGCGGTAAATATTCTTTCCCGTATTGCCCTTTGATCAACTCCCTTACCTCAGTCAGGGCATCTCCGGAAACACGGGTTGAATCCGTACGCATGTAAGTAATCAACCCCACAGAGCCCTCAGGCCCCAGATCGACGCCTTCATAGAGGCGCTGAGCGATCTGCATCGTCCGTTTGGGTTGAAAGCCTAATTTTTGCGCCGCCTCCTGCTGCAGCTTACTGGTCACGAACGGCGGCGTCGGGTAGCGACGTCGTTCCTTCTTCTCCACCTGACTGATGACCCAAGGAACTCCGTCTAGAGACTGGCTGATCTCCCGGATCTCCGCCTCGCTACCGATGCGAAATTTTCTGTTGTCAAGCTTTTGCCCTCGCCACTGCACCAGGCGAGCTGCAAACGAAGAACCGATCTTCCCTTGTAGCAAGGCCGTCAGAGACCAGTATTCCTCGGCAACAAATGCACGAATTTGTCGTTCTCTCTCACAGACCAAGCGCACCGCCACGGACTGTACCCGGCCGGCACTTAAGCCCCGTCTGACTTTATTCCAAAGAAGAGGACTAATCTGATAGCCTACCAAACGATCCAGGATGCGACGGGCCATCTGGGCATTAAACCGCTTTCGGTCGAGCTGATGCGGATGCGCAATCGCATCTTGGATGGCGCGACGTGTGATTTCGTTGATCAGCACACGGTGGACCTCGTGGCCATCTTGTCTTATCTGATCGGCAATATGCCAGGCGATCGCCTCACCTTCACGGTCAGGATCCGAGGCAAGATAGATCTTATCCTTGCCTTTGGCCGCACGTTTGAGTGCATCCACGATCTTCTTTTTTCCTTGAATGACACGAAAGTCCGGGGTAAATCCCTTCTTGACGTCCACTCCCAACTTGCTTTTGGGTAGATCCACCACGTGACCTACCGAGGCCTCGACTTGAAACTCGCGCCCCAGGTATCTCCCTATGGTTTTGGCCTTGGCCGGAGACTCAACGATAATTAGATTTTTTGCTGCCATAAGTATAATTCATTTCACAGATATCAGTTTTTAGTTTTGAGGCCTAAAATTTTAACCTGAGGACTGGCCATGAACCTCTTTCCCGGCAACTGCCGTAACAGCCCCTTGATTTCCAGGTCTAAAAGGATCCCGGAGACTTTCGCCGAGGAGAGGCCGCTTTTCTGTATCACTTCATCGATCTGAACCGGCTGTTCCAGAACTAATTCACAGACCTTCCGCACCTCAGAATTCATTTCCAAAGGGAGCGGAGGCACGGGATCCGGTTGTTTCACTCGAGCTCGAACCAAGAGTTGAGGGGCGATCTCTTCTACTATGTCTTCGACATTTTCCACCAGCTTGGCGCCCTGACGAATCAAACGGTGGGTGCCTCGACTCCGGCTTGTCCCTGCTTCACCGGGTACAGCAAACACCTCTCGGCCTTGGTCCAAGGCCAAGCCGGCTGTGATTAAGGAACCACTCTTTTCCGTTGCTTCGACAACCACCACCCCCAAAGAAAGAGCGCTGATGAGACGATTGCGCGGCGGAAAATTAAAAGAAAAAGGGGGCGTCCCCATCGGCAACTCGGAGATAATGGCACCGGCTCGGCTAATATTCTGATAAAGAGTGCCATGCTCCGGGGGATAAACCACATCAACGCCGGAACCTAAAACCGCCACCGTTCTTCCGCCGGCTTCCAAGGAGGCCTCATGGGCCTCTCCGTCTATCCCTCGAGCCATCCCGCTAACCACCGTAAGTCCTAAGGAGGCTAAACCCTGACAGAGATCGCGGGTTATCCTTAATCCGTAGTCACTAGCACTCCGCGATCCCACGACAGCCACGGCCCATTGGTCTTCTTCGCGAATCTCACCTCTGACATATAGAAAGGGAGGTGGGTCAGTAATCACTCGAAGCCGCGCAGGATAGCTGGGAGCATTGAAAGGCAGAATATCTACGCCCGATGCAACAACATGCCGAATCTCGTTTCTGACCCCATCCCATTCAGAAAAGGTCAGAAGCCCTTCGATGGCCCCACGATCCAGATCGGGGACCTGAGCCAATTCCCCTTCAGAGGATGACAAAGCCAGCCTCGGATCACCAAAATGGTCGGCCACCTTTTTAAAACTTGCACACCCCAGTCCTTTCACCTGGGCTAGGGCAACCCACGCGGCGTATGCCTCCTCATCCGGCGAAGACGGGGAAAATTCTTTTCCCGTATTTGTTGAGATCTCAGGCATGATCGCTGTCTTCTTACTGTTTGCCTATCCAACTAAACGAGCCTGCAACCCGGACTCTCCAGGCAAAAACTCACTTTTTTATACTATTCTAAATTTAATACAAGAGCTAGGGACGCGCCCTGCACACCCCACCCACACCGATGGCTGTCGTTTTCGCGGGTAGCCCGACTTCCTGCTATTTCCCATGCTCCTGCGAAATGGGTTGGCACCCAAGGGGCAAAAGGATTCACTTGAGGCGTTTCACCCGAGCTCAAAGAGAAGACTTTTCGAGCATGAGCAGTTTTTTCTTCCAATCCCGTCCCAAGGCAAAGCCTCCGAGGCTCCCGTCGCACCGGACGACACGATGGCACGGGATGACGAGCGGAATCGGGTTTCTCGCTAATGCGTTGCCCACAGCGCGACTGGCCCTGGGCTTTCCTACCCGTGCTGCCACCCATCGATAACTTCTTACCTCTCCATAAGGAATTTGTGCCGTAATCTTCAAGACGGCCTGCGTAAAAGGAGGTAAATCGCTGAGGTCACAGGGCGCAGAAAACAAACGCAACCGCCCGGCTAAGTAAGCCCGCAGTTCTTTCCTGGTAGTCGCCCTCCAGCGTCGGGCAAGGCGCCCTTCATCTCTGTGGTGAGAGGAGACGGGTTGGCCCTTGGCTCGAAGCCTGACTGCTTTGATTCCTGTTTCCGTAGTGTCGATAGACCATCTCATCGTCACTTCTTTTTCTTTTCTGCCTGGTTCCTTCTAGCACGCAAGACAAGGCGTACAGGTGAGTGTTCCAACGCCAGAGTCAGACGCAGCTGACGGACAAGGTAGCGCCGGTAAGTCGAGGTGAAACCTCTAGGAAAGTTAACGAAAAGGGTGAATGTCGGTGGACAAAAGGCCGTCTGTGTAGCATAAAAAAATTTTACCTCCCGACCCCGGAGAAGTGGAGGCCGGTGGCCTTGGATTGCTTCTTGCACGGCTTGATTGAGCGTGGAGGTCTGGATTCGACGTTGGTAGGATAGGGCAACCTGCCGGGTTGCCTCCATCAGTTGCTGAATCCCATACCCGGTAAGGGCCGAGATAAACACAAGCGGGGCAAAATCGGCGAATGACAGCTTATGGGTGACCCGCGCGCCGTAGGACTTGAGGTCGCCATGATCTTGCACCACTAGATCCCACTTGTTCACCGCTAAGACCAATCCTTTGCCACGCTGACACGCGTAAGCCAGGATCTGCGCGTCCTGGTCGGTCACTCCCTCAGGCCCATCCAAAAGGTGAATAGCCAGATCACCCCGATCAACCGAACGAAGAGATTGAATCACGCTGTCACGCTCAATTCGATCCGCGATTCTCGCCTTGCGGCGGATCCCAGCCGTATCGACCAGGGTGTATTGCCCCTCTTTTAAGAGTAAGGAACACTCCAAGGCATCCCGTGTCGTGCCGGGGGTTGCATCGACTACAGAGCGATCATAACCAAGAAGCCGGTTGACCAAGGAGGACTTCCCTACATTGGGGCGTCCAACGATCGCCAGGCGAAAAGGGCTAATTCTTTGGTTTTTCGGCGAACCGTCCGCCTGGACTTCTGAGAACTGCTGAACGATCCGATTCATCAACTCGGAAAGCCCGAGTCCATGTTCTGCCGAAAGAGGAAAGATCTCGCTTAAGCCTAGGGCATAGAATTCATAAAGGTAACCCGCTTTGGGTTGGGTATCAATTTTGTTTACGGCGAAGAACACAGGCTTTTCAAGCTTCCGGAATCGGGTTACGGCTTCCTGGTCCACCGGGTTCAGGCCCTCTTTGCCGTCAAAAATAAAGAGGATGACATCTGCCTCTTTCATGGCAAGGCGGCTCTGTTCCTGAATGCGTTGGCTGAGCCCCGACTTCGGATTCGATTCGAAACCTCCCGTATCGATCAGCAGGAACCCCTTGCCGTACCATTCTACCTCTCCGTAATTGCGATCCCGCGTGATCCCCGGCAGGTTATGTACCATGGCCTTCTTTTTTCTGATCAGGCGGTTAAACAACGTAGACTTCCCTACATTCGGGCGCCCCACAAGCGCCAGTACCGGAAGGCGGTGAGGATCGTGGCAGTCGAGCCGTGTTGTTTCGGTCATTTTACAGTCCTAATTCCGTTAATGCACGGGGATTCTGGGTCCATCCTTTTTGAACCTTGATAAAGAGCCCTAAAAAAATTTTGCAGCCTAGGAGATCTTCCAGATCCTGTCGGGCCTGTGTGCCGATCTCTCTGAGCATTTTCCCCCCTTTACCAATGAGGATGGGTTTGTGAGATTCACGGTCGGCATGGATCGTTGCCTTGATGACTACGAGGGGTTTGGCTGCTCGCTCCTTGAATTCATCGATGGTCACTGCCGTGGCGTAGGGGATTTCTCCTCGGGTCAGGAGAAAAATCTTTTCCCTGATCATTTCGGAGGCAACAAAACGCTCTGTTTGGTTAGTAACTTCACCTTTCGGATAATACCGAGGCCCTTCTGGAAGCCATTTTTCGATCAGATCCAAGAGAAGTGGCAGCCCTTCTCCGCTACGAGCACTGATAGGAATGATTTCTCGCCCCGGTAACAAGCCGGAACACTGCTCCATCAGCGGGAGGAGTTTTCCTCTCGAGATGAGATCCAGTTTGTTGAGCAAAAGGAGCCCCGTTGCGTGAGATTCACGAAGTGTCCGAGCAATCTCTTCGTCGCCCCTTTGAATCCCTTCAGCGGCATCGACGAGCCAGAGGACCCCGTCTACCTCTCTCAGGGTGTTCTGGGCAATCTCCACCATGCGCCGGTTCATCAGCGAATGAGGCTGATGCATCCCGGGGGTGTCCAGAAACACTATTTGAGACGTCGGGGTCGTTCTAATCCCGGTGATCCTATTGCGAGTAGTCTGGGGTTTTGGACTAACAATGGCGATCCTTTCCCCTAGGAGCTGATTGAGGAGAGTCGATTTCCCCACGTTGGGACGTCCCACGATACCGATAAACCCCGAGTGATGGAGAGGCGTTTCCTGATTCGCGCCATTGGTTCGTTTAGCCGACATAGTCTTTCACGAAAATCTATTTATAATAGATACTATTATGACATCCCCCTCCTTGGATCAAGGTTAGGCCGCTCAACGCATAAAGCCGCGGCCGTAGTCTCCCGGTTATTAGTTTTTACCTTGGTCTCATTTAATTTTGAATTCCAGAATTTTTTAGAGACCCACCACACGGATTCGAACTTCCCTGGATACCGGCGCGAATCGTTAGCCGGTAAAAGCATTCCTGTTATGCAATGTGATTCCACCCCTGCCCCGGTTGGGGGGTACGTCTTGGTATCAACCCTCGTTTCTCCGTTTCTCCTCGTCGCCTCAGCCCTGGGAGCCAATGTAGCCTAATCAAAAAACGCTTCGCAATCATTTCCATGGGACACTGCTAGTTTTATTGAAGGCCGCAGTTACCCACCCTTTTGGTAAGATCTGGTAAAAACGGTACGTAATAGTACCTCAAAAGCCGTACCTTAAGTTACACGCAAAATGACTCGCTGTTCTGCTTTACAAAATAATAGCATAAGTGGTGTTGACCCAACCAAAAAACTTTGGCATAATAATGCTCGCTTTTTAACTGTCCGCGTAAAGGAGACGATATGGAGCTGAAAAAAGCATTTTCAAGTATCTGCGGGATCGTTCTAGTTTTCGCCCTAGCGTTGGCCCCTTCCATAACACAGGCAGAGCAAAGCGGATCGGAAGAGGAAGACGCAGCCTTTTATGTGGGCAGTGGTATACTTTCGTTGCTCTACTTCCCATTTAAACTGGCGACGTGCGTCGGCACGCAAGCAGTGACCGCTGTCGCCTATACCTCTACTTATCGAGTTCCGGGAAACTTTGAAGGAGGCACCAACGGGAGAGAGCTGGGGGAAATTGCCCGCGGCGCTTGTACCGGCCCTTGGGTGATTGGTTTCGATCAAGTGAAAGAAGACTACGGGGAAGGAACACCCGTAATGGCGAAAGCGACCCTTCAGGAGCCGTTGGTCGCAAATGCAGCAGCCACGGAAACACCGGCCGTAAAGATTGTGGAGAAAGAGGTAGTCAAAGAAGTGATTAAGGAAGTCCCGAAAGTAGTGGAAGTGGAAAGGGTGATTCTTCCGGAGGTTGCCTTCCGTTTCGATTCAGCACAACTGACCGAGGTGGGTAAAGGGACAGTCTATCTTCTAGCACAAAAAATTAAAAAAAAGTCAAAGGTAACAGCCGTCGTAGAAGGCCATACGGACTATATCGGGACTGACGAATACAATAAGAAATTGGGGCTACGCCGGGCGGAGACGGTGAAACGCGAATTGGTCAGCCTTGGCATTAAACCGGAAAGCCTGGCCATCGAGAGTTTCAGTGAATCCAGACCGTTGATCGATCAGAAGACCAACTGGGCGAGGGCAGTCAACCGGCGCGTGGAAATCAAGGTCCAGGGAAAATAAGTCCGGAAGGCAAACCCTAAAAGCAGCCGAACCACCGTATCTTGAAACAAGCCGGTTCATTGGGTTAAAAGGCGTTTCAGAAACGCACATGTGGCAAAGGCGTTCCTAACACCTGAACGTGAGTAGTCGGTAAGGCGAAGGTGTAACCTTTTAATCCCGATCAACCTTTACTAAGCTAAAATCGCTTGCTCCCGCAATTCCAGCACTCGGCAAACTGACCTTCGCTCTCTTCTCCGCACCTGGCACAGGTCCACGGTTTTCTAACGATTTTGATGGGGGCCAAGGCCCTTTTGAGTACATCCTGAGCCTCAAGATACCGTACATCGTTGACCACCCAGAGCTCAGGCCAGCACTCGATCGGTGGAAGCTGACCAGTCGCTCCGGTAAGATACAGGTTCCGTATCACGCAATCAATCCCACGCGTCTTTAGAACGTTCTTAAGATGGCCTATCATGAGAGTATCTTGTGTAGTGTACACCTTTCTCACGTCTCTACCTTACACCATTAACTTTTCTCATGCCTCGATAGCCCAGTTAGACTCTGCGGGGAAAGCGTTTGAGACTTCGGTCACTCCTGGTTCCAAAAATCGATGATCTCGCTTCGCTCCACCAATAGAGAAGCGAGGATGCCAGCGATGATCGCCCAAAAGGCTGAAGTAATTCCAAAAACAGCAAAGGGTGTCGTCGCAATAACAAACGCCACCAACGCACCAAATTGCATTTCCCCTCCGAATGATTTTGCCAGAGCACCCTGAAACGAGGATATGATCGCCAGCCCGGCCAGGGCAAAGATGTACGTTTTCGGCAGCACATTCAACAGAGAGGCGACCGGAGTGGCCGCTAGCGCCATAACAATCGTTAGGGAGGCCGAAATCACCACCGCCCAATATCTGCCCGAAGTCATACCCGCGTCCGGGGATGCAAGTATAGCGACGCCCGTTCTCGCCACGGTAGCAGGATGGCCACCGAATAGTGCGTTAACAACCGAGTTGATACCTACCACCGTAGATATCGTATTGACTGGGACCGTATAACCTTGAGCCATAAGAAACCCAAGCCCTTGAACGTTACCCAGACCCATCGCCAGTACAACCATTGGCAGACTAACAGCGATGACCGCAGCAAACGAAAAACTCATCGGCGGTAATGCGAACACAGGTAAAGACCACTGTAGAGGTTCGACCCCAGCCGTTCCTACTAACCCCACCGCAATACCACCCCCTATAACTGCTAGGCCCACAGGAGGCACACGGGGACTGCCAATAAACCTTCCAAGCAAATAACATCCGACCGTGGTTCCGGCAACCGCTATATCATCGACTGTAGCCATAACCATCCGCGTTACATACGAGAGAATACTCCCACTGAACATGCCCATGATGATTGGCAGAGGAAGCCATCTCATTATCCGGCCGCCAACACCTGCTAACCCCAAGACCAGTAGGAGTAGCCCAGCGACGAGGTTGGCCCCAACAAGCTCTGCGAAGCTAAAACTATCGGCGAGCGTGCCAAGATAGATCAAACCCGGAATAGTCCAGGTAATAGGGATGGGTTGGCGAAAATAAAGGGATGTCGCGATAGATGAAACCGCACCGCTACACCAAACGATGAATATCCAGCTCGACGTCTGCGCGGTGGACAGGCCTAACTGCTCTGAAACGCCAATGTGCAGTGGCACCGCGCCAAAGGCATACCAGACGAAAGCAGTCAACCCTGCCCATAGCGCCGCAGCACTCAACTCCTCAACCCTTCTCGAGTTATTCACTTGCGGTTCTCCAACGCTTTGGCCTTCTTTCCGATCTCCGGCACTAGCGGCCTACAGGGTCGAGACCTCTTAACCGGGCTCGGAAACCCTCAAACAGAGGGTCGGGGCGTAAATTTTGCAGTAAATAACACTTGAAGTCTAAAGGTGTCAAACCCGTTGCTTCCTGGGTAATTTTCTGAGTGCGAGATCGGCAAGAAATAAAAAGAGACCCAAGCCTGAAATGGGCCACCACGTTTCTTGAGCTGTGGTCCCTTTGCCGGGGTCCGGTGTAAAGAGATGCTTGATTCCTTCCTCCATCCGATTCGTGTCCAGGACCTCTCCGTTAGTTTCCTCGGCAAGACGGCTGAGCAAGGTCATGTTGGGTTTTAATTCCCGGTACTCCCTGGGATAGGGAACGATAAAAGGCACCGTGGTGACCGTGCGAGATTCCTCTCCTTTTTTTCCTTTCGCAAAGATTGTAAGAAAGTGGACACCCCGTCGTGAGATGGGGAAACGGCTTGCGTAACGCCCCGGGGCGATCTGCCGAAATGACCTCTCCAGAGCGGCCTGGTTAGGGGTCGTCAGATTTCCTACGAGCCCAAGATGGTTAAGATAATCCTGCCTTCGGGACATAAGATCAACAACCGTTCTGACCTCCTCGTCCTCCTGCTTGAGCTCAGTCCGTATTCTATTTTCTGAAACCTTTTTCATAGCGCTCCGCGCGAGCTGACCCGCCAACCGTGGAAAGTCTTTCCATTTTAGCCAATCCCGTCCCCACTGTCCGCTCAAGTCCGAGGTAAAGGCTACAACCTTTCCAAGTCCATAGCGCCATGAAACCAACAGTGGATCTTTTTCGACCTTCATCAACACGTCCGCACGGGGCTTCGGATGGGTAAGGATGTAACCTCGGACCGGAGGTATCCTCCGCCCGCGAAAACCTCTCAGGGGACCCACAGCCGCCATGACTCTAGGATAAGCCAACCTCTCCACTAGCACATCACGTGAGATCAGAAGCGTCTCCGTTGTAAAGATCTGCGGAATAGTACGGGGGTCACTGGTTCGATAGAACCTTCCTTTACCGTCCCTGGCAATCCGAGCCATTAAAGTCAAATTGGCGTCCCGTCCCACGGCTACGGTTGATACGGTGATCCCACCCCGCACCATCTCTTCCACCAGCGAATGAAAATCTGCTTTCTGCGTCAAGCCATCTGAAAGAATTAAAAGATGCTTGATCGCAGCGTCCTTAGCCGAAAATGACCGGTAGGCCTCGATCATAGCCCGGTGAAGATCAGTACCCCCATCGGACTGAAGTGAGGAGAGCTCCGCAGAGAGCCACTCCCCCTTTCCCACCCGGCGAAAGGGAAGAACCCAATTCCACTGTGCATCGAAGGCAAGAATCCCGATGTGGTCTGTCGGGTTCATGAGGTCCGCTGAGACCAAGGCCGCCGCCTTGGCCAGCTCCAGTTTGGTCGCTTCCTCTGGCCCCTCACCCATGCTCCCTGACTTGTCCAGGACAAAGAGGAGGGCTACCTGAGGAAGATCGAGACGGGAGGGCGGTCTCATGATCACAGGTAAAATTCGTTCCAGCGGCGTCTTATAATAGCCGCCGGCTCCATAGCTTTGTGATCCACCCACTACCATCAAACCACCGCCCAGATCCCTGACATATTTTTCTATGGCCTCCATCTTAGACCGGGGCAGACGGTAAGCGGGGACATTATCCATAACCAGAAGATCAAAAGCGGAGAGCTCCGCAAGAGAGAGAGCACTCTCTTCTGGGGAGATTTCAACCACCGAGTATCCTTCAACGGCCAAGGCCCGGGCGAAAAAACGGCGGCTATCCTTTTTCGAGTGCAGGTAAAGAACCCTCGGGGGACCTTTGACCTTGACCACTCCTTGCAGGAGATTGTTTTCAGCAAGAGTGTCGTCGGCAGATTCCACCAAAAGTTCAAAGGTATGACTCCCCCGCTTCCTCAGGGTTTCCTTGAAACGCACCCAGTTGGTCCCGCTCTTTAAGGCTATCGCCTTCTCCTTGTGAATAACCCCATCGCGTAGGAGTTTGATCCTGGCACGAGCTTTATAACGACTTTCAATGGCTCCCCTTACTTCAAAGCCTTCCGCACTGTCTACCTCAGGAGGCAATACGATATCGCTCAGATAAACCTCATTTCCGCCCCGAGAAGAATTTACCGGCAACACCCATACCGGCACACCGTGGGAACGCAGTAGAGGCATGATCGGAGATATCTCCCCACGGTTTTCGTTGCCGTCAGAAATCAGAAGAATCCTTCCCTGGCGGTTCTCACCTATCTGGGCAAGGGCCGCCTGAAGCGCGGCTTGGATGTCTGTCTCTTCCCGGTTAACGTCAGGGGAAAAATCACCCAATTTAAAATGGCGCCGCGGGAAGAACTCCCAAACGGGCCGTCGGCCAAAGAACAAAAGTCCGGTCCGGGTCTGCGCTCTCCCGGTCGGGTGTACCCCCCGAGATTTCTCTAGGATTTGGAGGGCCTCCTCCTTGCCTTCCTGGCCCACGCTACGTGAGACATCCACCCCAACGACAACATCCAACGCATCAATGCCCTTAAAAATCTTCGGGTTGACAATAGCGAGGCCGATCACCGACAGGGCCACAAACCTAAAGGCCAATGGAAAAAAAGAGCCACCACCACGAAAAAGGAGAAACCCCTCTACCAGGAGTAGAACAAATACCCCCGTGAGAAGGTAAGGCCAGAGTGAAAATTTTTCCCCTATCCCTTCAGCCTCCCCCTTATTAGCCTGCATCTTTTCTTGTGCACGAAGGGAGACCTGCGACGTGATTCGGGATTCCTTCTCGCTGAAAAGATTAACAGCAAATTCGCCCTGTCTATTTCCGGTCTTGAACGTGTAAAATCCGACATCCCAGGTTTTAGCAAAGGATGCCGGATTAGAGACAATGCCTAACATTTCACTCCGGCCCGATGGGCTTCTGACCTCAACCTGACCATATTTTCCACCCAAGCGAAGGGCATAAGGACTTCCCGCCTGAACCCCAACCGCAGGGAACTCCGCCTTCTGCGGGTGGAACCAGTCGAAAACGTTAGTGAAGAAAATAGGGAACGCAACTCTAAAAGGTAGATCCGTCGCTAAAAGGTCAAACCCAAGAACGACGGTCTTCAGTCTCCCCCTCTGGAAGGCAACTATCAGTGGCCCTTCTCCGGAACGGGCCAAGGTGACCCCTTCCCCCTTCGGAACCAGGTGCAGCGCCTCTCTGATATAGAGATCGTCAAGGCGAAGCCCTTCCATCAAAGGATCTCTGGTGACCGCGGGAAGAACTCGGGGTCCTGAAAGTTTTCCCCTTACCTCTAAAGGCATACCTTTAGCAACGGTATTGATGAGGATGAAATTCCCCTCAGTGAGGCTTGGAGAAGGGATCCCATCCAGAATAACAACGTCATACGGGTCGACTCGCTGGGACGAATCTTCCGGGGCCCATCGTTCCTCTGACGTGACTTGAACATAGCGCATGGAACGAAACAGCCGTTCCAGAAAAGGATTTCCCTTACCGACATACAGGACACGCACAGGAGAAGACTCGGGAACGAACAGAAAGGCAAGGTTGTCTGTTAGAAAATCGTCCTGAATGTCCAGACGGGCTGTAAGTCGCCCTTCGAGGGGGCCCCGGTAGGGATAGATTAGCACCTGATTTTCATGAGCCGGGATATTGAGTTGCTCCTTGGTCCAACTCCGCCCTCCAATCTTAAGATCCAGCGGGGCACGGACCGAACGGGAGGAGAAATTTCGAACGCTGACCATAATCTCGTAGCGGAGCGGGCGGGCCGGAAGCCGTCGAAGATCAAATCCTGTGATCCCAACATTATGGTTTTTCCCGTCGATACCGACCAACCGGAGATGGGGCGAACCCCAAGGAAGTTGGTTAGCACCATCGAAGGCGCCGTCGCTGAAGACGATCACCCGATCGTGGCTCCCGCGTTTTAAAAACGAATGGGCAAAAAGAATCGCCTCTTTGACCTGGGCGGGGGCGTCCGTGGGCTGGACGGTGGATGCAAGATTCTTGAGTCTTTTTTTATCCGCAGTAAACGGTGACAATACCCGAGGAGTAGGCCCCGCCCCGATCACCATCATCCTCTGGTCCGTCGGTATCGCTTCGATCAGAGATAGAAGTTCTTTACGGGCGGCCTCAAACCGGCTCCCTGAGAGGGCTTTGGCCTTCATGCTAGCACTCAGATCCACCACGGCCACGATATCGCCTTTGATTCCACCCTGGTGAAGGAGCCAGGGATCAGCCAATGCGGCGATAAGAATTAACGCTATGAGAATCTGGAGAATGAGAAGCAGATTTTTTTTTAACAAACGGCCAAACCGCTTGCCCATCGGCCGTTTCTTCAAGACCCGCTCCCAAAGAAATAGCGTCGTGGTGGAAACCTTGTGCCCTTTGGGCCCCAGGGTGTTCAGAAGAACGATAAGGGGAATAGCACCTAAGAGAAGGAAGAAGGAAAACGGGAATCCCCAACTCATCTCTTATCTCACACTTCGGACTTGACGCAGGGTCATAAGGATAAAGTCCTCAAAGGGTGTCGCCGTGGTGGTGCGAAGGTAATCCATCCCATGGCTCACACAACAGGATTCTACCTCCTCAAAGTAGTTCTGAACCTCTTCGCGGAAACGCCGCACCAGATCGGCATCCAGAAAGAGCCGCCTTTCATGCTCGGTTTCCACATCGAACAACGAGACGTCGCCCGAGAGCTCGAGGTTATTTTCCGCTTCATCTAGAATATGGATGACTAAGACCTGGTATTTTTTTCTCTGCAGCTCCTCAAGCCCCAGACGGTAGCCTTGGGGGTCTAAGAGGTCGCTGAGAAGCACGACCAGGCCAGGACGACGAAACACAGAGGAAAAGGATTTAACGGAAGTCCGCAGATCGGTCTCACCTCGACAGGTGAGCGCTCCCAAAAATTCGAATAGACGAAGAATCTGTTTCTTCCCCCTCGCCAGGGGCAGGGAAGACTGTAAATCGGAGGAAAAGGTCCCTCCGGCCACTCGATCAAGGTTCTTAAGCCCGATGTAACCCAAAGCTGCGGCTAACTTCTTCGCGTAATCCATTTTCTGGGGAAGTCCCTCAGCCATGGACCGGCTTGTATCCACCAGCAGATAAAGATTCATCTCTTGCTCGGCCGTAAAAACCTTAAGGCAAAGCCGGTCGAGGCGCCGATAGATATTCCAATCGACATAGCGGAGATCGTCGCCGCTATGGTATTTTTTATAATCAGAGAACTCGAGGCTAAAACCCTTTCTTGGCGAGGAATGTTCCCCGCGGGCGCCAGCCCAGGAAAAGCGCTTGGCAACCAAGCGGAGACGTTCCAGCTTTTTAAGAAATCCAGGCTGTAAAAGGGTCGGAATGTTTGTGGCCATCGTCTTTACGGAACCTCCGGAACCCCCTTCAGGACCTCGTCGAGAACTCTCTCTGTCGTCATCCCCTCCGCCTCTGCCTCCAGGTTCAGGATGAGACGATGGCGGAGACTTTGCGGCACAACGGAGCGGATATCATCAAAGGAAACGTTGGGCCTTCCGGAGAGGAGAGACCGGGCCTTCGCAGCTAGGATTAAACTCTGCAATCCCCTCGGACTGGAGCCATAGAGGACAAATCTCTGGGCTAAAGGAACGCTTCCGTTACCCTGGGGATGCGTAGCAAGAACCACTCGTACGGCATAGTCTTTTACCGCGTCGGAGAGGGGGATCTCCCTCACCGCTTCTCTGATCTTGAGAACACCTTCCGCGTCCAATACCTTCTTCAAAGGAGGAGGGCGAGAAGCGGTGGTCAGGTCGGCGATCCGTTCTAGTTCTGCACGGCTCGGATATTGAATCAATAGTTTGAAAAAAAATCTGTCGATCTGAGCCTCCGGCAAGGGGTAAGTCCCTTCCATTTCAATAGGATTCTGTGTTGCTAGAACCATGAACGGGCTCTCCAACCGATACCCCCTACCCCCGGCGGTAACGCTCTGTTCCTGCATCGCCTCCAACAACGCCGACTGGGTCTTGGGGGTAGCCCGGTTGATCTCATCAGCCAGTAGGATCTGCGAAAAGACAGGACCTCGCTGAAAATCAAAGACCTTTTTCCCGGAAGGATCATCCGTAAGGACATGGGTACCGGTAATGTCCGCCGGCATGAGATCCGGAGTGAATTGAATCCTAGAAAAGGCCAGATTCAACACCTCGCCCAGGCTCCGGATGATCAGAGTCTTCCCCAATCCCGGCACCCCCTCGAGTAAACAGTGGCCTCCACAGATAAGGGCAACAAAGATCTGTTCAATCAAGGCCTCATGGCCCACAACCACGGTGCTCATTTCAACCTTGATGGCTTCAAAGGCCCGGCGAGAATTCTCCATTCTGTCTCGGACCTCCGTTAAGGTCTCCATCCTTACTCTCCTTTTTGTTTGCCAGTCATCCCGAGAGAGAGAAAATAACTTCTAATGGTTTCCTTGAGTCTCTGGGGGATCCGCTCGGAAGCCAACTCTTCCTCCGCCTGGTGTTGGTAAGAAGTGACCACAGCTTCCTCAGAGATTTTACTCTTCCCCCCCGCGACAGTTCCTCTAAACATCACACCGCTGCTCTTGCCTTCTCTCAATAACCCTTTGAGGTGATCGACTGCGCGTGCCTCAAAGGAAGGGGGCACTTTGGAGACTTGTCCTTGGGTCCCCGGCTGATCCCCAGGAAAACTCCCTTTCGCTCCAGACTGATCTTCTCGCAATCGACCACTCTCTACGACCTGCCCGGTCCCCATGATCGCTTCCGCTGACTCTCTTCCATCAGCCCCTTCGAGCAAGAGGGTGAGAAACTCCGTTATCTCCCGAAGGGTATTACGGTCAAGTCCTTTTTGAACATCCTTCCCCAGCCTATCAAGAAATTTCCGGAACTCTTTTCTTCGTAGCCCTTCGATGGGCGTTAGACCCGCCTTTTCGAGCTCCGCTCTAAGGCGTGAAAAGGCACCAAGCATCCCAAGCATCTTAGCACCTAGCCGCTCATTTCTTTGGGTGGAGGCATCGGGAAGGGTCAGAGCATGCTCCATCATTTCCAGCTCTGCTTTCAACCGTAAAAGCCCCTCGCCGGATAGTATCGGCAAGAGCTGATCGGCCTCATTTTCCGCCAATGGATTCTGTTCCCCGATTTCATTGATCGTCGCGGCCAGACTCTTCTTCAGCTTTTCCTCGGCGATTTCCCTTTGCAACGTCTCGTCTGCAACCTCTTCTAAGGCCTTGGCTATCTTGAGGCTCTCGGTCAGCTGTTCCGATCTCGCCTGCTCCTCAACCTCCTGTGCAAATGCCTTGAGCTTCTGCGCCATGGAACTCGGTTTCAATCCTTGCCTAGTAACCTTGTCGAAATGGACTCCGATATCGAACCAGAGGAGCAGGAACCAGAGCATGAGAAGCGGTGGCACGGAAAAGGCATGCCAGGTGAGGCGCCTTTTGAAGAGAGTCTTGGCGCTTATCCCCTTCAGCCTGTCGCCGGCCTCCTTAAGAACTAAACGCTCTGCAGCTCTCTGCTCTCCTCTCCTCAGGATCTCCCATGCCGTAATAGCCCGTTCCTCCAGGTGGAGGGTTTTATCCAAAAGGAAGACCCGGCGCAGAGACTCCTTGTTCCCCCAGGGACGCATCAGACCGAATCCCGGGGCTGTGACCAAGAAAAATATAAGCGGTAAAGAAAGAGGGCTAAGCCAGGACGGCAGGAGTTCTTTTACGGGAAGCGTCGCCAGGGATGCAAGCATGGAATAGAAAAAGATCGTGATAACGATCCTCTCCCTCCTTTTCGTCTTCTCCCATCTGAGAAGCTCGGAAAATTTATCCCCGAGCAGTATCCCCTCTTTGATCACAGGGAACCCGCCTTTCTAAGAGCCCACGCATAAGTAAGGAGGGCTGATCCCAGAAGGAAAATGTGAAAAAGAAAATGGACGGCAAACAGTGACCCTCGCCATCCAAAAACCACAAGCGGAGCCATACTCTCTTGTCTCAGATAGGATAGGAGAAATGCAACAGGATTTAATGGAGAATAGACAAGACCGGAGAGCAAGACGAAGAAGACGAAAAAGCAGCGGATAAAGGTCTGTCGGCTCTCTACCCGATGCTCCCACAACGTAACGGCCACCAGACCCCACACGCCGTAGGATATGGAATAAAAAAGAAGAAAAAAAATGGTCAACAGGATGGTACCCGCAGCGGCCCGAGCCACCGCGCCTGCCCAAACGAGAAGCGGCGTGCAGAGTAGAATCATGAGGAGCATATGAAAGCAGACAAGCGCAAGTTGACCCCGAGCTACTTTAGAAAGGCCGACTCCACCGTGGTGGATCCAGTGCTTCAAGGGCCGGAATTTCCACGGGACAATTTCCTGAGTGACAATTTTCAGGCCGAAATAGACGATCAAGGCCAATGCCGCAATCGACGAGATCTTGAACAGATTAGCCGGACCCATCCAGGTTTTAGGGTCAAGGGACGGAAGGAAAATGGCCAAGAATTCGAGCGGAGCGAGGATTATGATGACATAGAAATAAGCCGACATCCCATGCCCCTCTAGAAGATAAAGCTGGATCCCTTCCCGAAAGACCGGGTTCATTTTCATGCATCCCCTTCGTCATCCAGAGAAATGACGGCACGAAATAAAGCATGATCGTAAGCAACCACTCGTGGATCATCCACCCAAATACGCCGGGGGGGTTCTTTCACCCAGCCAAAGAAAAGCAGGTCGCTACCACCCCACCGCGGCACATCTGCGCCCTCGGAAAAGAAGGAATACTGAAAGATTGTCTTGCGCACCTTGTCTTTAAAAGGAATGTTCAGGAGATTTTCCCGGTTGGTTCTGTTGAACTGATCGTCCCTGAGAAAAGCCCCTCCCGGTGGCAGGGGAAGCTTGCGGATTTGACTCGTTCCCTGAAGGATATCGCCTAAAAAGAGACGCTGCCCCGATACAAGTAGCCAACAGTCTGTAAGATCTTTCCCGGTCGGATTGCTGATCCTTAGTGAAAGCCCGCCACTTTGGTTCTTAATCTCCGTACGGAAAGGAAATCGCCTTATCGATCGAAACTTGAAGAGTCTATGATCCCACTCTTTTAACGGGACCCGAAACCGCGTAAAATTCCCCTCCTCTTGAACGACGAGGACGCTTTCGTTTGGGGTCTCTTGACGATGAAAAACCGGTTCGAAATCGGTCCAACCCTTTTGTACTTGAAGGTCATAACGTCGCCTTCGAGTAGAAAAGAGGGCCACGTCGGATTGAACCTCGACGTATCCATATGGAATGCTCTCTAAAAGCGTCGAAGAAACGAGCAAGCCGTCCGGGATATGGTTTCCTCGGTCAAAATAGAGATACCCCGACAGGGACGAAAAAAAAACTAAAGAAAGAAAAGTAAGTGCAAGCGTTTGCCGAGGCCACCGTTGTCGCCGCCACAACCAGACTAAAGATCCTATCCCCCCAAGATAGAGAGACACACAAACAAAGAAAGAGAGAACCGGCACAGTGTCGGCGATAAAAGAGCGGTTCAACAGGAGCTGTGAGAAAACGGATTCATTCCAACTCGCTTGCAGAGTAAATTCCCTGTTTCCAGGCGATCCCAGGAGATCCTTAAAAAGAAGGGGGAGTCCCTGCCACTGAGGCAGGGGGGGCCGTCCGACATCTAACGACAGGTAAAGGACTTTGCCTTTCCCTCTGTTTAACTCTACCAGAATGGGAGTACCCTTCTCTTCGATGAGAATATTCCCGTCAACCAAAATCGAATCCTGCACCCAGAGATCTCGCAGAGGCGATTCCCTTTGCCCATAGACCCGTTCCAAGCTGGGTAAGGATGAAAGCCTTTTCAGACCCGTAACACGAACCGGGAGGAAACGGCTCATGAACGGCTCTTGATAAAGGGCATAGTGCATACCTCCCAGGACTATCATTCTACCGCCTGACGAAAGCCACCTATCCAAAGCCAGGGTTTGACGCTTTGAAAGATCCCGCATGGATTGCTCATAGACGATAATCGTCGAGACACCTTGATAGGCCCGCCCAACAGACGGTAGCGTGTCCACGGACACGGAAATGAGAGGAGTTCCAGAATCGGAAGCTAAAGCAGGGACAGGAGGAGAAACGTTGTTTTCCGTCAACAGAAGGATCAGTGGAGAAGGTGAGAAATGTCGCCGGAGATTGATTTTCTTGGACACCCTGCCTCTCGGACTTGAAAAACTCACTGTCAAGGCTCGGCTGATAGAGTCGGGGTCAACCGTAAACCGAAGGCTCTTGCGGGACTGGGCGGCCAGAAAAACGCTTCTACGGTGATTCACGGAGTAAGCGCTGACGCCCCTTGAAGGTCCCCCTTTCCAGATCCGTACCTCCACCACTCCTTCCACCGGGGGACCCAGATTTTTGAGTTCTACCCTCAGCGGAAATGGATGCCTCAGTTGGAAAAGGCCATCGAAACCCACCTGGGGATTTAGGGTAATCTCTGCAGCATGAAGAGGGACGAGGAGAACAAAAAGGCAGAAGAGAGACAAAAAAAAGCTAAGCGCAACCTTTCTGATGGAAAGAGACATAATCTCTCAGAACAAGGCTCAGCCCATCGATGAGGAAGCGTTAACTTCAATCAATGAAGTCCACGCGCAGGATATCGAAGTTGCGAATCCCTGTAGGGGTACGGACTTGGACCTCGTCTCCTTCAAGCTTGCCGATGAGGGCGCGCGCGACGGGAGAACTAATAGATATCTTTCCGTTCTTTGGCTCCGCCTCATGATCACCCACGATCTGATAAACGACTGTTTCGCCCGCATCTCCATCGGCTAGCGTGACCGTGGCGCCGAAAACAACTTTGTCTCCGGATAGACCGGAGACTTCAATCACTTGGGCTCGAGCCAGCCTGTCTTCGATCTCGCGTATCTGCATATTAAGATGGGATTGCCTTTCCTTGGCTGCATGGAACTCGGCATTCTCGGACAGATCACCGTGGCCGCGGGCTTCTTCAATCTCATGGACATTTTTCGGTCGCTCTACGCCCTTTAGGCGCTTGAGATCCTCCATCAAGCGTTTGTATCCATGTTGGGTCATCGGAACACGAGAATCCTGAGCTATCATAACTCTGCTCCTAAACAAAAATAAAAACCCCTCGGACCAAATGCTTCCGAGAGGCTCCCAAAATCCTTTGAATTCAGTCCCTTCCCCCCTATGTGGAGAACGACCAATTCCTGTCCTTACTGTACCATCGCCTGCTCAGAAATCAACCCCTCAAAGCTTTTCAGACCCGTTTACCCGGGCCGAAAACGTGGCAGGCAACTCCATGGCCATTTGCCAGGAATTCCAACTGCGGTGTGACCTTGTCACAGAGTTCTTCCCGATAAGGGCAGCGTGGATGGAAACTGCATCCCGAAGGGGGATGAACAGGGCTCGGCACGTCCCCTTGAAGAATGTCCCTCTCTCTCCCCCGGCTCGGATCAGGGATAGGAACTGCGGAGAGCAGCGCCCGTGTGTAGGGGTGCTTCGCATCTTGGTAGATCGTCTCCCGGCGAGCGATCTCTACGATCTTGCCCAGATACATAATGGCCACCCGGTGACTGATGTGCTCAACCACCCTGAGATCGTGAGAAATAAAAAAATAGGTGAGATGCCTCTTCTCCTGCAACTCCTGGAGGAGATTAATAATCTGGGCCTGAATCGAGACATCCAAAGACGACACCGGCTCATCGGCTACGATGAACTTTGGATCTACGGCCAGGGCCCGAGCAATCCCGACTCGTTGCCGCTGCCCGCCGCTGAACTCATGGGGATAACGATCATAGTGCTCTCCGGTGAGTCCCACTTGATGCAGAAGTTCAATCACTCGGACTTTCTTTAGTTTTCCTTTAGCTAGTTTATGGATTCCCAAACCCTCACCAACAATATCGCCCACCCGCATGCGCGGGTTCAAAGAGGCATAAGGGTCCTGAAAAACGATCTGCATCTGCTTCCGCATCTCCCGAAGTGCACGCTGAGATAAACCAAGGATATTTTCTCCCTGAAAAAGGAGTTCGCCCTCCGTCGGCTCGATCAGCCTTAGAATGCTTCGACCCAAAGTGGACTTCCCGCATCCCGACTCCCCCACCAAGCCCAACGTTTCTCCTTCCTCAACAGTCAGGTTCACACCGTCTACCGCCTTGACTGCTCCCCTGCTCTTGCCGAAGAAACCGGTCCCCAGAGGGAAGTACTTCTTCAGATTTCTAATTTCCAACAGACCCATAATCTCGTGTTCGTGGTTGGTGCTCGTGTTCACGTTCGTAACTACATTAAAGACTCCCGATTACGAGAAACGGTTTTATGCAAAGTGGCACGCGACCCAGCGACCCTCCGCCTTTTCCAGCAGTTTCGGTTCCCCCTCTGCGCAGATGCCGCCGGCCTTTGGACATCGATCCCGGAAACGGCATCCGCTGGGCAATGCCAGCGGACTCGGCACAACCCCCGGAATGGCCTCCAGCCTATTTCTCTTTGTCTCACCTATTCCCGGGAGAGACCTTAGAAGCCCCTCTGTATAAGGATGGAGAGGGCGACTAAAGATTGCCCGGGCGCTGCTTCGCTCCACGATCTTACCGGCATACATGACGGCCACCTCATCGGTTTGCTCCGCTACCACCCCAAGGTCATGGGTGATAAGCAAGAGGGACATTGCCAACCTCTCTTGTAGCTCCCTGATCAACTCAAGGATCTGGGCCTGGATGGTCACGTCCAAAGCAGTGGTGGGTTCATCCGCTAGCAACAAACTAGGATTGCACGATAGGGCCATAGCGATCATGACCCTTTGACGCATCCCACCGCTCAGTTGGTGGGGATAGTCATCAATCCTTGTCGCCGGATCGGCGATCCGCACCAACTGTAACATTTCAATGACCTTTTTCCTTGTTTCCTTCTTACTTAATCTTTGATGCAGACGGATTGCCTCCCCGATCTGATTTCCGATAGTAAACACCGGGTTCAACGAGGTCATCGGCTCCTGGAAGATCATGGAGATCTCTTTCCCACGGACCTTGCGCATTGCCGGCTCTGTTAGCTTCAAAAGATCCTGGTCCCGATAGCGGATCTCTCCCAGCAGCACTTTTCCAGGAGGGGACGGTATGAGGCGCATGATCGAGAGAGCCGTGACACTCTTTCCACACCCCGACTCTCCCACCAAGCCAAGTGTTTTCCCTTCCTCGATCTCAAAGCTAACCCCATCCACCGCATGGATCTCTCCCTCGGGAGTAAAAAAGGATGTCCCAAGATCCTTAACCTGTATCAACTCTGCCATGTGGGGTGTCTCCAACCGAGCTTTGTATACTCGCCGTTTCTACAACAAAATGTCAAGTCTGAAATGGATTACCGGTTCCGCAGTCTTGGATTGAGGGCATCGCGCATACCTTCACCCACGAGATTAAATGCCAACACAACGATAAGAATCGCCGTTCCTGGAATAAAAAAGAGCCACGGCGCATCAAAGATGAAACTCTTGCCATCTGCAAGAATGTTTCCCCATGTCGCAAACGGGGGCTGTACCCCGAATCCGAGAAAACTCAGGGCGGACTCCGTCAAGATCGCCGTGGCCACGCTAATGGTTGCCGATACCAGCACCGGCGCAATGGCGTTGGGAACCATGTGTACAAAAATGATGCGCCGATCCGGCGATCCCACGGCCTTTGCGGCCACAACAAAATCCTGCTCCCGCAGGGATAAAAACTCAGCCCGCACAAAGCGAGCGGTTCCCATCCAACTGGTGGCGCCAATGACGATCATAATGTTATAAATGCTCGGTGGTAGTAGAGCTACCACGGTAAGGATCAGGAAGAACGTCGGAAAACTAAGCATGACATCGGTAAAGCGCATGACGATTGTGTCCACCGAAATGAATCCCAGGCGAAGATTGCCATAGAAACCCGACAGCCCCCCAAGCAAGATACCAATAAAGGTTGAGATGCCAACAGCGACGAAACCAATGGATAGGGAAACAAACGAGCCCTGTAACATCCGGGCGAAAACATCACGCCCCAATTCATCGGTACCCAAAAGATACATGCCAAAGGTGGGGATGTCTTCATCGGGCAGAAGCTCGGATGGAGGTGAAAACGGCGCCTGAAACTTGTCCACCAACCGGACGGTTGCCGGATCGACAACCACGATCCACTCGGTCAGAGTTTTTCCGGCGATAGCCGCAAGCAAGAGAAAAAGGAGTACGACTAATCCCGCCATGGCCAACCGGTCTTTCCTATAGATTTGCCAGAACTGCTGAAACGGAGAGCTCGCGGGGTTGATCCAAGCTGATCCCTTATCGATCACTTGACCTGCCGTGGGTTTGCTCATGTTCACTCCAAACGGATCCGCGGGTCGGCCACGGCATAAAGGATATCCGACAACAAAGTACCCGCCAGCGTGAGGGCAGCGGCGATGAAATTAATGGTCAAAATGACTGGAAAATCGCGGGAGAGGATCGCATCGTAAGCAAGCCTCCCCAGCCCCGGCCATGCAAAAATCTGCTCAAAAATGACGGAGCCACCAATCAAACTAGGAAGCAAGAGCCCAAACATGGTGGCAAAGGGTAAGAGCGCATTACGAAGCGCGTGACTGTAGATCACCGTATCCTGATCAAGGCCTTTCGCCTTGGCCGTTCGCACGTAGTCCTGATTGATCACCTCCAGCATTTGAGAGCGCACGTACCGTGAGAGCACTGCGATTCCCGTCAGGGCTGACATGAAAGACGGAATGACAAGGTGCCAGATTCGATCCATACCCCGAAAGAAGGGATAGGCCTGTTCCATCCCAAAGGTCCGCATGCCGATGACGGGAACCCCGAAGGCACGCACCACCCATAGAATGACGATGTAGGAGAGGAAGAAACCCGGTACGGCAATCAACGTAAACGCTACGAAGGTTGTCCCCCGATCATACATCGATCCCCGGTGAACGGCGGCTTGAATTCCCGTCGGGAAGGAAAGCGTCCATATGATGACGGTGGCGCATATGAAAAGCGGTAGTGAATTGAGAAAGCGTTCCCAGATTTTAGGCAAAACCGGCTGGCTATCTTTAAAAGATTTTAGCTCTCCGGTAAACAAATCCCGCATCCAGTAGCCGTACTGAAGGTAAAGGGGGTCATCCAGATGAAAAGCCGCACGAATTTTGGCAACATCCTCAGCTTTCATACGGGGGTTTGAGGGGTCCACTTCGTTGGGTTCACCCGGTGCCAGGTGCACCACCGAGTGTGCGATGACCGAAACGATGAACAGCAACACCATACGCTGTAAAACGTTTCGAAGGATGAAAGACAACATACTCGGTACCCTTACCCCTTGTCCGGGTGCTCCATCGGCCCACGAACGCTGAGGGATTTCCTACCCCTAATCGTATTCGGACTCAAAAGGTGGGCGCAAACTCCAGCTTCTTCCACCGATTGAAGTAAAAAAAGACGTTCCCGCTTTTCGTCGGCTTAAGCTTTGAATAAGTACCGTCAGCATTGCTCATGACGATCTTTTTATCGAGCACCTGGGTGCCTAGCGCTTCATAGAGAAAGGTATAAGGCTGATCTTCGGCTATGACCTGATGCAGGCGATGCGCGAGCTTCTGCTGCACCGCATGATTATACTCTCGTCGTATGTGAACAATGAGGGCATCCGCCTTCGGATTCTTGTACCCCACAAAGTTAAGCTGGTGTGGACCGGACTGGCTGGAATGCCATATCTGATAAAGGTCCGGGTCCACTCCCATGCTCCAGCCCAAGATGACAGCATCAAAATCACCGGTATTGATAAAATCCTGCAGGAAGACCGCCCATTCGAAGAGTTGCGTGTTGCATTTAACACCGATCCTCCGCCAATTGTTCTGTGCAATGGTCATGATTGCCTTACGGATGAGATTCCCGTTATTGGTGACGAGATTGAATTCGAAAATCTTTCCATCCCTTTCAAGCCAACCTTCGGCGTTCTTCTTCCAACCCAGCTCCCTGAATATGCGCTGCGCTCCCTCGGGATCATACGGAACCGGCTTTACCGAACGATCGTACCACTCCGTGTTCTTGGGATAAGGGCCTGTGGTTCGCTCGCCTTCCCCGTAAAGGACGTACCTGATGATCTCGTCCACGTTAATCGCCATCCCCAGAGCCTGGCGTACGCGCCGATCCTTAAAGATCTCTCGACGATTGTTGTAACCAATATAGCTGAAGCCGAAACCCAAGCTTGAATAGGACTGGTATGCGTCGTTTCTCCTGTATCTTGCAACTTGGTGCGGCAGTGGGCTGTACGCATCCACCGCCCCAGTCCGAAATTCGACCTCCTGAGTCAATGGATCGGGTATCACCCTGTAGTAGTAGTTTTCATATTGAGGTGGGCCTTCCCAATAGTCTTTATTCTGCTTGAGGTGGATGAGTTCGTCGCTTTGCCATTCTATGAAGCTAAAGGGGCCAGTCCCGACGGGATGGCGATTGAACTCGCTATCACGCATGCCGAAGTTTTTCCTCGCAGTGTCGGACATACGACGCCTGTCCGCCTCCTGTTGTAGGGCCTCTTTGTTGAGAAGGTGCTCGGGTAAAATGCCTATGGTCCAGGCATTGATGGCTGGAGAAAACAGGCGCTTGTACACAACGCGAACGGTATAGGCATCCAAGATTTCTACCGACTTGATGGGCTCAAAATCCGAAGTACGCGGGGAGAGGTTCTTCGGATTCATAATGGCCTCATACGTAAACTTCACATCCCTGGCATCGAATCTATGGTTGTCATGGAAGCGCACACCCTTGCGTAAGTGAAATAGGATAACCGGGTTGTGTTCCAAGAGGGGTAACAGGTTAGGAAACTGTGCTCGAACCGATTCTCGTTTATTTGCAGGGGAGACCTCAATCCATTTGTTCAACGGCAGGGCCTTTTCGTAGTCGGCGCCCAGGATGGGCTGGAGCCGGCTGAAAAAATCCTGATCGACTCGCTTAAGAGAAAACTTCAGTCGCTCAGGCACCTGGATACGAACCTCGACAGGAACAGGCTTTCCGTCCTTCCCCGCTATGGTGAGTTTCGCGGTCCGATTCTCCGGAGGCAGCAGACGCACCTCGGTAACCAACCCCTTAACCTCGTCGGCCCCATCCTTGGCCATTGCCTTCTTGATACGCCTTTCCAACTCAGGCGCTGTGACCGGAGTACCCCCTGGAAAGTGAGCCTTCGGATTGACTAGGAGATACGTCGCCTCCTCGATGGTCCAGTCGGTAGCCAAGCGACCGCGGAGGTTGAGATTTTCATCAAGATCCAGCAGGCCTTCAAAGACAAGACCTGCGATTCGGCTACTCGCGGAATCTGAATTAAGAATAGGGTTCAGTATTTTTGCATCCCCGATGGACGCCTCAATGAACTCTCTGATGCGCCCGGGGTTGCCTGTCGTCTGACTCTCGTAGGTCGGTACCCAAGAGTAAGACTGCAGGAGCCCCACGATCAAGAGGGTGGGTGCAAGGATCAGAAACCATTTGAGTTTCATCGGGGGTTACTCTCAAACGTGACCCGCAGATTTACATCATGAGTTACGGAATCCGTTCTCGGCCGGCCACGAAAAGTTCCCTTTGCTAGACGAGACGTCTGATAGACTCCTTCTCCAGGTAAGAAGGCAACGGAGTTTGCTGGAATAGGGTTTATCGCCTGCCCGGTACCTACCCACCAAGAGACTCCAGGGGAAGCTCTTTTACATGATCCGGCTTCTTTTGCGCAAAGAGCGATGCGGGGAGAGAAACGTTCACTTCCGGCTCTTGGTAAAGGATTTCGTAGCGCCTCTCTTCGTCATTAGAGGCCTCCAGAGCAATCTTTAAGGGAAACGCACCGGCAGGCGTCGAGTAGAAATCGGAGAAAGAAGCGTTCAACTCCAACTCCGACTCGGGGTCCGAACGCTCCCACAGTATCGGGATATTCAGGGTAGGGTGAAAAGTGACCGCTTCGCTCCCCCCTGTTTTATTTTCCCTGTAGAGGGTATTTCCCTCTCTCTTCCAACGGCCCCGAAGTTCGACCGGTGGTAACCCCAACAGAAGGGCCGTGATCTCCTTTAACTCCAGAGGGATCCGGGTGTAACGCAGAAGATTTTCCTTGGAATTCCTGCCACGATAAAAAAGACCCTGCCGTAAATGATACCCGGTGACTTCATTCGCATCTACGGTCACAATCAGGAGTGCACCCAGGGGAGAGAACGTTTCCAAGCGCATTCTGTCAGGCCGGTGGATAAGAACGGCTTCCTGAAACGCTCCCTTTTCTTCCTTACTCCAATAACGGACTTTCGCCAGCGCCCGGAGCGACCGAAACCGATCGGCCCTTTGAGAAAGGCTCCTAGCAAGATCGCCGGGAAATCGACTCTGAGGAGTGATGGTTTCCGGCACCGTGGTTACCGGTGCTACCCCCGGACCGCAGCCTAGAATCCCGATTAGAATTCCCACAAGGATAAGGCCATCTTTTCCTATTGGGCCAGCGCGACTCTCCCGCCCCGGCAGTTTCAAATCGCCTTCTCCAGGTGTTGGATCTTTTCCCGAATCCTTTCTGACTGCTCCTTTTCTTTGGATCTCTTCAGGGCCTCATGATAGTGTTCTAACGCGTTGCTGCGTTTACCGGCCTTCTCGTATGCATCCCCGAGATGTTCCATAATGGTAGGGTCATCCGCGGTCAGATTCACCGCCTTCTTGAGTTGTTCCACTGCCTTTTCATAATCACCTTTTTGGAAATAGACCCACCCCAGGCTGTCGATATAAAAACCGTCGTTGGGAGCCAGCTTCAGAGCTCTACGAACGAGACTCTCAGCCTCGTCCAGATGCAGACCCATTTCGGCCCAGGTGTACCCCAGGTAGTTGAGGGCGGCCGCATTTTTCGGGTTAAGTTCGATCGCCTTTTTCATATGCTCAATAGTCTTCTCTTTGTTTTTGCTCTCATCATAGAGCGCCCCTAATTGAAAATGGGCACGATCATTATCGGGATCCAGAGATACCACCTTTTGCAAGGTTTCGACGGCCTTGGGAAAATCCTTGGCTTTACGGTACAGGGACGCCAAGAGTCCTAGGATGTCCTTATGATCGCCTTTTTTCTGTAATGCCGCTCGGACTGCTTTGATGGCCTTTTGGATCTGGTTCAGCCGATCATAGAGATAGGCCAGTTGAACATGGGCATCCGTGAAATATTCACTTTTCTTCTGAACCCGGGAAAACTCCTCTACGGCCCGCTCATATACCTTCATTGCACCATAGGTGGAGCCGAGATAATAACGGACCCGATCATTATCGGGTTCAACCGCGAGGACCAGGTTAAACTCTGTGGCCGCACGCTCAAAATCGCCTTTTTCATAATAGATAAGACCGATCTTCGTTCTCGTCTCCCGAGGATCCGTCTCGATGTCTTCGAGTTTCTGAAACTGCCCAAGGGCCTCATCCAGCTTGTTCTGTCCTACGTACAGCTTGCCCAGCCTTTTTCTCGCCCACACATCCTTAGGGTTTCCCTGAAGGAGCGTTCGATAAGTCCGGATGGCATCCTCGACCTTCTCTTCGAGCTCGTAGACCAAAGCCAGGTCCATGAGGACTGCTTTGGACTTGGGATTCAGTTCAAGCGCCTTGCGGTAACTTTTCTCTGCTAATGCGTAGTGCCGACCCTTGGCCTGGACGCGCCCGAGATAGTAGTATCCAAGGAGGGATCTGGGATTGAGCGTCGTGAGATGCTTTAGGTTCTTCGTGGCCTTTTCATAATCTTCCAACTTGAGGTAAAGCGCTCCCAAATAGAGAAGGGCCTCTTGATTATTGGGGTCGATCCTGAGCACTTCTCCGTACTCTCGGACCCCCTTCTCCTCGTCTTCCACGGAGGCGTAGAGCCCCGCCAGAAGTAGATGGTTCTCTAATCCCTCGGGTTCGAGACGGGTGGCCTCTTTGGCCTCCTGTAAAGCCTTTTTCAGGTCACCCACACGGACATACACCGTGGCGAGGCGGAAACGTAAGTAGGCATCGGAAGGGTTGGCTTGGACGGCTGCGCCAAATACCCGGATCGCCTGTCTGAACTTGCCCTCCCCCAGTAGTACCTGCCCTTTGACGAAGTCGCCGAGGGCCTTCGCCTCTCCCGGGATCCCGACCTTTTTGTCCGGACCAAAGGTAGTCCCGGTGTCACCGGCTTGCGCAATGGGCGGTCCTTTTAATTTTAATTTCGGCACATAGGAGGTGCAAGCAGACAAGAAAGCTAAGAAAACAACAGGCAAAAAGCGACAAGAGACCATTATTAAAATAATTAACACACCTCTCTTGGAGCGTCAATCAAGCGCCTTTTCTTCTCTTCTCCATCGTCTCCTTTTATGCTAGTTTTTTCAAGGTCTCAGCCATCGGCCCCTAGCATTCAGCCTAACCGTGCATGCCTGTCCAAAGCCGATTGATGATAAGTGACCGCTGAGTGATCACAAAAGAAATATGACATCACCCCGAGGGAAGATAAAGAGAGAGATCCTTGAGCTCCGTGGAGGGCTGGAAAGGCACAATTATCAATACTATGTCCTGGATGATCCGCTCGTCAGCGATGCCGAGTATGACCGCCTATTTCGTAGGCTGCTCGAACTAGAGAAGCGATATCCCGAGTTGGCTTCTCCTGAATCTCCCACACAGAAGGTGGGCGCTCCTCCCCTGGAAAAATTTGCATCCGTCCGCCATACCCTGCCCATGCTCTCTCTCAGTAACGCCAATAGCAGGGAAGAGATGGAAGATTTTGACGAGAGGATCCGGCGTTTCCTTAAAAGCACTCAGCCCATCGAATATGTCGTAGAGCCGAAAATCGACGGCGTTGCGGTGGAGCTGCGCTATGAACAGGGACGTCTTATCATCGGTTCAACCCGTGGGGACGGCATCACCGGGGAGGACATTACCCTAAACTTGAGGACGATTCGTTCTATCCCGCTCAGGCTCCACAAAGGGGGGACAGCCATTCCCAGGCATTTGGAGGTCCGAGGCGAAGTCCTTTTACCCCGTACCGCATTCCAGAGACTCAACCGGGAAAGGGAAGAAGAGGGACAGCCCATTTTCGCCAACCCGCGTAATGCCGCGGCAGGATCACTCAAGCAATTGGACTCCAAGATCACTGCCAGACGACCCTTGGATCTCTTCTGTCACGGGGTCGGTGAGGTGGCGGGAGCCGGTTTCAAGACCCATACGGAGATCCTTCAAACCATGAAGGAATGGGGACTCAAACCGGTCTCTTTTGCTCATCGCTGCCACGGGCTTCAGAAAATCTTTACCCACCACGAAGAGATGGAGACACGGCGCGACGATCTCCCTTACGAAATCGACGGCCTAGTCATCAAGGTAAACAGCCTGGAATTGCAGAGGCGCCTGGGGGAAATCGCCCGTTCCCCACGCTGGGCCATAGCCTATAAATTCAAACCGCGCCAAGAGACCACTCGGATACTAAACATAGAGGCCCAGGTAGGGCGAATGGGTACCCTTACTCCGGTAGCCGGTCTAGAGCCGGTCCCGGTGGGCGGTGTTACGGTAAAGAGCGCCTCATTACACAATATGGATGAAGTGGAACGTAAAGATATCCGTATCGGTGATACCGTGCTTGTGGAGCGTGCGGGAGATGTCATTCCCTATGTAGTTCAGGTCCTCAAAGCAAAGAGAAACGGCCGAGAGAAAAAATTCAAGATGCCGGGGCAGTGCCCCGCGTGCGGTTCTACAGTTTACCGGGAAGAGGGGGAGGTCGCCTACCGCTGTTCGGGCCTCTCGTGTCCCGCAAAATTGAAGGAGAGTCTGAAATTCTTTGGCTCCCGCGGGGCCCTGGATATCGAGGGTCTCGGTGAGAAGCTTATCGACCAACTAGTCGACAAAGGACTGGTCAGGGACATAGGAGATCTGTATCGCCTGAAAAAAGACGACCTGGTCGGACTGGAGCGGATGGCGGAGAAATCGGCACAAAACCTCCTTGACGCCCTAGAACGAAGCAAAGACTCAACCCTTCCCCGACTCCTGACCTCACTGGGGATTCGGCACGTAGGAGAGACGACAGCCAAGCTACTCGCGAACCACTTCGAGAACCTCGACGCGCTTATGGCGGTGACGGAGGAGAAATTGATGGAGGTTCGTGAGATCGGACCTGAGGTAGCCAAGAGCATTGTACGCTTCTTTACCCAAAGGGAAAACCGCAAGGTGATTGACAAGCTCCTGAAGACAGGGATCCACATTAAACGAGAGCCTCAAAGAGTTGGAAAGTTAGCAGGGTCCACCTTTGTCCTCACCGGCGGTCTGGAAAAAATGTCCCGCAGCGAGGCGCAGAAACGGGTAGAGGCTTTAGGTGGGCGGGTCACAACCAGCATAAGCCGCAACACAAACTATCTCGTGGTCGGAGCAGACCCGGGCTCAAAACTGAACAAGGCAAAAGCGTTGAAGATCCGAGTCTTGAATGAGGAAGAGTTTCTCAGGTTGATGGAAGCTTGATGACTTGCCCTTCTTGGATAAGCCCGAACCTCTCTCAAAACCGGAGTCGCCAAGTCAAAGGCAAGGGGAAGGCTTTATAAGGCCTCACAGCGACGCGTATGAGATCGTACCTGATAATGCGAGCCTGACGCGACAACGCAAAAAAACGAACGATCTACCTGCCGAAGAAGAGACAGACTACCAACGATTGTGAGAGGTCGATCTCCCCCCACCTCTCCCACCTTGCGGAACGCGAGGCTGCTGCGGACGTGCCTCACTGACCACCAGGGTTCTCCCCTCAAATTCGGCTCCGTTGAGCGCTGCAGTGGCCCGCTCCGCCTCCTCGTTGGATCCCATCTCGACAAAACCGAAGCCTTTGGACCGGCCACTGTATTTATCCGTGATGACTCTCGTGTCCATGACCGAGCCGTGTTGAGAAAAGAGCTCTTGAAGCTTTTTCTCTCCTACTGAGTAGGCAAGATTCCCCACGTATAGCTTCGCTCCCATCTTGACCCTCCTTTTTTGTTAGGGATGATGGCGCTCCCTGGGGATCGACGTACACAGAAGGGCAAGGCACGAGATGCGCATAAAAACCTTAAGTAGTCGGTGCGCTCTGCGGTACAGAGATCCTCATAAACCGGCGGAAGCATACTCGTGATTGACCCTCGTGTCAAACAGTTCTCCGGGCGTAGGGTACCGCACAAGTAACACCAAAGACCCTGATCCGTCGAAAACCGGCGCTTGCTTCGTTGTCGCTTCGGGCTCGCATCCTCACGTACCGCTCCGTACGCTCCGGTGCAATCACTCACTCCGCCTTGCACCCGCCGCCTTCTCAACGGCCAGGGTTTTCAAGGTGTTGCAAGCTTATGCACGGATTATGGAAAGACCGGATGACTTGAAGATCCTGAACTCACACGCTATTAAGGATGACCTAAGGGATCCAGTGAAAACAGCGACGGATAGAGCCCGAGTTCATTTAATCATCCAGGGCAAAGTCCAGGGGGTGTTTTTTCGCGCCTCCACCCTGGAACAAGCCACTCAGTTGAAGCTCAAAGGATGGGTGAGAAATTGCTGGGAGGGCTTCGTTGAGGTCGTGGCCGAAGGCCCGAGAAAAGACGTTGAATGCCTTGTCCGCTGGTGCCGCCGGGGACCCGC
>JBHHYU010000010.1:0-59101 GCA_046757725.1 Binatia bacterium
TCGGTGGGCGAAGAAGACGTGGAAGAGTTACGGCGACACGGCTTTGACGATCGAACCATCCTGGACATCATCTATGTGGTTTGCCTTTATAATTTCAATGATCGCCTGGCGGATGCCGTCGGCATTAAGGGCGAGGATTTTCTCAGGTAAGCCGATGCCGGAGGCAGATCAATGAACTTTGCAAGGGCAAGTGTCTGTAGAGAGCCACGAATTGTGACTCGGCATTGAATAAAGCAAAGTTGCCTGTTAGGGACTAACGGTGTTCGGTAGACGTCGCCCGCGTCGAACGGCTCTCCCCGTTCCCTTCCAGCCATGGAGGAACAGACTTGTCTGGATGGTGTCACCGGCTTTGAGACAACAAGCCTTCAAACCACAAAAAGAGGAGCAATGGAGAGGCGACGCGGCAGTTCACCTACCTCCACAAGCATTGCCATCTCAGCCTCGGCAATTTCGCGCTCGGCGTTGGTAAAAGTAAATTCTATCTTCGGGTAGCGAGCAGACGCGAGCAGGGCCTCTTTGTCGCCGGCGTAACACTTGAGGAACTCGTCCGCAATCTCTTCCAAGTGCTCCTCGCTGTATGCGAAGGAGGCTCGGAAAGCGGTGAGCAGTTTTTCTCTAAGTTCGGGATGCGCTCTCAGGAGCGGTTCACGTATAGCAATGATGTGCTTGATGAACTCGGAAAAGCCGTGGAGTTTTTTCCAGCCGTCGCCGTCCGTGTAGAGACAGCGGACGGATTCCTCGTTTTCACCCTTAAAGAAAAACTGATCGATGAGTACCACGGCGTCGGCCTTCCTTTGTTTTAGCATGTCGAGTAGCACCTCCTGGGGATGGGATTCCCATCGGAGGCTATGCTCATTCACGCCGTAGCAATGGCTCAATAGAAACCGATGGGTGGCATGGGCGCCTTGATGGTGGCTCGCAATCAGACGGCCAGCGAGATCCTTGGGAGTCTTGATCGGGCCGTCTGCGCGGACAAAAATCCCGTTTCCCTTAGCCGTAGATTTCCACTCGGTAGCGATCCCTAGGATTGGCGCCCCGTCCACCTTACTCCGCAAAAAACTGGCTAGGTAAACGTTAGCTACATCAACTTCGCCCTTGATGAGAGCCGTCAGCTGTGCATGGCTGGGAGGATCCGGGACTTCGATCACCGAAAGGCTGAAGCCACCCGGTTTCACCAAACCTTTCGCAAGGGCATAGTAGGTACGATACATACAGAATCGGTTGCGATAATGGGCAAGGGTCAAGCGCATGAGGGTTCCTCCTGAAAAAAAGTTAAGCCGGCTAGAAACAAACTTCTACCCCAAGAGTTGTTTTTAATCAAGCGGATGCAGTAACCATGGCTGCTCTCTGGCAAGACCCGTCGTTATGCAATAACCGGCGTTGTGCTCTCGCCCGAGCCGCCGGATAGCCAGAATTTTATCGTAGCATTGCTTGCATCTCTCCGACGTGTAACTTGCCGGGTCCTGCAGCTGGCATAAATGTTCGTAAAGCTCACACGTGTGCGAAACTGATTTGCCGGGATAGTTTCTACACGTATCCCTCTTTATTCCTTCCGCTCCTAGTCGAGGTATATCCGTGGCTCTTAAGCGCAGAAAAGTATTTGACCCTCATGGGGTTTTTGCTTAGATTGAGTTTTCATGGTCGTTGGTTTAGACATAGACGGCGTCGTAGCCGATTTCCTCTCCTCCTTCCTCCGTATCGTTGAGAAACTTGTCGGGGATGGTCCGATCTACGCCAATACGATTACAGATCTTAACTTTACGGGACACCCTCACCTCTCAGCGAAGGTCATAGATACCTGCATGGAAACCGTCTCCTATGATCCTAACTTTTGGCAGGGCCTCGCCCCACTGCTATCTCCGGGAGAATGGCATACGTTGGATCTTCTTAGTTGTAAGGGACAACTGGTTTTCGTTACCCACCGCTATGAGCGGGAAACCTACGATATCAACAAGGTCACTCGCGACTGGCTTAAAAAGTATGGCATAAGTCAACCGTCCGTCTATTTCACCCAAGATCCCAAGGCAAGGCTGGTGGGGGATCTGGGTGTTAACATTTTCATGGATGACCGGTATGAGAACTGCGAAGATGTGGCGGAGCATACCGAGGCGATGGTCTTGATGCCCGACCGCTCCTATAACCAATGTTTCACTCACCCCCGGGTCAAAAGAATCTGCAACTTTAAAGAACTGTTTGCCTATCTTCCGATATAGGTCTAAGACGAAATTCGGAATTCAAAATTAGGCGGCCCTTTGTGGCTTCTTTAAGGGTAAATTTGCGATTATCACCGGTCAGTCTTTCTCTGTTCTCAGGCAGTCCTGCCAGAAATGGCAAAACAGCGATACTGAAAGACTGTGAACCTTTCCTCAATTTACGAATTTTAGGGTTTTAGAGACAGGCCAACTACCCAGCAGCCAGGCGGACATCCGGCACGCATTAAAACTTGCCCGTATTAGAGAAACCATCATCGGTTTTGGCCGACTGATGGAGACCCTGGCGAGTTAAGCAGCATTTGGGTTTCGGAATTATTTCCAGCAGATTTATCGCTGCTTCAATAGACTTCTAAAGAGGGATTCCGCCTCTCGGTTAGTCGGGTCCACCCGCATGGCATCCCGAGCGGTCTTAATCGCCTTTCCAAGCTCGCCGTTTCTAAGAAACGCCTTGGCCAAACCAAGGGTGGCATTGACATTGGTCGGAGAGAATTTTAGCGCCTTCGTATAGGCGTCGATCGCCCCTGATACATTTCCATGGAAAAGCGACTCTTTACCGTGACCAAGAAAGGCCTTAACTATCCCACCTTTAGCCCTAGAGGATTTTGGCCTTCGTTGAAGGACCTGAGTAAAATGATCGATCGAAGAGATAAAGTCGCCCGATTCTAACTCATGAACCGCAGCACCGAGAAGGGCGTCGATGAGAAGATTTAAGGCCTCCCTTTTCGTCTCGTCCGGGGATAACCTTATAGCTGTTCGGAGCGGAGGAATCGCCTCAAGCCACTTGGTCAAGTTCAGAAAAGACCTTCCTAAATAGAGATAGGCCTCGGCATAGTCTGGATCGATTTCAATCGCTCTCTGAAAGTGTGGTGTAGCCTCTTCGTAACTACCACGGTTGAACAAGGCGAGTCCCGCATCGAACTCATATTGAGCTTCAGAAAAAACCCCTAACCCTGCGCAGGAAGCCAAGAAAACTAGCCCGGCAAGGGGGGAGATCAACCGTTTTTTTAGATGTCGGGCTACCATAGAACTGAATACCTCACCGCTAAAATACCATTCGGATGGCCATTTGACATCGCAGCCTGCTGAAATGGTCAACTTCTCTCATCACCAGCGCTGTAGCCGACACGCCAATACATACTGTCTTTGACGTCAGGAGACCCGCAAGGCTTACTTCTCAAAGGCTGCCTTGATTGCCGGCTCCAACTCCCCTCTCTCGTGCATCTCGTGGACAATATCGCACCCGCCGACGAACTTGCCGTTGATAAAAATCTGGGGGATCGTGGGCCAATTGGAATAACGCTTGATTCCCTCTCGGAGCTGCTGATCTGCCAGGACATCTGCCGTCTCAAAAGGAAATCCGTAGGATTGCAAAATCTCAACGGTATGCGCTGAAAAGCCACATTGGGGAAACTGTGGGTTTCCCTTCATGTATAGCATGACCTTATTATTCTTTACCTGTTCATCGATTTTTGTCAAAGTATCATCTGCCATGATCGATGCTCCTTTTTGGTTTCGTATTTTCTACGACCCGAAATGCTCCCATTGTTCCGGCGTGAAAGTCTTCAGCGCCAAAGCATGGATACGTTCGCTACCCATTGCCTCTCTGAGCGCACCATACACCATCTGATGTTGATCCACCAATCCTTTGCCCTCAAAAGAGGGAGATACGACCCATACCTGAAAGTGATCTCCCCCGCCCGTTAGGTCCCGGATCTCAACACTTGATCCGGGGAGCGCCTGTTCCAGTGTCGATTTGATTTCGTCGGGGGTGATCATTTGACGTCCAATTTTAAGATCTACAATAGCCGTTCCAGAAAGCGTTTGCAAGATAGCTCTTTACGAATCTGTCACGCAACCGCTGGTTTCTAGAACTGAAACTCAACCAGGAGGATAGAAATCTTGCCGACACTTCTTCATCATAGCCCGGAGATCCTGACGAAGCTCCTCTAGGGTTGGACGGCCTACGTGCCAATACCCGCAGTATAGGTTGTGAACCGTCAGATCCGGCATCAAACAAAAGGTATACGGGGTTGCCGTTACGCCGTGCGACTTGGAGGTTTCGATCATATCAAGCCGCGTGACGACGGTTCGGTCCTTGTCGCTCAGAAAAGGGAAACTCGCACCCAACCCGGCTCGAAAAGCAGCGTTGACTTCCGGAGGATCAACACTCACCACAGCAAGCTTACAGTAATTGACCGCCAGCTCTTTCTGGAACTCTACCAGAGGGCGCAACTGCACCTGGCATTTGGCTCACCAGTATCCACGGTAGAAAATAACGATAAGCGGAAAATTGCTGGCAATCTGCGAGAGTTTAACTTTTTGCCCGGTATAATCAGGCAGTTCTAGATCAGGGAAACGCTTTCCGATTTCCTGATTCATCGATGTTACCTCCCTACGAACCCGATTCTACCAGCCGCGCGCCTTTACAAGCAATGACATCCGCCCGATGTTCTCAATCTCAATGCTCAGGGTATCACCGTCCTGGATATCCCCGACATGATGAGGGGTACCTGTAGCTAGGATATCCCCAGGATATAGCGTCATGCACCGTGTGGTGTACTCAATGAGAGCCCAAGTGTTGAATATCATGTCTTTGGTATTCGCCTGTTGCCTGAGTTCGTTATTGACCCAAAGGTTTATCTCAAGATTATGGGGGTCCCCTAACTCCTCTGCGGAAATGAAGCAGGGGCCTAAAGGGGTAAAGGTATCATAGCCCTTACGCCTAGACCGGTCACCCTCGCCACGCACGGTGATATCCATGAGACAGGAGTATCCGATGACAACCTCTTTCGCCCTCTGGGCTTTAACTCCCTTGCACTTCCGGCCGATAACCGCTGCTAATTCCGCCTCATGCTGAATTCTCGTCCCCTCAGGCACCCTGGGCAATTCGATAACGTCGCCATGGGCCGCAAGCGAGGATGAAGGTTTTATAAAAACCTCCGGAGATTCCCGCTTGATATTTGGGTCATTCCGCATCTCTTGGCTGTGTAGGATGTAGTTGGAAAAGGCGCCGACGATCTTTGTTGGATTAACGATCGGAGGCAGCAACTTCACCCGATCGACGGGGATGCCCTCTTTTCCCTTTGCGGCGGTTGCCAGTTTGGGCTGGAACTCCTTGAACCGTTCGCAGAGCTTGATTATAAACGTCTGAGGCCATGCGTTATCCCAGAACGGCAGGGCATCACTTACATCGAAAACCGTACCGTCTTTGAGAACCCCAAGGCGATAATCATTGAATAGGACAAGACGCATTGCTACCCCTTAGAGAACACTCCCGTGAGACTATACCATTTCTCGAAATTCATCGGACTCTTATAGGAAAACGGCCTCTTCGTCAATGCGCTGTCTTTAGCCAGTCTCTTGCATTAAAGGACTTCCCGGTCATCCCCTCGGACTTATTTGAGGCCAGATAGAGAAAAACGCCAGTAATTTCTTCCGGTCTCGGAAGAGTGAGCGGATCCTCCTTAGGATAGGCCCGAGAACGCATCTCGGTTCTGGTACCGCCTGGGTTAACTGCGTTAACCCGTATGTTCCACTGTTTGACCTCGTCCGCCAGAACTTGCGTGAGACCCTCAACACCAAACTTGGTGACTGCATAGGCCCCCCACCGTGCCTTCCCCAACCGGCCGACTCCTGAAGAGAGATTGATAATGGATCCTTCTTGGTGCGGAATCATAATTCCTAGGACCTCTTTTGTTAGAAGAAAAACCGCCGTAAGATTGACCTTGAGGACCTCCTCCCAAGAGGACAGAGGATAGCGAACCAGTGTCACGCGAGGTCCGAGAATACTTGCATTATTGACCAGGATGTGGATGTTTCCGTAGGTTCTACATGCCGTTTTTACTAGCCGTTTCACATCCCTCACCTTGGCCAAGTCAACCGTACACCAGCTCATCTCTCCCCCTTGGGAGCGGATCTCTACGGCTACCCTCTTTAAGTCTGTAGCCCTACGCGCGCAGAGGAACACCTTCACTCCTGCCCGGGCATAGGCCATTGCAATGGCCTTACCGATACCCCGACCTGCCCCCGTGATAAGCGCGACTTTGCCAGCCAATGTTTGCGTCATCTTTGTCTCTTACCTTTTTATCTTTCTTTTAACATTCAAAAACAAATTTGAACAAGCCTTTAACAGCCCTAATCGCACATTGACAACCGTTAAGGGTTAAAGTTATATTTTTGCATGTTGCTGAAACTCGCTGCAACAGGATTTCTTTCCATCCAGCTCGAGTTTGTTACGGCCGCGTCGAGTGCATGAACTTTTTACAGCTTGCCAATCCAACTCTAGACCGACCGTTAATGTCGCGGTATTGAGTTCGAGGGACCTCAAAATGGGTTTAGTCTGATTCGGAGGATCGTTATACCATGGTGAAAGATGAGCTCTTCGCCAAAAAACAAGGCATCACAAAAGACTTTGATTTCGGAAAGGAAACGGCCGTCGTCTTTGACGACATGCTTTTACGTTCGGTACCGTTTTACCGCGAAATCCAGCGCATGATTAGTGACATCGCGACTGATTTCGCAGTTGAGGGGACCAATGTAGTTGATCTCGGCTGCTCTACCTGTACTACCTTCCTTACGTTGGACCCGCTGATGGAGAAAGGGGTCCGGTTTGTTGGCGTGGATTCGTCACCGGAAATGTTAAAAAAAGGCCGAGAAAAGCTCTCGCAACACGGGATAAAACGAGAATGTGATCTCATTGAAGCGGATCTGAACGACGGGGTCGATATATCCAACGCGTCTGTGGTGGTTATGAACCTGACATTGATGTTCGTCCGGCCTGTCTACCGGCCCAAAGTCATACGCAGCATTGCCAATGGAACTAACAAAGGAGGCTGCCTAATTGTGGTCGATAAAGTGCTCAGCAAGGATCCAAAACTCAATCGCTCGTTCATTAAGTATTATTACGACTTCAAACAACGAAACGGGTACAGTGAAATGGAAATCGCACAGAAACGTGAGGCCTTGGAGAATGTACTTATCCCCTATCGGCTTGAGGAAGATGTAGACCTCCTTGTGAACAACGGGTTTCGTCAGTGCGATATATTCTTCAAGTGGTATAACTTCTGCGGCTTCATCGCGATCAAGTAACTGCCGCTCGGGGTCACACCAGAGACAGACAGTTTAGCGTACGGATGACTCAGGAAACGTTACGTCATTGGAATGTCGCAGTCGGCAACTTCGTGTTCCGGTATCGTGATGGGCTCATTCCGGCCGTGTTTTTATTATCGGTGCTTGCCATGCGACCGAGGGTGATATTGGGCAGCCCAGTGCTGACCCATATCCTGCTGGTTGCTGGTGCACTGGTGGCACTTACGGGAGAATGCGTCCGGCTTATCACTATCGGATACGACTACATCAAACGGGGAGGAAAAAACCGGCAGGTCTATGCCTCTCGGTTAGTGCGAGGTGGGATTTATGCAGGCACGCGCAACCCCATGTATCTCGGGAACGGGCTTATCGCCGTCGGCATGACCATGTATACGGGCGCCCCCCAAGCTTACGTTTTCCTCATTCCATTTTTCCTCTTCTTTTATCAGGCAATTATCGCTGCAGAGGAAGCCTATCTTCGAAATAAATTCGGTAGTGAATATGATCTGTATTGCAGCACGGTTAACCGGTTCATGCCTTCGTTGAATAGTATCAGGCATGCGTTGTCTGGAATGCCATATGACTGGCGGCGTGCTATTCGAAAGGATTTCGGTACCTTCACCGCTCTCTTGATCGGCCTCTTTCTGACGCCCGTTTGGCGGACCTATTTCCTCCAGGGCGCGGTCGCCGCCAAGGAGACAGCCTTGAGTGTTTTGGTTACGGTCTGCATCATCGGGATCCTCTATAGTGCGCTAAAATATTTGAAGCGGCACACGCGATTTCTCTACTCATCAAGCGAGCACTGATAGCTCACCACGAATCCATGGGAACAGGAAGCTCGACTTGTTCACAGGGCAAGGTTCTGTCCTCTGTGCCCGGGCGCCAGGGACCCCTAGACACTCTCGTGCCCCTGTGGCCTACCTTTCGTAGAAGAGACTCGATGTGCTATGCGGGGGAGCTGACGTTTTGACCCCGCATTCCGCCCCAACAAAGGCTCGGCTGGACCCTATGAAAAAAAGCCTTACCGCCGCTATACCAGCCTCCTTAGCCCTAGGAAACACCACACTTTATTAACGGAGAGAGCCTTCCAGCCCTTGACAGGGGCCAGGGAGAAGGCTAATGTTGCTTGTAAGCAATATCTGGACGCCTTATCCAGAGTGGTGGAGGGATTGGCCCGTTGAAACCACAGCAACCGGTTCCATCGATAAAATGGAATGCTGGTGCTAACTCCTGCCCCTAAAGGGGGAAGATAAGGTGAGGGTTAACCTCTTCTTATCTACAAGGAAGAGGTTTTTTTTTGCCTTTCAGAAGAAAGTACAAGCGATGACGATTCGCCTCACATCGGAGCAGATTGAGCGTTACAGCCGGCAGATCATGATCCCCGATTTGGGCGGCAAAGGGCAAATCCGTATCCGCCAGGGACGGGTCCTGGTCATAGGGGCTGGGGGCCTAGGTTGTGCCGCAGCTTTTTACCTGGCGGCGGCAGGAGTTGGGGTTCTGGGCCTCGTGGATTGGGATCTTGTTGAGCTTTCTAACCTCCAGAGACAAATCCTCCATGTCACCCCGGATATCGGCCGGGAAAAGGTAAAGTCGGCGAAAGAAAAACTCAATCGGCTTAACCCAGAAGTAGAAATTCGTACCTATCCGGTGCACCTCGTGGAAGAGAACGCAGCCGAGATCCTTGCACCCTACGACTTTATAGTAGACGGAAGTGACAACTTCACCACTAAATTTCTTGTTAACGACACCGCCGTGAGTTTAGGAAAAGCATTCTCTCACGCCGGAATCGTGCGCTTTCAGGGCCAAACCATGACGGTAATGCCGGGGACAAGCGCCTGTTACCGTTGTCTCTTTGAGGCCCCACCACCTCCAGGGGAGATCCTGAGCTGCCAGCAAGCAGGAATTCTGGGCTCTGTTGCGGGTACCCTCGGGGCTATTCAGGCCACAGAGGCTATTAAATTCTTCGTTGGCATGGAAGAAGAACTGCTCGTGAACCGGTTACTGATCTACGATGCCAAAACGGTCAAGTTCCGCACCATCGAAGTGCGGAGAAATGCTAACTGCCGCACCTGTGGCGAGAAAAAGAAAGGAGAGTCGAAGCTCTCCTTTACAGCGTGAATAAAGGGAAAGGGGAATCCATGAGTTTTGTTAAAGGATTGATCTGCAGAGAATGCGGCCAAAAATACCCCAAGGAACCGCTACACGTATGCGAGACCTGTTTCGGCCCCTTGGAGATCGTCTACGATTACGACCAGATCAGAAGGACGATCACTCGTGACAAAATTGCTGCTCGATCCAAAAGTCTCTGGCGCTATAAAGAGTTACTGCCCATTGACGGAGAGCCTCAGGCGGGGCTCTATTCCGGTTTCACCCCTCTTATCCGTGCCCGCAGGCTAGGGGAGGCCCTTGGAGTTAAGGAACTCTATCTCAAGGACGACTCGGTCAACCACCCTACTTTTTCGTACAAAGACCGCGTTGTTGCCGTGGCCATCTCCAAGGCCATCGAATTTGGCTTTGATACTGTCTCCTGCGCCTCCACGGGGAATCTTGCCAACTCGGTGGCTGCCCATGCGGCGAAGGCCGGACTTACCTGCTACGTCTTTATCCCGGACAGTTTAGAAGAGGGAAAGGTCATTGGCTCGGCAATCTATGGTCCACGCACCATCGCAATCAAAGGGAACTACGACGATGTTAACCGGCTCTGCAGTGAGATCGCAGATAAATACGGCTGGGCCTTTGTCAACGTCAACCTCCGGCCCTATTACGCTGAGGGAGCTAAAACCCACGCCTTTGAGATTGTTGAACAGTTAGGATGGAAACTCCCGCGCCATATTGTGGTTGCCTCCGCAGGGGGCACTATACTGCCTAAAATTGCCAAGGCATTCAAAGAACTCAAAACTGTCGGTTTGATTGAAAATGCGGATTGCAAGATTTACGCCGGGCAGGCAGCTGGTTGTGCCCCTATGATCGAGGCGCTGAAGAAGGGGACCGACCTCATCAGCCCCGTTAAGCCCCACACAATAGCTTCGTCGATTGCTATTGGGAATCCGGCGGATGGGTACTATGTGCTCAAGGCCATACAGGAATCGGGAGGATGGGGAGAGAGCGTCAGCGACGAAGAAATCATCGATGGCATCAAGCTCTTAGCCCAGACCGAGGGTATCTTCACTGAACCGGCAGGTGGAACCGAAGTCGCGTGTGCGAAAAAGCTTATCCAAAACGGGAGGATTCCCCGGGATGAGTCTATCGTCATCAGTATTACCGGCAACGGGTATAAAACTATCGAGGTGGTGGCTCAAAGTGTGGATAGGCCTTTCACTATCAAGGCAAGTCTGAAAAACTTTGATGACCTATACCATCAACTCACTCGGCCATCTCCGAAAGAGGCCGTGGCCGGTGAAGGCTAAACAACCTGCCGTTCCGGATTAAGGCAACCGGGAGAATCGAATTAGCGAAGGGGCTGTTTGTCACGTGGGAATTTTTGCTACCTTTTCCATATGTTGAAGACAGCTTGAAAGGTTCTGCCGGAAAGTTTATAAGAAACTGTTCTTTAGCCTACTTAAGGAGGTTTTAATTATGACGGTGCGAGTCCGTGTTCCTACCCCTCTCCGTAAGTTTACCAATGGTGCTGGCGAAGTGAATGCTCAGGGAACCAACATGCACACCCTAGTGGAAGACCTGGATCAGAAATTCCCAGGCATTAAGGAGCGCATCTGTGATGAGAAGGGAAAGATCCGCAGGTTTGTAAATGTCTACGTGAACGGGGACGATATCCGTTTTCTCCAGAATCTGGATACGTCCCTAAAAGATGGAGACGACATTTCCATTGTCCCGGCCATTGCGGGAGGGTTGTAATCCTTCCCCCGGATTTTATGGTTAGACTGATCACCGCTCAATGGGCAGACGTCGAAAGGTCTGCGAAACTCAGAAAAGTAGAGTCGGTTTTGGATCTGATCGGCGACACGCCGTTGCTCGAGATCCGTAAAGTAGCTTGTGGGATCTCCCGGGGAGTTCATATTTTTGCCAAGCTGGAAGGTTTCAATCCTGGGGGCTCGGTGAAGGATCGACCGGCCCTGAAAATGATTCAGGAGGGAATCAAGTCCGGAAAGCTGCGGCAAGGTCAAACCATCATTGACTCCACCTCGGGAAATACCGGTATTGCTCTTGCCATGATTGGTAGGATCCTAGGTTATCCTGTCGAGCTAGTCATGCCTTCCAATGTAAGTATCGAACGGCAACGTATTATAGATGGTTTCGGAGCCAAGGCCATCTTCAGCGATCCCCTGGAAGGATCAGATGGTGCAATTAGTCTCTGCCGGACCATCCTGGAAGAAAACCCGGAGAAATACTTTAAACCTGACCAGTACTTTAACCCGATGAACTCCCAGGCACATTACGAAACAACCGGTCCTGAGATCTACCGTCAAACTCAGGGGAGACTCACCCATTTAATCGCCGGGATCGGCACCAGCGGCACCATTATGGGTACAGGCCGTTACCTGAAAGAGATGAACCCTAAGATTCGAGTCGTTGCAGTCGAACCGGAGGACTCCCTCCACGGGCTCGAGGGACTTAAGCACATGGCCACCTCTATTGTTCCTGGGATCTATCACGAGAAACAGTTGGACGAGAAGATCCCTGTCTCCACGGAAGATGCCTATGCCATGGTCTACCGGCTTAGTCAGGAGGAAGGGATTTTAGTAGGGCAATCCTCCGGGGCCGCAATGCATATCACCCTCCAGTTAGCTAAAAAACTCAGGGCGGGCACCCTGGTCACCATCTTCCCGGATTTTGGTGATAAATATCTGACCACTAACTTGTGGGCAGGCTGGCGTGATAAAATGCCTGTCGGAAATCTTCAGTTTTCGATTTAATAGGTCAAGATGGAACCCAAGAAAGAGAAGGTAAGTGAGCGCGTCTATTTGACTTTTCCAAAGGAGCTGGTAAAGGAGCCTATCGTCTGCTGGCTCGCAAAGAATTTTGACATTGTATTTAACATTCGGGGTTCAACAGTGACCGCAGAGATGGGACTGGTAGCCTTAGAGATCGACGGGAAACAAAGAGAGGTTGATCGAGCCATCCGATGGCTTAAAGAAAAAGGCGTCATCGTTGAACCTATTGAGAAAAACGTGATCGAGTAACACCCGTATGTTGGTTCAATGCCCCAGTTGCCATACCACCTATAAGGTGGCCGAGGGCCTGATTGCGGCTCCCAGTCCTACGTTTCGCTGCTCCCGTTGCAGGCACATCTTTGTGTTAAAAATAAAGCCGGACAAAAATCCGGTTCAACAGACCAGCACGACTCCCGGCAAAGGCGGTTGGGACAAGGACGACCTTACGTTTTCCTTTCGTACTGTGGAAGATACTGAAGCGGGTGTAAAAAAAGAGCAGGAGGATTCCACTCGCAGAAAAGATCAGCCCCCGTTGCGAACCAATGACGCCTTTACGATTTCTCAGGAAGCGCCCTCCCCCTGGGCAGAGGCTATCACGAAAACGAGCGAGATGTCCGAAGACTTATGGCAACTACCTTCTTCGCGGCCTGATGAAAAAGAACAGAACCTGAGCCTAAAATCGGGTCAGAAGGAACCCCTCTCTACCCTACCGTGGCTCAGCCTCTGTGGCATCCTTTTGCTTGTCTATACTCTCCTCATGCTGATGCACCGAGCGCAGCCGAGAACGTTGGACGTTTTTTTGAAGACCGTTCCTGGGGTGGCTTCTTCACTCTTCCAAAACAATCACCTGACTGCGGGTATTGCCTTGAAGTCCCTCCATCCCAGTTTTCAGAAGGTCCCGGGGAATCGGGAGGTTTTTGTTGTTTCGGGTGTAGCGGTCAATCGCAATGATAAGAGCGTCCGTAATATTCGAGTGGAGGGAAGACTTTATAATGGGGACGGGAAGGCAATAGAGAGCCAGGCCGTTTGGGTCGGAAATGCTCTGTCCCGGAAGATCATAAGAAGCCTCACTGTCCAGGATATCTCTATCCTGCAAAGTCTGAGTCCGCAAAAGCAGTTCAAGATTCCCTCGAAGGAGTCTGCAAACTTCGTCGTTGTATTTCTAAAACAAAGCGGAAAGATCAAAAAATTCAGCTGTCGGGTTCTTTCTGCGGATCAAGCAGTCTAAGGCGAGTCTTTCTTAGCATTTTTCCCTTCTTGTTCTTCTTTGGGGGTAACATCGATTTCATCGGGCTCTTTGATGGACTTCCGAAAGCTGCGTATCCCTTTCCCAAGGCCTTCCCCCAATTCTGGGAGCTTGCGACTAAAGAGAACGAGAATGATAACGAGGATGATCAGGAGTTCCCATATCCCTAGGCCAAACATAATCCCTCCGTTTTTCTTATTGTAGTCTATCTCAAAGCCGGTTTGCAACCATCTGCTTGCCCAACGGATCAAACCTGAGGTAAACTTATATGTGTATCCCAGGCAGGTCTCATGGCTTCCGTTTTTTTTTCTTTCTTTGTTTCTCCATCTCGCTCTCTTCTTATCCTGGCCCAGACCTCCAGTGGAGGAGAAACTTACAGAGCAAATTCCCGTCACCTTTCTGCCCTATCATGAAGAAGAGAAAAGGGGACCCATAAGAGTGCCGAAGAAAACGAAGCTTAGAATTCAGAGGCATGCCACCCGACCTTTTCAAACACATACCAGGATAGCAAAAACGCGAAGGCTGCCACCCGTACCAAAACCAAAGAGTCCAGAGGAACCACCCAAGAGAGAACAACCGAGTAGGGAACCTACAAAGTTAAAACGCGAAGTCCCGAGACAAACCATTAGGGTTCCTCGCCCTCTTCTGACCTTAAAAGAGCTACTGCCTCCGGCAACTTGGTCTCTCTCAGGAGAAGGAACAAAAGGCGAAGAAAAGGCGGTTCGGCTGGACACCGACAAACCAAGGTACGTCTCTTACTTTGCCAGCATCAAACGGGCAATTGAACTGGTATGGAACTACCCGCAGGCGGCGTTAACCAACAAGCTGCAGGGCAGACTTATCCTCAAATTTACAATCCTCAAAAATGGGCACCTGGAGAGGACTCGTTTAATCAGCTCTTCGGGTTTTACCATATTGGATGAAGAGGCAGTACGTGCAGTCAGGGCCGCCTCTCCTTTTCACCCTATTCCACCCTGGATCAGGAAAACTCGTCTTGCAGTGATTGCCAGCTTTGAATATGAAGATAATCGTTTGAAATACGGCTTCATTCCTTAAAAAGAACCTTCAGGAAGACTCTCACGTCGTAGGAGGAGTCGCGGGGCAATTGTTTTAACTATCAGACGAGCCCATTCTTTATCGATCTTCAGTGGGTTTCCATCTTAAAACAGGCCTTCTTGCTGCCCGTGCTTCATCCAGTCGGCCCACAGGGGTCGTGTGAGGAGCACTTGTGAGGAGAGAAGGATTCTCCCTAGCCTCGCGAGCGATGGAAATCATAGCCTCGGCAAACCTATCCAGTGTCTCCTTGCTTTCAGTCTCTGTCGGCTCGATCATGAGCGCCCCAGAGACGACCAGGGGAAAATAGATGGTGGGCGGATGAAAGCCATAGTCTAGTAAGCGTTTAGCAATATCCAGCGTATGAACTCCGTGTTTCTGTTGCAGGCGATCGGTAAAGACACACTCATGCATGCAGGGCCCCTGGTAGGGGAGGTCGTAAATGTCTTCAAGCATTTGCTTTAGATAGCTGGCATTCAAAAGCGCCATGCGGCTCATCTCCGTCAACCCATCAGAACCTAAGGAAATAATGTAGCTGTAGGCACGTACCAGGACACCAAAGTTGCCAAAGAAGGAATGGATACGACCTACTGAGGTGGGAAAGTCGTCGCACAACTCAAAGCGTTCACCCCGTTTAACAATCCGAGGTATTGGTAGATAGTCGTGAAGAAACTCCTTAGCCCCCACCGGACCCGCACCAGGACCTCCTCCTCCGTGGGGAGTTGAGAAGGTCTTGTGGAGGTTGATATGGAGCACATCCACCCCCATATCTCTGGGCTTGGCGATGCCCATCAGGGCGTTTAAATTAGCGCCGTCGAGATAAACCAGCCCTCCCTTTCTGTGAACCACCTCAGTGATTGCCTGTATGTTCTGCTCGAAAAGACCCAGGGTATTCGGGTTTGTAACCATCAGCGCAGCCACTTCCGTACTCATCACCTCTTCCAGCGTCCGTGCCTCGATTATCCCCCGATCGTTGGAAGGTATCTGAACAACTTCGTAGCCACCTAGTGCTGAGCTGGCGGGGTTGGTGCCGTGAGCGGTATCCGGAACGATAATTTTTTTACGAGGATTTCCCTGCTCAGTTAAGAAGGCACGAATCATCATCAGCCCTGTCAGCTCCCCCTGTGCTCCTGCGGCTGGTTGCAGGGTCACGTGATCCATGCCGGTGATTTCGGCAAGCATTCTTTCTAGCCCAAAAAGCAGCTCGAGGGCCCCCTGAATCAACTCCACAGGAGCCAGTGGATGTAGGAGTGAAAAGCCGGGCATGCGCGCTACTACTTCATTGACCCTGGGATTGTATTTCATGGTACAAGACCCCAGCGGGTAAAACTGGCTCTCGATGGAGTAGTTGAGATGGGAAAGAAGAGTGAAATGACGCAGTACATCTAGCTCTCCCATTTCGGGAAAGCCTGGCAGGTCATCCCGAAGCAGCTCAGGAGGAATCCCGTCCATACCCCCGTTCTCTTCCTCGGGCCAAAAGAAACCGCTTCTCCCCGGTGAACCACTCTCGAAGATGAGAGGGGGAATGAAATTAGGGCGATTTGTGTCCGCAGAATGTCTTGACAAGGTGCTCGATCTCCTCTACCTCATTCATTTCGGTCACACAGACAAGTAGCCCATCCGGAAGCTCAGGATACCAACGTGCTAGAGGAATCCCCGGGACAATCCGCTCAGCAGTAGAGTACCGAAGGTACCGGGCCAATCCCCGTACGTTAAGAACAAATTCATTAAAAAAGGGCCCTGTGAAAGCAAGGATATGCCCGGCCTCCTGAACCAACCGGTCTTTGGTCTGATGAGCCCGGGTTACATTGACCCCGGCTAAACGACACATTCCACTTTTCCCAAGAAGGGCCATAAAGACGGTTGATGCCAGAGTGCACAGGCTCTGGTTCGTACAGATGTTGGAGGTTGCCTTTCCTCGCCGGATATGCTGCTCACGGGTAGAAAGCGTTAAAACAAACCCCCGATTGCCGCCACTGTCGACTGTTTCGCCAACTAATCTGCCCGGCATACTACGAACGAATTTACTGCGACAGGTAAAAAATCCAAACCCTGGACCCCCAAAGGTCATAGGAACCCCCAGGCTCTGCCCTTCACCGACAGCGATATCAGCACCCCAAGCCCCGGGGGGTTTTAGCATCGCGAGTGATAAGGGTTCGGTCGTCACCGTAACGAGAAGGGTCCCAGACCGAGAGCAAGTTTCCCATATAGGAGCGAGATCCTCAATAACCCCGAAAAAATTAGGATAACCGACCACTACGCACGCAGCCTTCTCGTCTACGGCCTCCATCAGGGATTCAAGGTCAGTTCTCCCGCTCTCATCAAAGGGAAGCTCTACGAGATCTACACCGGGTAGGTGTCGGAGATAGGTGGTGATAACCGACCGATAGTTGGGATGAAGGCACCGTGACAGAATAATTCGTCGCCGACGTTCTTTCTGGATTCGCCGTACCATGAGAACCGCTTCCGCGGCCGCTGAAGCGCCATCATATAGTCCTGCGTTGGCAACCTCCATGCCGGTAAGCTGACACATCAGTGTTTGAAATTCATAAATGACTTGCAGGGTGCCCTGGCTCACTTCAGGCTGATATGGGGTATAAGAGGTTGAAAACTCGGAGCGGGAGGTAATCGCATCCACTGCGCTGGGTATGAAATGATGATAAATCCCTCCACCCAGAAAAAAATGCCATTCCGATGGAATAGCATTTTTGGCTCCAAGCAAGCCCATTCTCCGTTTGACGCTCACCTCGGTTAGACCCCGAGGAAGAGAGATACCCGCCCGTTCTCTCAAATTTTGAGGAATATGATCAAAGAGCTCTTCGATCCGAGTCGCGCCGATGGCCCGGAGCATCTGCTCCTTATCCGACAGAGTATGGGGAGTGTAACGCATGGGAAACTTTATTCTTCCTCTTCTTCCTCACTCTCCTCTGATTCTTTTTGCTGCTCCAGGTATTCGGCATACTCCTCCCCATTCAGAAGATCCTTGAGGTCATCCATATCGGCGATCTCAACCTTAATCATCCAGCCATCCCCGTAAGGGTCCTCATTAACTGTCTCCGGACTATCCGGTAAGGCTGCATTAACCTCAAGGATCGTGCCGCTGACCGGGGCATAGAGATCCGAGACGGCCTTAACCGACTCCACCGCCCCGAACGGGTCATCCTTAACAACCTGTTCGCCGACCGCAGGAAGCTCTACATAGACGACATCACCGAGTTCCTCCTGGGCAAACTCCGTGATCCCAACAACGGCGACATGATCCTCAACAAGCACCCATTCATGTTCTTTAGAATAAATTAACCCCTCCGGAAGCTCCATCATTCTCCTCCTTTTCGACTTATCATGCTTCCTAGTTTTCTTACGCTAAGGCTTGCCGGCGATAAAAGGGCAGCGTGACGATCCGGGTGCCCAATCGGCGGCCTCGGATTTCCACCTCTACAACATTTCCTACCCCTGTCTCCTCAGTCAACACGTACCCGAGGGCGATAGACCGTCCCAGTGTTGGGGATTTCGTCCCACTGGTCACCTCTCCAATGGGCCGACCTTGCTTGAGAATGGGATAATGACTCCGAGGAATTCCGGGCTCCGTCATTTCCAACCCTACTAGTTTACGCTTTACTCCTTCATGTTTCTCCTTCAGCAGGGCCTCGCGACCCAGGAAAAATTCCTTCGAAAACTTGGTCACCCACTCCAGGCCTGCCTCCAGAGGAGTTGTGTTCTCGTTCAATTCATGCCCGTAAAGCGGGTAGGCTTTTTCAAGGCGAAGCGTGTCTCTGGCTCCAAGTCCGGCAGGCTGAAGCCCTACGTTCTTCCCGGCTTCCGAGAGACCATTCCACAGTCTCTCACCATCGCTGGGATGACTGTAGATCTCAAAACCATCCTCGCCGGTATATCCTGTGCGAGCTACGAGACATCGAATACTAGAGACCTCTCCAAAAGAAAAATGAAACGGGCGCATCTCTTCCAGCCGGAGGGAGGTTAAAGTTTGTAAGAGCTTCGCAGCTGAAGGCCCCTGGAGAGCCAGCTGGACATAATTGGAACTAACATCTTGAATCTCCACGTTTCCTTTAGTTTTGTCCTTTATCCACTGAAAGTCCTTATCCGTATTACCGGCATTCACACAAATAAAGAAATGATCCGTCTCCAGTCGATAGATAACAATATCGTCAACGACTCCCCCATCTTCGTTGAGCAACAAATTGTACTGTGCCTGCCCTTTCTTCAGCCGCGAGACATCGTTGGCCGTGAGTCTCTGACAGAGATCTAAAGCCTGAGGGCCACGAATTTCAACCTCTCCCATATGGCTGACATCAAAAAGACCAGCCCTGCTGCGCACAGCTAGATGTTCTTGTATCACACCACGGTACTGTACAGGCATCTCCCAACCGGCAAAGGCAACCATTTTGGCCCCCAAACCCTTATGGATGCCATAGAGCGGAGTTCTCTTGAACCTTTGAACGGGTGGTGAGTTTGCTGCTTTCACGCGATTCGGCCTAAATCCCTCTGTTGGAGGGACTCCTTCGCTGCCCTTAAGGTATTGAAAAGGAGCATACAGATCGTCATCGGCCCAACTCCCCCCGGAACAGGTGAGATCCAGGCAGCACGATCTTTAGCGCCCTCAAAATCTACGTCTCCCATGAGCTTGCCGTTGGGCATTCGATTAACTCCTACATCAATGACCACCGCACCCGGTTTAACCCAATCGCCACGGACCATACCCGCCTTACCGATGGCAACAACTAAAATATCGGCCCGACCGATCTCTTCTCTGAGATTAGCGGTACGAGAGTGACAAAGCGTCACGGTTGCATGCCGGGCAAGAAGCATCAACGCAACCGGCTTCCCCACTATATTGCTGCGGCCAACCACGACCGCGTTTTTGCCTTTCGGATCACACCCGACAGAATCCAGTAGCTTCATAATGCCCATAGGCGTACAGGGTTTAAAACTCTCCCCTCCGAGAAGGAGAAGTCCTTGGTTAACTGGGTGAAAGCCATCGACGTCTTTTTGCGGTGAGATGGCTTCTAAGATTTTCTCGGCATGGATGTGGGAGGGCAGAGGGAGCTGAACTAGGATGCCATGAACTTTCTCGTCTCGATTCAAATTGTGGACCAGCGTGAGCACTTCTTTTTCCGAAACGGTCGCCGAGAGAAGATGTTCTTGGGAACTTATTCCCACCTCCCGGCACGCCTTTTCCTTGTTTCTGACATAGACGTGGGAAGCAGGATCATCTCCCACTAAGACCACTGCAAGTCCCGGGCTCATCCCCCATCTCCTCTCGAGACCCCTAATCTCTTCCTTAATCTCTTTCCGAATCTCTTGCGAAACGATCTTACCGTTGATGATCATTGCAATATTCCCCCGTATCAAGCCCAGTGTCTCTATTCAAGAAAATGTTTGAGTAAACACTCCCTACCCTCTCCCGTGATGACACGGAGATGAGAAGCAGCGAATTCATTCTACCTTTTATCTCTTCTTGTTGATAACCGATGATAAAAAAAGGGAGGGGTCGCCTCATCTTTCCAACAGCTGCATAGCTTGTTGAAGTCTATCACATGGACTCTACCCTAGGAATAACTACAGATTCCATTCGAACGGAACCGAAGCAGTGGCCCCGCTACGAATTAATCGGTGATGTCGCCAAAACCTCCCACCAATTGCGATCCAGGTCACTAAAGGTAAAAGAAAGCCCACCGTTGTGTTTCTCTAAATCCCAAAGCTCCGTTATCCCGAATTCCTTCCCGGAAGCGGTAAACTCATGGTGTGCTGCTTCCACTGCCTCCTGTGAAGCCAGTTTCAAGGTGAAGCGGTTGACCGGTGATAGGTACTTCCGTGCTTTAGCAGGAAGCACCACAATGTACCACGGGTGCGCAGGATGTTTAATGTATGTGGACAACCGGCCACCGCCAATCTTTTTTAAACCGAGCACCTCTTGATAAAACCGATCGCTCGCCTCTTTATTATCGCATTGGAGAGTCCCGTGAGTTAAGGCTTGAGGAATATACCCTCTGCCGGGGAAGCGGGCCTCGGCCATGGGGACTCTCCAGTGTGGCGCTGCATGGGATCTCCCCTCTGCCAAGGCCCTCGGATCATAGTACTCAATTTCCCAGTCATTGCCTCCCGGTTCAGAAAAATAAACCGAGTGGGCAAAATGGGCCTCATGGGGTCTCGTGACTCTCTTTATGCCGTATTTGTCCCTCTGGCCTCGAATGTACTCCCACGCTGCCTCTATTTCTTTTCGGTTTGCCACCCGAACCCCATAATGATTATTGTGCGGTTTATTCGGGGAATCGTCTCCGCCTTCATGAACGACTAAAAGCCAATCCGTATTCGGATGTTTGACCACGGCTTGTCCGTCCCATCTCTCAACCACCTCAAGGGCCAGAATATCAGTAAAAATCGGGATCGTCTCGTCTAAAGATCGGCATTCATAATGTCCTTGGATCAAACCTACCGGTTTTAGCATGGTCGGATCACCTCGCTGTTGCAATCCATTCGCAAAAACTACTCGAAATTCTGTAATTCTATCTAAAGGAAAGCAGCATAGCTGTCAAGCAACAGCCCAGGCAGTAGCTTATTGTCTTCGGCCGGAAGGTTTTCTCCTGAGGAACCACTCTTTTTAACGGAGAGCCTGTCTGGGGTTGACAACTTGTCAGGCGCGGGCCTATATCTCGACTGAAGATTCGTGGTAAGGGAGACTCCCGATGGTTGTACGAGATAGTAAAGACGGAGCAGCAATCGTTAGTACCCAGGAAGATCATGCCGAGGTTTCCGCCCAACTCGCGGCCCGCTGGGGTAATCAACGCTTCATGAAACCTCGGCCGTACCCATCCATGGTTTTCGCCGCCACTTTCCATGACAGCGGGTACAGGGAGTGGGAGGGAACTCCTCCCATCAATCTCGAAAAGGGTCGACCGTACGGTCATAGGGAAAAGCCTCCTTCATTCGAGGCGGTGGAACTAGCAGCATTCGCTCATAATATCGACTGGGTTCGATCTCACGACCCCTATGCAGGCCTACTGGTCTCCATGCATCGGACGGGGCTCTGGAAAAATCGTTACGGCGTCTTTAAAATCCCAGAGGGCAGGTTGCGGGAAAGAAGCGCGGAAACCAAGTCCGTCATGAAGGAACTGGAGTCCAGGCAAGAGAAAGAGAAGACGTCCCTTGGCAAGGCCAACCCCAGGTTTGAGGAGGCGTTGTGGGTTAATTATCGCCTGCTCCAGATCTACGATCTTCTGTCCCTGTACTTTTGCTGCGATGGCCATACTGAATACGGCCTCAAGGAGAGTATGATTGCACCGGTTCCTGTGACCTATGACACCCAAGAAGAGACGGAATTACATATCCTTCCTGTTGACTCGCATTCAGTGAAGATTCAACCTTACCCCTTTGATGTTTCACCTGTCATCGTTTCCGTGCGGATCCGAACTATCCCAGCCGGCACCCCCACTTCACAAGAGGCAGGAAGGGAAGCCTTTTATAAGGCGCCCAGGTCACTCTTGAACTTTGAGATTACAGAGTGAAAACAATCAGCTCTTTGTGCCCTCAGGAAACAAGACATCCCACTTGGCAGGAATGAAAAGCAACGGCACGGACACAAAACCCCTTACAAAGTTTCTTGCGGCAGTCAATGACAGCATCGGCTTGCGGGATGAGTTCATCTACCCTATGGCCTTTAAAGATTACAGGTCCTTTCCGGACCCATTCCCTCGGACCGCCTTTACCGTAACGGAAGTTCAGGAGAATCTCCTTCGCTATCCAAACCCGGAAAGGCCCCAGGAACTGTTTCGCTGGGACATCCACGGGAGGATTTTGACTCCCGCTAAGCCGTCCATCCCCGGAGTAGCCGTCGTGATGATCCACGGTGGGGCAGCGAATGAGTACGAGTTTCTCTTCACCCCGGATGGCCCGGAACAAGTTCTCGATCTCACAAAGAATCCTCCCGAGACGTCTAGGATCGGCATCGCTCAACACATTGCGTCCCTCGGCGTCACAGTTCTAACCGTCTCTTTACCAGGACACTACAGCCGGAAGCCTTGGCCCCCAATCCCATCCAGGAGGCCGGAATTCATAATCGACACTGTGCCGGACAATAAAGAACTCAACAACCGTCTGAGTGTCTACACTTTCCGCCTGTGTCTCGAAGCGATCAAGCTTCTGATCGAGCGACACCTTCCTGAGTATAACCTCTATATGTGGGGTCACTCGACGGGAGGAGAATACTTTTATCTGATGGAGCAATATGGGCTGAAAAATCGGCTTATCGGGGGATTGGGCTACGGGACCGGTATGCCGGCCAAACTACGTAGAGAGTGGGATCTGGCTGCCGACGAGAAAGGCCCCACCGAGAAGGCGAAGAAATTTCTCAGTATAGCTGGTCTGAGCCGAAGAACGACAAAGGGGTATGTGAAAAGCGGGTATATTGGACCCAACCAGCCGTGGGGTAGTGTGGAGCGCTGGTTTGAGCTGGAGGATCACCGCCGACCGATGTTTAAGCCTTTTTTACAGGATATAGAGCACAGCGGCTTTGACCTGCTCTATGACAAGATTCGAGAGAGATCCGGGTTACCGGATGAGGAATTGTTCATTACCCTCAAGCCGGATCTGAATCGTCTGCGGGGCAAAAAAATGCTCTACTTTGTGGGAGAATGTGATAAAGGACATTGGCTCGATGGTGCGGAAAAGGGGGTGGGATTTCGCCGTGAGGTGTTTGCGCTTCAGCATTTTGCCCAAGTAGCAGAGCGTGTGCGACTTGTCGTAATACCGGGGCTTACCCATTACGGTCACATCGAGTCCTACAATGAACGGCTGGCAAATCTGATGGTTACAGGGTTTAGAGACTATTTTCCAACGGTGTAGACCGGGAGATAGTAAAGGGCAATTTTCATGGATTTTAACCTGCTCAATCTGCGAAGAACCGCCCTACTTTTGTTCGATAGGCTCGACGTGCCCTATCATGGGGCCAGCCAAGAGAAGAAAGAGCGCATGCATCCTGTGGTGGCCAATGCTGTACGATTGCACGACGCTGCCCAAAGCGCCGCCATTCCGATTATGTTTGCCAAGGCGAAGCCTCGGCCTGACGGGACCACTAATACCCGCATTATTACGGGAACAGACCTGCGACTTCGCCTCTGGCCAAACAGTCCATTTGTTGCTAGAGGCCATGCGGCAACCGCCGGGTCGTGGGAAGCAGAGATTATCGACTCAAGTCACCTCCCCGTAGTGCCGTCGGTGTCGGGGTATCCTAGGCTCCCTGTTTTAGGATTTTAAGCTTCGCGTTAATGAATTGCCTGTGGGTGAAATCCAGACCATAGGCAACCTTGCGGATTTCTTCGACTTCCTCCTGGGACATCTTTCCTTCAGCCTTGGACAGAACAAATAATCCTTCAAGTAACTGTCTTCGCTCAGGGAAGGTCATCGTGGTCTTCGTCTCTTGAATCAAGCGTGAAAGGTCGATCCCCTGACTCACCGTTTCCATGGCGACCCGACAGATGGCCTCAGCCATGGGAGGAGAGACCCCCCACGTGGCGCTGAGCACCTTCTTGAGCACCGTTGCCTCCTCCCGAATAAACTGCTCATCGGCGCTGCCCACTCGACCCAGCAACGCGGCACTCAAGGTTATCTTCTTCAGTTTATTAGGGTTGCCCTCTCGTTCGAGGCGATCTAGACCTACTCTACGACGCAACTTGAACAAAACCCGATTGTGAATAAAGTCGTGAAATTCAGCATCACGCCCTCCCTCGGATTTTCTGGAATTCGCACCGCCGATTTTGATAAGACTCTTTAATCCATCCAGAAAAAAGGCCGTGCTTCCGGTCTCCGACACGACCTCCCGGAGATCTCGCATCCACTGTTGTTCCGACTCTGTCAGGTTTTTATCACTCCCGAGGAGTTGTTCGACCGCCTCTCTCAAATATTTCCTTTCCTTCGACTTACGGATCCGTGAAAGGAACCGTCGGGTGACACGCTTCATCTCTTCTACATTAACTTTTTCCTCCAGGTACATTTCAACCTGCATCCACTCCTCCCCCGTGAGGTTAAACTGCCGAAAGAACTGCTTGATGAAATTCAGCTCTGCGTTCGTCACCTCCTCGTCAGCCCATGCCATGCACGCAAGGACTTTCAAGAATTCTACCTGCGTCGATGAAGCCATAATGATTACCAAATAACTAACAAAGTCCGGCTCTCTTTGCAAAAATACGCTCGGCGAGATCAACGATAAACCACTCTTGAGTTTTTCTCCTCCCCCCTAAAGAAGCAATCCATTAATTCTTATCGTTTGGTCGAAGCGGTTCCTAGGGGACTACACGGAAAGAATCACAACGGTCGTTTCCTAAGAAGCTTCTGAACCGTCTGAAAAGGGTCTTCACGGTCCTGGACGGACTCCGCGATTAAACTAACCAACCGCCCCAAGTCCTTTCCCTCGGCCTGATAGAGGGACTCAAAAAGCTGCAGTCCTTTGAGATAGAGAAGGTAATGGGCAATGACGGCGTTGTTAATTTTTTGCTGACTAAAGCTTCGGTATGGGTGGGCCGGACGATTTGCAATCCGGCGTGACCAGTCTTCTTGACTCCGGGAGAAAATCTTTTCCCGCAACCGTAGTTTCTCCTTCCTTGCTACTTCCTTTTCATAGAGTGCTTTCAGCGAACCAGCAACCCCGGTGATAAAAACGGAAAACTCCAACTCTTCCTGCCATGATTGAACTGCCTTTTGAAACTCGGGGCTTTTCTTACCATAGCGATCCTGAAAAAAAAGGATGGCCCCTTGATTTCCAACGAAGTCGGCCAAACTCTCGTTAAAATCTACTGCCCCACCGATAAACAACGTGCTGTGAAGAAGCTCATGGAGAATAACCGTAGCCAGTGTCGCCTTGTCAACTTTCAAGAGATGGGCGAGCAGAGGATCATCAAACCAGCCCAGGGTGCTATAGGCCGGTGACGTGCGGATGTAAGTGTCATATTTCTTCTCGCGCAACTGGCTGGCCTCGGCCTCTGCCGCCTCCTGCGAAAAAAAACCTTTATAAGGCAAGCGCCCCACAAGAAAGTACCACCACGTGTACGGCTTGAGATCCGTTTTTGGCGTCGCCATCAACACATAGGAGAGGACGGGCCGGTCTACATAGGAATAACTGGTATAACTCCCTCCGACTTTGAGCTTGAGGGAATCTCTGGCATACTCACGCACTGCCAGAACCAGTTTAAATTTTTCCTCGGTTTCCGAATTCAGATCAGGCTTTTGGAGAAGCTGCCGGATGGGCTCCCGTCTCCAGAGGATCTTGCCCTCTTCGTAGGCGGCTCGAATAACGTAGATCGGAGAACAAGCCGAAAACAAGGCACCAGAGAAAAAAGAGATCAAAAGGATAGATCGAATTTGTGCCACCGAAGTTTTGCAGTTCAAAGACAAGTGAGGGTTTCTCAAGTTTCCTTTACCTGAATATTATAGCACTGTCCGAGAAGCGAAACGAGCAAAACGACATAGCCGTGCTAAAACAACGAAATCGCGCCCAAAGCTGTAGATGTCCGAAAAGTTGGATGGAGACGATGCGAACTTGAGTAAAATTCGCCGGGCCGCCACTATTCTCGAACTTTCAGTCTGGAATCTTGGAACCTAAGTCGTGACTCCTCCCGTTGGTACTGAAGTCGATAGAGACGGTAATAAATGCCCTGTATCTGCAGGAGCTCCATGTGAGAACCTATCTCCCGTACTTCCCCCCGATGGAGAACAATGATTCGGTCCGCATTGCGGATGGTGGAGAGGCGATGAGCGATGACAAGACAGGTGCGGTCCCGCATGATCTTCTCGAGGGCGTCTTGAATGAGAAGCTCCGTCTCGGTGTCTACGCTTGAGGTCGCTTCATCTAAAACGACTATTTCCGGCTGAAATACCAGGACCCTGGCTAGCGCCAATAGCTGTCGCTGACCCGCTGAAAAGTTGGCCCCTCTCTCTCTTACCTCCGAACCAAGCCCCCCAGGTAGGCAATGGATATAGCTCTCTGCGTTTGCATACCGAACAGCCCTTTCGATCTGATCTAATGGAATAGAATGGTCCCCAAGACAGAGATTGTCACGTACATCGCCCGAAAAGAGAAAAACATCCTGCAGAACCACGCCAATGTGCTGTCTCAGTGCCTGGAGATCCCACTCACGAACATCGACGCCACCGACTTTGATGGAACCGCGCTGTATATCATAGAAACGATTCAGGAGCTTAATCATGGTGGTCTTTCCCGAACCGGTAGCTCCCACTACGGCCACTTTCTCTCCTGGCTCTATCCGAAACGAAACACCTCTGAGAACCGGCTCCCCTTGCTTATAACTAAACCAGACATCGCTGAAAGCTATCTCTCCCTGAAAAGGCTCAGGAATCACAGCCCGAGGGGGACTAGAAATAATAATGGGGGTATCCAGTAGACGGAAGATTCTCTCGGCCGAAGACATGGCCGATTGCATGACGGTATATTTTTGGCTGAAGTCGCGCAAAGGGACAAAGAACCGGTGAATATATTCCTTAAAAGCCACTAAGGTGCCGATGCCGACGACCCCATGCAGGACTTCCCCCCCGCCATACCACAGCAACAAAGCCACACTTATGGATCCGGCGGCTTCTACCAAAGAAGAGAGGGAGGCCTCATAGATGTTGGAAAGATGGTTGGCATTTCGATGGGCTGCATTCAACTCATCGAATGTCTTGTAGCTCTTTTCTTCCCGAACAAAGAGCTGAATAATTGTCATCCCTGAAATGGCCTCTCCCAAATAGGCATTGATACGCGCGATCCTTTCGCGAATCATGCGATAGGCCTGACGGGCTCTGATGCGAAAGAAGTTAATGGCCAATATCATGGGAGGGATCAAAACCAAGGACACCAAGGCCAGCTTCACGTCTAGGTAGAACATGATCAGAATAATCCATCCGACCATGATAAAGTCCGACAACAAGGTCATTACTCCGGCCGCAAACATCTCCTGGAGAACATCGACATCCGTCGTCATGCGGGTCACTAGGCGACCCACTGGATTTCGATCAAAATAGCTCATGGGGAGGGCCTGCACATGAGAAAAAACTGCCACCCGCAGGTCGGCAAGGCACTTCTGAGCCACCAACATGGTCAAGTAATAATGAAAATAAAAGGTTATAACTTCTCCCCCGATGCAAACGAGAAATAGCAATCCCATCGTCTGCAGGCCCCACAAATCCGCGCTGGCGATGGATCGATCGATCGCCACCTTCATGATATAAGGCTGTGCGAGCCCAAAGACTTGCTGGAAGGGCAGCAGCAACAGGGAAAGCCCAAAGAGACGCTTGTAGGGATGCATAAACAGCCATAGCCTTTTGATCAGCCGTAGATCATAAGACTTACCGAAAATTTCTTCCTGGTGGTCTATTTCGCTCATCTATATATGTTCCAGTTCTTCGGAAAGTTGCTGCCGCCGAAACAATTCAGCGTAGACACCACCCATGAGCATCAGTTCCTGGTGATTCCCTCTTTCGATGATCTTTCCCTCCTCAAGGACCAAGATCTGATCGGCGTCTCTTACGGTAGAGACTCGATGGGAAATGATAATGCAGGTTTTCTCCTTAAGGATTGGCCTGAGCTCTTTGAGTATCTCATCCTCCGTCTGGGTATCCACACTGGAGAGACAGTCGTCCAAAACGAGGACGGGCGGGTTCGAGAGCATGGCACGAGCCAGGGTCGTCCTTTGTTTCTGGCCCCCCGAAAGGGTAATCCCGCGCTCTCCCACCACCGTATCCAACCCCTGGGGAAAAATCTCCAGATCTCGATCCAACCTGGTGAGCCGAATTACATCTTTGATCTCCTCATCTAGAACCCGGTCTCTCCCAAAGGCCAGGTTGCTCCGAACGGAGGTTGAAAAGAGAAAGGGATCTTGCGGCACACAGCCCAAACTCCTACGGAGCTCGGAAAGGGAAAGCGTACGGATATCCCTACCACCCAATCGAATCTCTCCAGCGGTAACATCATAAAGACGGGAGAGGAGCCGGACCAAGGTCGTTTTTCCCGACCCGATACGACCCACGATGGCCAGGGTATGACCTGGGGAGAGGTTGAAATTGATGTCCTTGAGTACGGCTGCGCCATTTACCCTTTGATCGTATGCAAACGAGACGTGACGAAACTCAATGCCGTCCCTGGGATCTTCAAGCGCCTGCGGAACCGATGGACTGGCTATTCTTGGTTCGGCCTTGAAAATCTCTTCGAGACGCTCCATCGCCGCCCGTCCCCTCTCCACAAGCGACAGCATCCAACCGAAGGCGGCCGTAGGCCAGGCTAAAACATTGAGGTAAGCAATAAAGGCCACTATATCTGCAATCATTAAATCCCCACGAATCACCCGGATACCCCCATACCAAATCACGAGAAGAACCGTGAGGCCATTGATCCCTTGCATGCAGGGGCCGATCATTCCGCGAAGCCTGGCGAGCTCCATATTTCGTTCTTGATTCTCTATGTTAATCTGAACGAACTGTTGAATCTGGTCCTGTTCCCGTGCATAGGCCTTGACCACATGGATACCACTCAGGTTTTCCTGGACATGGCTGCTCAACTCCGACATTTGCTGTTGCACCCTTAGCGAGCTTTTCATCACCTTCCCGCGAAAATTGCGCACGATCCAGATCAGAAGTGTATAAGGAAGGATGGCGGCGATTGTCATCCGAACGTCCATCGTAAGCATTAGAATGAGCGCGTAGAGATAGTAAAGAGGCGCGTTCACCAGGTTTAGAATACCGGGGCCCAAGAGGATGCGGACTGCGGAGATATCATTGATAACCCGGGACATCAGGTCCCCGGTCCTGCGTGATTGATAAAAAGCGATGGGAAGCTTTTGCAAGTGCGCGAAAAGGTCATTGCGTAGGTCATATTCAACATCCCGCCCCGTATTGAAGACGATCGAACGAGAAAGGGTTCGGATAATACCTTGGAACACTGCTGCTAAGACGATGAGCACGGCATAGAAAGTAACCTCCTCAATCGTTCCACCGTTCTCAAGGATCCGGATACCTTCGCGGATCCACCACGGGATCCACATGATCAAGGATGCCGTCCCAAAAAGGCACAAAATTCCTAGAAGGTAGCGCCGCCAGTATCGCCAGAGATAAGTTTTTAACCGTCCCATGTTGCCTACGGATAAAATTTATACGCCAGGGATGACGCCGGCGCAAGGAACCCGCCCTGGAACGCAATACGGTCTCCTTGAATTGTCAGATAGACAAACCCACTCTCTACCTTACGAACTTCCCGAAAATGCCGGCGCGCAAACTAGCTCGAATTTCACAGCTGGAAGGGAGTCTGCTTCGTTTTGGAATAGTCTCACATTCCCGGCTAGTCTCAGTACCGGCCAGCAACGAAGAGTTATTAGTCGCCCTTTCGTCGTCAGAGTCAACAGGAAAATGGCTATAATGGGTAGAGAGGTAATAGGAAGGAATGATAGGCGATCAGCTGTTGATACGAGAGCTCCACGCGTGTGACACTCCATAACTCGAACCGCTTCACTTGTTCCTTGTTATCATTATCCCAAGCGAGATCACCACAAACTCTCTTACAGGTTTTGCACTCAACGCACGGAACCTACTTCGGAAAGTTTGGCTTACTCGCAGACATGTCACTCAAGACCCTTTGGCAATCGGAATGCTTGAGACGGTTCTCGAGCCGAGCTGTATTCTGCCTCATCGCAAGGTAACAAGCCGATCGCTTGACAAACCCATGGTGCTCCCTAATAAATATAAATTTGATGAAGCATGCCTTAAAACAGCGTAACGACATTCGAAACATAGCCATCATCGCTCACGTCGACCATGGGAAGACAACATTGGTCGACGCCATGCTCCATCAGAGCGGGATCTTTCGTGCTAACGAGCGTGTAGTCGAGCGCGTCATGGACTCTCTCGATCTCGAGCGTGAACGGGGTATCACGATCCTGGCGAAGAATACAACCATCCACTACAAAGGCGTCCAAATTAACATCGTCGATACTCCGGGTCATGCCGATTTTGGCGGTGAGGTCGAACGAACACTGGCGATGGTGGATGGTGTAATGCTACTCGTCGATTCCTCTGAGGGACCGCTTCCCCAGACCCGGTTCGTCTTGAAGAAGGCCCTTGAGGCAAAGCTATCGCCAATGGTCTGTATCAATAAAATCGACCGCCCGGATGCCCGGGTGACCACCGTATTGGACGAGATTTACGACTTGTTCATTGATCTCGATGCCGCGGAAGAGCAGTTGGACTTCCCGGTAGTTTACACGAACGCGCGTGCTGGCATTGCCATGCGGGATCTTACCCAGCCCTCGACTGATCTACGTCCACTGTTTGACCTTATTCTCCAGGCACTGCCGGGACCCTTGATCGACCCCACATTTCCTACACAGTTTCAAGCCAACAATCTGGATTACAGCGACTACGTTGGCCGCCTGGCAATCGGGCGGGTAAGAAACGGTACACTGCGGCCTGGCTTTTATACACTCTGCCGTGCCAAGGGGGGTCAGCAGCAGATAAAAGTCACGCATCTCTACGGCTGGCAGGGACTGAAACGGATCGAACTGGAGTCAGCGAATGCAGGAGAAATCGTAACCATTGCCGGCATCGAAGACATCACCATTGGCGACACCATCGCGGACCCGGATCGGCCGCAGCCGCTTCCTACCCTCCGTGTGGACGAACCAACCATCTCCATGATTTTTAGCGTCAACAACTCTCCGTGGGGCGGGCGGGAAGGCCAGTACGTCACCTCGAGAAAGCTGCATGAGCGCTTGCGCTACGAACAGAGAAAAAACGTGAGCCTTCGCGTTGAAGAAACCGATTCATCGGAGTCTGTGCAAGTGACCGGCCGCGGGGAGTTCCAGTTGGCCATTCTAATAGAGACCATGCGGCGTGAAGGCTACGAGCTACAGGTATCGAAACCTACCGTCGTCACCCGTGAAATCAAAGGCCTACTCAATGAACCCATTGAATTGTTGGTGATTGACGTTCCGGAGGAATTTATCGGCGTGGTAACACAGCTCCTCTCTGTGCGGCGGGGCAAAATGACCAAAATGATCCACGCAGGCTCCAAACGTGTGCGGCTTGAATTCTCCGTTCCATCACGGGGACTAATCGGTTTTCGCTCACGTTTTCTCACCGATACGCGGGGAACCGGCATTATGAACGCTCTGTTCAACGGTTGGGCTCCCTGGCATGGGTCGATTCAAGCCCGGACTAACGGAGCTATGGTCGCGGACCGCGAAGGATCAGCCACGCCTTATGCCATCTTTCACCTTCAAGAAAGAGGTGTCCTTTTCATCGCGCCGATGATGCGTGTCTATGAAGGCATGATCGTCGGTGAATACTCTCGCGATGTTGATCTCAACGTTAACATCGGTCGTGAAAAAAAGCTGAGCAACATGCGCGCCGCCGGCCGGGACGAGAATATCATCATCACGCCGCATCGGGAGATGGGACTCGAGGATGGCATCGAGTGGATTGATGACGACGAACTGGTCGAGGTCACACCTCAATCCATCCGTCTACGCAAAAAGATACTCGGACAATCACACCGGCCAAGGCATAGGCATGGAACCGGATCGTAATGACCTTTGCTGGGGAACAGCAGGCCCGTTATCCGAGGGTCATGCACCGTAACGGGGACCGTTGACAGAGAGGAACCTTATTCCAGATGTCGATAGCACCCCCTCTTTACCCACGTCTCCACAGGACGAGATTCACAAGTTGAGCAAGGCCTCCGCAGCAGCCTTCGTATCGGTCAAGTCTGACAGGCAAACATCAGGCCCCAACAGCCCCAGTTCCTCCACCGGATATCTTCCCGTACCTACCAAAACACATTTCATATGGTTTTGTCTTGCCGCAATCAGATCTTTAGCCGTATCTCCAACGATGACACAGTGATGAGAGCAGATGGACCTTCCTAGGACTGTCTCCCACCTCTGTTTGGCGATCCGGGGCAAGTCCACGCGGTTTCGAGAATCGCTACCATAGGCACCCAGACCCACGTGAAGGGCCAGCCCGGCAGCTTGCAGCTTCAATCTCCCCGTCGCTTCCAGGTTTCCTGTAACTACACCTTGGTGGAGACCTTTCTTCTTCGCCAGTTCTTTCACAAGGTCTAGAACTCCAGTAAGGGGGATGACCTTGGTGAGCCCCTGCGCAATCGCGTTGGTGTAACTCTCCACGAGGTTTTTGGCGAAACTCGCCCATTTCTCTTTGGTGATTTTCACTCGCAGTTTCGATGTGTCAAAAACGTCTTCCAAAATGAGAGGATCGGTGTTGCCGTCGGGAATAACCGTACGGATATCCGCGGAGAGGCCGAAGGTTTTCTCAATAGCCTGGTTAAAGGGCACAAACCCAGCATAAGAGCGGATCAGAGTTCCATCGAGATCAAAGAGAATGAGTCTGTCCATTGTCTTAAACAAATCGATCCAGACCTCCTAGAACTCGGTCAAGTGCAACCGAAAACCTACAAACGGCCTGTTGCCCCGCTCCGGCCCACGGGCACCCCCCGTTAAAAAAGCCTTGCTGACGTTGTCTGCGTTCGTTCAACTCCGTTACACGGTCCTCCATATCCTTACGTGTACCATCGGATGTTCAGTTTTTTCCGTACAACGCCATCACAGCCAAGAAACACCGCGATGGTACCGACGAATACAAAAAAATAACCTGTAAGCGCAGTGCTTTGTCAAATGATTTTTCTTCCCCCAAAAAGGGCCAATTCAAAAATCTTAAAGAAACAATCTACGTCCTGAAACCCTATTTCTCGTAACCATTCACACTGGCTATCCACCGGAGCCAAAATATTCTCTTCTTTATCCGGACGGTTGTAGTATTCCTTAGCAACGGCCTCTCGCTTTATGTGCGGATCACGTTTCGAATGAAACGAGCACAGGGAGTCAATAAAATAATCCTTGAATAGTGCTTCGACTTTATTCGTTGGTGAGGCTACGTGTTCAAGGTTTAAAAAAATCCCCCCATTGTTCAGAAGTTCGTATATTTCGCGGTAAATCTCTCGTTTTCGATCATCCGGCTGATGGTGTATGGAAAACCCTGAAACCACCAGATCGAAGCCTTCCATTTTATGGAAAGAATTTCTCCAATCCGGTGATGAAAAATCAGATTTTACGAAGTTAACTGCTCTTGTTCTTTGAACCTTTGTTCTCGCGGCCTCTAACATAGGAGCCGAAAAGTCAACAAAGAATACCTGAACAGCTGGGAATTTGTCGAGTATTGCCTGCCCCAAGATTCCATCGCCGCAACCTAGATCCATTATGGTTTTCAGACGTGGTTTCCACAGACTAATTATTTTCAGCATGACCTCAATTTGAGTGTCGGCTGATGGAACGGCTCCTCGAACCTCGGCAAGGTATGTTTTGCTAAGCTCTTCTGTCCTCCATCTGCTATTCATGCCTTAATCATCCGACGCCGTTAGTGAGGGGCGCACAGCCTTTCAGCTTTTTCTGGCCCAGTACGACTTTTATACCGCAAAAACGGTTTTGCGCCAATTCCCTAGAACACCAACATGGGCAATCGGCCTTCACCGTTCTGGCTATCTTTTCCCGCATTGACCTCATGGCATACGCCGACGCTTGCGCAGATCGTATCGATCGCCCGCCTCCAGGTGAAAAAACTTCTTTGTGTCCGGTGTATCAGGCTTCCAACGGGAGCTGTCGTAAATATAGACATACCTCGCCCCAACGACTTCCATGACATCTCCTCTGACAATCATACCCGTCTTCTCATCTAATCCGATACCCAGGACCTCAGGGTGTGCCTTGACTACCTTAAGAAGATCAAACTCCCGCCCCCGCTCAAAAACGTGTTGGTCGATGGCAACATTCCGAAGAAACCCTAGACCCACTTGGTGATCCCCGACCATGATCGTATTCGTCTTAGTGTCGCCTCGCACCAAAAAGGAGCCTTGAATCGTAGCACCGGCGGAACTACCCCCGATGATTCCACCTCGAGCCAGAAGCTTTTTTAATACCACATGTGTTCTTGTGCCAAGGTAGGCATCAGCCAACCTCCACTGCCGTCCTCCGCTAAACCAGACGCCATCGGCCTGTTGAATAGGGCGCACGAATGGGAACGAATCGGCTAGCGTGCGATCCCGCGTATGTAAGACTGTAAGATTTGGTAATCCCATCGAGTACCTAAGATGATCCGCAAATCCATCGAGGTTCTTTAATTGTGGCGATCCGTCAGCTAAAGCCGTTGGAATTAAAACAATCTTAGCCGCAGGTCCCCCCGCCAGACCGATGAAGCGTCGGAAGAGGGCCTCTGCTTCCCCGCCAACTGCGATGAGTGTGCCACTGGCGGGTCCGATGTCCTGCTGAACGGTGGCCTTGTGCGCATGTTGACTATTACCGGCTGCAATAAGCAGGACTGCTAAGAGGACAAAAATTTGAAGTTTCGGTAACTTCCTCTTCATTTTTCGTAGTAATTTGTTTTGCTACCCGTCTACCATAAACAACTTCGGTTTACCCAAGTCTTCAACATCATGGCGACTAGTCAGCAAATCATCAGCCGGCGGTTGCAGATCAGCAGCCAGTGCATTCGCCCCTGCATCGGCAACGCGCCGGGACCTTGCTAGAACATGAGTAACTCCCGGCTGTGCCGTAGTCCAAGCAAGCACCAGCTGTGCTAGCGTGCAGCGGTATTTTCGATCAACGGATTCCAACCTTCAAGCATACTAGGTAGACGATGCCTGTTTTACGGGATAAACCAACCATTCCAATCAGCATTGCTCCGGATTTCGTTCTTTCCGAATGTCCGCTCCATGCGGATTTTGCCGGTAGGAAGACCCTGCTCCAGCGATATATAGGTCAACCCAGCGATGTTGTGCTCGTGACAATAGGGAAGGATGCCTATCTCGGCGTCACGGAGCAGCATACTGGAGCGGAATTGGTCACTGGCAACTTCCCCTGAAGCAGTATGCTCCTTTATTTCATTGACGGATACATTTGACACCCCTATGGCACGGATCATTCCCTGGTCCTTGAGCTTCAGGAGAGCCGCCATGGTGTCGGCAATCGGTGTCTTCTCCGGCTCAATGGCCGGCCTCAGTGAGTTTGCCCGATCCCGGATCTAAGGTCTTCGTATCATTTTTCTTCGACTTACTAGACTGAGACGGCTAGTTGGGCGACGATTGACTGCCAGACGCTTTGGTTGGGAACTCGCCCTTCAGCAATTCCGACTTGAGGATTTTCCCTGTTGCCCCCCTCGGCATCTCTTTGAGGAAAGTTACTCGACGGGGATATTTGAAATGCGCCAGATGCTCCCTGCAGTGTGTGATTAACGCTTCAGGTGTTGTCTCTGCCATGGGTTTGAGAGTTACAAACGCAACGACCTCCTCACCCAGATCAAGACTGGGAATTCCTACCACAGCAGCCTCGGCGACCGCCGGGTGGGAGATCAGAACGGTTTCAACCTCCTGCGGAAAGACCGAAAATCCGCCCCTAAGGATCCGCTCGCGTTTCCTTCCTACAATCCGGATCAACCCTTCCCGAGAAACGGAGGCGACATCCCCTGTCTTAAACCAGCCATCAACTCGGACCGCTTCAGTTTCCTGAGGTGCTTCTAAGTAGCCATCCATTGCAGTAGGGGATTTAATCCACATCTCCCCGACTTCACCGTAAGGCACCGGCCGTCCCGCTTCATCCGTTATTCGGATTTCCACACCAGAAACAGGACGGCCGACAGCGTCAGGAAAGTCCATTGGATCACCAACGAAATAGGAAATGCAACGGGGAATTTCCGTCATTCCGTACCCACGAAGAATCCTCGTCCCGGTTTTGGCTTGCCATTCTTTCATCAGCTCCCATGAACACGGCGCTGCCCCTGAGACAGTCAGACGCAGACTCGAAAGGTCGGCATGGGCAAACAACGGGAAATTAAGAAGACGCCGAAACATCGTGGCGACCCCCGGAAAGACGGTCACATGATACCTCTGGATGGTATCAATGACTACCTCAGGCGTAAAACGCTCTACCAAAGCTACGGTGGAACCGAATAGAAGTGGGGCAAGAAGTCCGCTGTACATACCGTAGTTGTGCGAATAGGGAAGCACGCCTAGAACCATGTCGTTTTCCGTAAGCCCCATGACCACCTCTCCCCATGACCGATTAGCAATGGCCAAAGCCCTGTGGCTAAAAACGGCCCCCTTCGGCCGTCCGGTACTTCCCGAGGTATAGATGATGATGGCTGGAGATTCCGTGAAACGGGGCGTAACCCAGGCGGCTCCGTGTACCTTCACTGCGGTGACAACCTGCTTGGGCTTGAGGTCAGCCAAGATGACATCAAGCTCTTCAGTCTTAAGACGAGGGCTCAGCGGGGCCGCTGTTGCACCGAGCTTAAGTATCCCGAAAAGAGCAACAAGAAAAACCCAACGGTTCGGGAGCAAAAGAGCAACCCTGTCCCCAGGCCTTACCCCCTGCTCCATGAGGAACTTAGCAAACCCGGACGCCCGTTGGTTAAGCTCGCTCCATGTCAGACTCCCGCCATTCCAAATCAAGGCGTTCCTGGCTCCGAAACGATGCGCGTTCGACTCTAAGAAGCAAGCGAAGTTCTCTTCCATGGCGTTACCAGAAAAAACCTTTTCGATTGCTACGGTTCAGGACCTCCGAGGGGACACGGTTACGCGCAACATCGGCGCCAAGAGACGGTTTGGCATTGGCATCCACCCCCATTTTACAGAGTAGCCATCGTTGTGCATCGAAGAATCGAGGTCCGAGCCTCTATTGTGAATGATAAGTTCGCAAGCTTGAATCCGAGATATGCTATCTGCGATTCCTCGCGCAGCAAAGACTCGGTCCATTGCCTGCGGCTGGAGACTTTGCCACCTAGGAAGAAGGAAAATGACATGTCGTGATGCGATTGCCCGGAGGCATGCATATCCCGGGCAGGCAATCTCGAAATCTTCTCACTCCGGCCTTCGAGCCTCAGAGATCCAAACCGGCCAACGACGCCAGTGCCTTAACCACATAGATTTTCGTCATGCGTTTCCGATACCAGTAGTCCATATCGGCATTGTCCACGGGATGGGACTCCTTGGCCGCAGCATCTGCGACACCCTCAACGACGTCCCTCGTGATCTTTTTGCCCACGAGCAGCTGACTTGCCGCCTCAACCTCCCTGGGGGCCGAGGATACCGCCGTAAGAACGATCCTGGCGGCTTGGCAGATCCCTTCCCTGCCTAACGTCATAGCCGCGGCTACACCCAATACGGGAAAATCGAAAGAACCCCGGCGGCGAAGTTTGATATAGACATTTCGTGAGCCAAGGGCTGCACGGGGAATCAGGATTTCCCAAAGCACCTCATCCCTCCGCTTAGTGAGAAATTCGATCCCATCATTCTGGTACAGTTCCTTGAGAGGAACCCTGCGTTGGCTACCATGCCCGACTAGGACAGCCTTTGCACCCAAGCTCCACAGGACCGGTGCGGTGTCAGAGGAGGAAATGGCCAGACATTTCTTACTCTTGGGTGCTACCAGGCATATTTTACCATCTTTCTTTATGCAGAAGTTGGCAGCTTCACGCCAGAAGAAGGTCTGGTCGTAGTAGTTGCACCGGGTGTCGACACAGAGGTTACCGCCGATGGTTCCCATATTGCGCAGCAGTGGCGTGGAAACGGAACCCGCAGCCTGGGTAAGAGCCGGTAGACGCTCCCCAAGGCTCTGATCTCCGGCCACGGCGGTCAGTGTTTCTCCTGCTCCGATCCAAATCCCCTCCCGCCCACTACGGATGCCCTTGAGCTCCGGTAAAAACCGAAGGGTGATTAAGTACTGTGGAGTAAACTGGGCACGCTTCATCTTCGGATAGACATCGGTGCCACCGGCAACGGTCATCGCCTCGGGTCCGAGATCAGAAAGCGCCTTGATGGCCTCTTTCAGCGACCTGGGCTTTATGTAACTGAATTCAGGTAGTCTCAGCATCTTTTTCCAACACCTTCCGACTCTCCGGGCCTAACTCTTTTGTAACACCTGCACGCCCTCTCCCGGCTGCCACTTAATCGGTACGGGAAACTCGAAGCGTGGAATCGACACAGGCTTGAGCCGTCCTTCCAAAGCCCTGAGTACCTTATCCGATGTGATGGGTATCTCATCAATTCGCACGCGGATGGCGTCATACACAGCATTGGCGACTGCTGGAATCACCGGCAGGAGTGGCCCCTGCCCTGCCTCCTTGGCACCGTAAGGCCCGGCTGGATCGCCGGTCTCCACAAGCAGCGTATCGATCTCTGGAGTCTCGAGTGTGGTCGGACTCTTGTAGTCAAGCATGGAGGGAAACTTGTGGAGTCCTGATTTTCTAAAGACCTGCTCCTCCATCAAAACCTCCCCCAACGCCATATAGACGCTCCCCTCCGTCTGCCCCTCCACCAACAAGGGATTGAAGGCCCTACCACAGTCATGCGCAATCCAAACCTTGTCGACCTTGATCTCTCCGGTCTCGCCACTGCAGCGAAGCTCCACAATGGCCGTGGAGAAGCTGTAGGCCGGACTCGGCCCAACTCCGGCTCCCTTGTACTTTGCAGAATGCTTGGGTGGGCGATAGCTGCCGGTCGCACCTAGCGTGCCAAATTTGGACTCTGCCATCTGCACGCACTCGACAAAACTCATCCTCCGTCTCGGGTAACTCCTGCTACGCACCTGCCCATCAGCCATTTCAAGGTCGTCTAAAGGCACCTCGAGGGCTTCCCCGGCTACCTCAAAAAGCTTCTCCTTGAGCCTCCCGCAAGCCTGGACAGTCGCATTGCCTGTCATGACCGTGACCCGGCTGGAGTAGCTGCCCAGATCCACCGGTGTTAGGTCTGTATCTGCCGTCACCACGCGTACGCTTGCCGGTTTCACACCGAGCTCTTCTGCCACGGCATAAGCCAAGATAGAGTCGGAACCCTGTCCGATATCCGTCGATCCACAGAAGATCGTGATCCCACCTCCTCGGTCCAGCTTGATCTGGACTCCCGAGTGAGGCATCTCGTTCCTGTATATAGCCAGTCCGGCCCCGCTGAGGTATGCGCTGGCCGCAAATCCAATACCCCGGCCAAACGGGAGTCGCCGGAACTTTTTCTTCCACTCCGCTTTGACCGCTAGTTTTTCGATGCACTCCCTCAGGCCGGTGGTACCGATCCGCAAGCCATTCACCGTCACCGTGTTGGGCTCCACCAATTGCTTTAGCCTGAGATCGATAGGGTCAAGGCCGAGTTTGTCTGCGACTTTGTCCAGGTGAACCTCTAGGGCGTATCGGGGCTGAGGGGTACCATGTCCCCGCTTCGGTCCACAGGGCGGCTTGTTGGTGAAAGTACGCAGACCTTCGAACTTGTATGCCGGAAGCTTATAGGTTGTCGTTTGTAGCGCACCCGTATAAAAGACGGTTGCCAGGCCATAACTACTGTAACCACCGCCGTCCAGGAAGGACTTAAAATGCATCGCCTGAAGCGTACCGTCGCTTTTAACTCCCGTCTTGATCCACATCTTGACGGGGTGCCTGCCTCTGTGGACGTAGAAACACTCTTCCCTTGTGAGGGTTATCTTGACCGGTCTTCCGGTCATCATGGAAAGCTTGGCTACACAGATCTCATGCGAAAAAGGGTCGCTCTTTCCGCCAAACCCGCCTCCCGTGGGTGTCGCAATGATCCTAACCCGGCTCATATCCAGGCCCAGGATCTTGGAGAGAGCGCGATGGACATAATGGGGTGTCTGCGTCGATGACCAAAGGGTGAGTTTCCCGTCTGATCCGTATGAGGCGACGGAACAGTACTGCTCCATAGGCAGATGCGTATTGCCCTGGAAGAAGAAAGAATCCTCAAAGACCTGCTCGGCCCGATCAAAACCTTCTTTAACGTTACCGAACTCAAAGGAGACCTCTCTCAGGATATTCGCACGGCGATTCCACCTGTGGATTCTCCGGTCTCCTTCTGCCACCAACGCCTCCTCGATAGAAAAAGTCGGGGGAAGGGGTTTGTAATCCACTTCGATCATCCCCATAGCCTTTTCTGCGATGGCCTCACTGGCCGCTGCAACCGCTGCTACCGGGTCTCCCACATATCTCACCTTCTCTACTGCGAGGGCTTCTTCGTCTTGGGTGACAGGAAGAATACCAAACTTCTCCGGCAGATCCTTTCCCGTGATGACCGCGTAGACCCCATCAAAATTTACCGCTTTCTCGGTCCGGATAGCCCGGATCCATGCGTGGGGATGAGGACTGCGGAGCAGTTTGGCATAGATAATCCGCGGAAGCTCCAGATCATCCGCATAGCGCGTTTCGCCCGTGCACTTGGCCAGAGCGTCTATCTTCGGGAGAGGCTTTCCAATCACCGAAAAGGTCCTTGGTCTCACGAGCCCTCCTGACCTTTCGCTGCCAGTTCCACAGCGTCAAGAATCTTTGTATATCCCGTGCAGCGGCAGAGGTTGCCTGACAGGGATTCCCGGATTTCATCACGGCTGGGATGGGGGTTGTTATCCAAAAGCGCCTTCGCAACCAGCAAAATGCCTGGAATGCAGTAACCACACTGCGCCGCGCCGAGATCCGCAAAGGCCTTTTGAAGACGGTGAGGTTGAGCGCCTTCCATCATTCCCTCAACCGTAACGATTTCAGCGCCTTCCGCTTCAGCCCCGAGCACCAGACAGGAAAGAACCGGCACTCCGTCCATCAGGACCGCACAGGTCCCACATTCTCCAAGCTCACAGCCGTGCTTGGTCCCCATAAGACCAATCTCTTCACGCAGGACCTCTAATAGCGTTTTGCTGGTATCTGTGGCGATTTCGTGGGCCTCGCCGTTAACCTTCAGCCGAAGAAGCTGCTTCCCTGAGATCACGTGAACCGGGGGAGTTCCACGTTTTTTTTTCACATTTTTCCTCTGCATCGCCATGTTCAATCCAATCATCCGCCACTTTAATTTTATGTGCGGAACCAAGGCGTCGCTAGATCTTTACAGATTTCCACATCACGTTAACTACATTTCTTCCTCAATAAACCGCAAACGTCCAACTTCCAACTTAACCACACTGTACCTCCCTTAGCCTCAGCCGGGTTAACCAGACTGAAGACGCCTCTTTAAATCTTGCTGCAGGGCTCTTTTATCCACTTTGCCTACTTTCGTTAACGGGATCCTGTCGATGAACTCGATTCGCTCTGGGAGCTGAAGCACGGAGGCGCCTCCACTCTTTAAAAATGAGACTATACCATTAAAACTGAGCTTTGAACCGGCAGCCGGTTTAATATAGGCACATACCCTTTCCCCCAGTTCCTTATCGGGCATACCGATGACCGCGACAGCTTCAATATCCGGGTGATTATTGATGAACCTTTCTATCTCACCAGGAAAAATATTTTCACCTCCTCGGAGAATAACGTCTTTAATCCTGCCCATTATTTTAATATCGCCAGAGTTCTCTATAATCGCTAAATCACCGGTTTTGAAGAAACCGTCTTGAGTGAAACTTTTCCTGTTCTCCTCGGGAGACCTAAAATAACCCGCAAATACGTCCGGCCCCTTGATCACGAGTTCGCCAACCATTTGGGGTGGAACCGCTCTCTCATCTTGGTCAATGGTTTTATATTCACTAAACGGGCAACACGGCCTTCCAGAGGTATTGCAGATGGTATTGAGGTCATAGTCTAATCTCGTCATGCAGTTCAAGCCTTCAGTCGACCCTAACCCGATAACATAATTGCAGCCGATCTTCTCGTGGATGCCTCTGATTAAATCAGATGGGCTGGGCCCCCCAGCCACATGGAGCTTTAATAAAGAAGTTAGATCATAATCCTTCAGGCGCTCCAAGTTGACAATCCTCCTAGCCACTGCAGGAACCGTTACCGCACAGGTTGCTCTCTCTCTCTGTACGCTCTCGCAGAAATCCTCCGGCCTTGAGGAGTCTACTAAAACTAATTTGGCAGAGGTCAACATTGCACCACAAACGGCAACGGTAAAAGTCAAATCATGCGTCACAGGAGCCATAGCCACACATGTTTCACTCCTGTTCAGCTCCCATGCTCTCCTTTTATATTCAGCATTACAGATGTGGTCATTGTGTGTACGTGCTGCCAGTTTCGGTAAACCTGTGGTACCACCGGTTGGCCCCAAATGGGCAATTTCCGTTGGGTCTGGTCTTCTCGCAGCAAGCTCACTAAGGCTATCTTCGCGAAGCTTAGTCTCCTCTATCAGCCGCTCCAGGTTGTGAAAGCCACCGCGTTTTCCTCCCCTGACCAATATTATATGTTTCATCAGTGGATTACTGTGCCGAACATCATCAATCATAGCTAAATTGTTGAAGTTACGGTATCGCTCCGGGAGAACCCACGCGACCGCACCCGTTGACCGGCAAAGCAGGTTAATCTCCAATAGCCTATGTCTTGGGAGAACCAAAACAACAATGGCCCCAATCTTCTGCAAAGCGAAGTAGGAATAGACAAACTCACTCCAGTTGGGTAACTGTAACAAAACACGGTCATGTCTCTTTATGCCGACATTCATGAAACCTATGGCCAGCCGATCTGCTTTTTCCCGTAATTGCGCATAGGTTAATCGGCTTCTTTCATCAACTAAAGCCTCCTTGTCGGGATACAGGTCTACCCCTCGATCGAACATATCCCCAAAAGTAATACCCAACCAACATCCGAGCCTACCGTATCTTTCGGCATCCTCTCTTGTAGTTCGAGTAAAGCCTTCTAGCCGCATCGCAACCTCACTACCCCATTTATCTAGCAGCCCTATCAGTTTGACGCAACTTGGCGCCTGAGATATGAATCCTATGCCCCGGAACGGATCGTCCAAAGCATCCATCAACACCCTGACCATGCTACAAGGGAGTTTTGCAACCGCTTCCTTGCCTCATAGTTCCCGGAGGATACACCCTTCTCAAATTACCGAACGTTAGCCACACCTTCTGAATCTCCGCAAATAGCATGCCACTAAACTCTGCCTCACGCTTTCCCTTTATATCTCCTAATCGAAAAGGATTTTTATTCCGAACAATGAGAAAAAGAGCATCTCTCTTTTCCGCTTCTGCAATAAGGTCTAAAATAACGTCAAGACCAATCGGTTCCACAGAGAGCGAAGGATTCTTTGGTACTGAAAGGATGCTATACGCTAGTCATTGACCTGGAAAGGGAAAGGCGGATCTCCATAGGAAAGCTGGGAAGCGCTCCCTTTCCTAAGGGGGCTTATCTTTACACCGGAAGCGCCCTGAACAGCCTGAGCGCCCGCCTATCTCGACATCTCAGGAAAAAAGACAAGAGATGCCACTGGCATATCGACTACTTACTCAAACACCGTGAGGCACAGATCATAAACGTTCTGGTTTATCCTTCCGCAGCTCGAGAGGAATGTCATCGGAACCAACAGATTGCCGCGCTTCCTGGGGCGCAGATCATTCTGAAAGGCTTCGGTGCCTCAGACTGCATTTCGGGATGTGGCAGCCATCTCATTTTTTTCTCGACGGGATATCAACGCGTTATCAAGTTGCTAAATTCGACAAACCAAAGTAAGAAAGGTATGGCGGTATTCCGGACCGAGGGCGGCCCATCGCCACGTGTCACGCAATTATTCGAGGAGCCTTATGAACGAACGATTCAAGCTTCCAGCCTCCGGCTTGTTTTATCTCGTCGATGAGGCACGTCAACGGACAGTGAACCTGGTCACCGACCTATCGGATGAGCAATTGATCGTTCCGCAGATGGAACCTGTTAACCCTTTTCGTTGGGAGTTGGGACATGTCGCTTTTTTTTATGATGCTTTGGTCCTTGGGGTTTTAGGTTCTGACCAATTTCTCTTAGATGGAGCAGAGAACTTATACGATTCGTTCAAGATAGATCACGATGACCGCTGGGATCTGCATATCCCTTCAAGGACAGAGACCTTAGCTTACATGCAGCGGGTCTTTAACCGGGTGGTCGATCGGCTTGAGTCCCATGAGCCCGATGCCTGGGAGACCTATCTTTACCTCCTTTCGGTGCTTCACGAAGACATGCATGGGGAGGCCTTTACTTACATGAGACAGACCCTGGGCTATCCGGAACCTCAACTCAGTGACATTCACGATGACCCCAATTCTGCCGAGGTGGGTAGTGGCCCATTAACTGGAGATGTTGAGATACCTGGCGGTACGTTTCAACTCGGTGGTACAGCAGACCTACCGTTCGTGTTCGACAACGAGAAATGGGCCCATCCAGTCGAAGTGCCGCCGTTTAGAATCGCTCGGGCACCCGTCACGAATACGGAGTTTGCCGAGTTCGTAGATGACGGGGGATATCTGCAGCGGGAATTCTGGAGCTATCAAGGTTGGGTATGGCGGACGAAAACAGGATTGACCCATCCTATCTACTGGAAACGCGAAGGAAATCAATGGTTGCGCAGGCATTTTGACAAACTCGCCCCCATGGAAAAGCATGCACCGGTGATTCATGTGACCTGGTACGAGGCGGAAGCCTACTGCAACTGGGCTAGAAGACGTCTCCCCACTGAAGCAGAGTGGGACGTGGCGGCCAGCGCGGAGCCTACTCCCGATGGAAAGGGAATCAGCGAGCGTAAGCGAAGATATCCCTGGGGAGACGAGCCTCCCTCCCCTGGTCGTGCCAATCTGGACTCCCGCTTCATGGGATGTGTTGATGTTGGAGCCTTTCCTTCTGGAGACAGCGCATTCGGTTGCCGACAGATGCTGGGAAATATATGGGAGTGGACTGCCTCTGCCTTTTATCCGTTTCCTGGCTATATTGTTGATACCCCGTACCGGGAATATTCAGCGCCATGGTTCGGCTATCGTAAGGTCTTGAAAGGCGGAGCTTGGGCTACCCGATCACGTCTTGCGTGCAATAGCTATCGTAACTTCTTCGACCCGTACCGCCGTGATGTGTTAGCGGGATTCCGTACGTGCGCCATCTAAGAAACCGGCAAAGGCAGAGAAGGAAAACGGCCGGTTGGCAGCGCCCTAAGCCAGTTAGGTTGCATGCCTTCTCTACCGTGGCTTGACGGTTTAAAAAGACCGGAGCGGCCTGCACTACTGCGGCCAGATATTTCTCAAAGCGGCTACCCATGAAGCCCTGCACTCTACTGAAAACAATGCTTACTGTGAAACCCTATTGGCTTTCCCCACCTTAACTTTCACACAGGCGTCCATAAGGCCAGCCATGGGATCTATTTGATCGAGACTGTAGGGGACCAGAGAATTAAAATGGGCGCCTCGATGCCTTCCTGTCGGCTGTGCCTGTGCCCAGCGACCAAAGCAAGAGGCTATGCCGATGACCTCAGGGTGAACGCACTGGGAGACTTTGACCACCCCCTTGACACGAGCCCCTCTCGACGATTCCACCTCGATTTCGTCTCCGTCCGCAATACTTTTGTGCACAGCCGTCCGTGCATTGATCATGAAATTGTAAGCGTAGGGGTGGTGACCGGCCAGTTCAACCAACCATGGATTTTCCTGCGTCATGGTCTTGGCATGGAAGGGTAGCTTGTAGTTGACGGCGAAGAGATCATAATCCGGAGAGGCCTTCGCCTGTGCGGCACAGGGGTACCAGCAGGGAAAGGCTTGGAATCCCTTCGTGTCGATCTCCATCCTCGCCTCCGTTGCCATACTCTGTAATTGCCCGCCTACTTCCGGTAAAAACTCAAAGTAAAGGTGGACCCTGGGCAATTTGGTTACGGCCCTAGGAAATCTCTCCGCCAGCGTTCGCGGATAGGCCATAAACCCTTTTTCCTTAAGCTTCTCCAGACCGTGCTCGGGACCCAAGGTAGATTTTATATGGCGGTCAATGACTTCTTCCACCGAGTACTTCCTGCCGGTTTCCATCCAGTAAGGCTCCTTCAAACCAAGATCAGAATTCCAGCGTTGTATAAACTCGTCCCGTAGACCAAGCCGCTCGGTCAGATCCAAGTAAATCTCCACGGGATGTTTTCCACCGGTCTCCTCTGAAAGCACGGGCTGGCGGAGGGTGAAATACCAGTGGTCGCCATTGATCCATCCCCGGATAGAGTTCATGGGGAAATCCAGCCTTTGGGTATGATGGAGCAGCGGGAGAACCACATCAGCAAATTCGGCAGTCTCGCTGAGTTTGTCACCTAGAAAAACGACGGAGCGGAATTTACCGAGGACCTGAGCCATGGTGGACGGGTCCACCCCCGACATGACAGGATTGAAATTGTTCAGGATGAGCACCTCAGGCTTGTATGGTAAAAGGTGAGGATAGTGCAAGAGACTTAAACCCATCATGACGGTGCCCATGGCCCTCCCCAGTGGAATAAGTTCCCGCAGGTTCACAGTTTGAGGAGGCTGGGGCCGGCGTGGAGGGTAGGAGCGTGTATCGCCAGGGGCCATCACCAACCCGTCGGGACTCTCCTCCACTCGAAGCTTTTCACCCGGCCCGATGACATTGGTGCTCAGGCTGCCACCGGGAACGTCAAGCGCACCCACTACGAGATTGAGCATGTGCACGTTCATGCTGGCCCACAGGCCGAATTGGTGAGAGGAAAGCCCCCTGCTATCACAGAAGGCGCAGGCGGGGCGGTAAGGCATTTCTCTCCCTTCACAGACGATGGTACTGCCAATGCTCGCCGCTTTTCCAAACTCCAGAGCCAGACGGCGTATTTGCTCCGGTGGCACGGTAGTCGCCTCGGTCACTTTCTCCGGCGCATACGGCTTCAGGTGTTCCTTAAAACCAGAAAAGGCAGGCATGCAGGACCGGCCATCAACTTGAAAATTTCCTTCCAGTGCAGGTAAATCCGTATGATCGAAGGGGGAAGGGCTCTCGGAGGTCTCGTCCCATACCAGGGGCTTCCCCGATTTCCGATCCCGGACATACTTCCCGTCTTCGCCGATCAAGTAGGGAATATTGGTCTGGGTCCGGAGAAAATCCCGATCATAGATCTCCAGTTCGTTCACAAGAACATGGAGCATAGAAAGAGCAAGAGCGCCATCGGTGCCGGGACGGACGGGCACCCACTCGGTAGCTTTGGATGCCATAGGGGTGCATATGGGATCAACTACCACCACCCTCATGCCACGGGCTCTGGCATCAGCGATTTCCCTTGCCGCCCGCATCGTGTCGTGTCCGACGACCCCACCTCTCTGTGAGCCAAACAGCATCAGGTAACGGCAGCGTGGCACGTCGATCTCCACATGCATCGTACCGTTTATCAAATAGCAGGCATCGACATGGGTGGCAAAGACCGGGCCACCTGCCCAGTTCGGAGTCCCCACGGCCTTGGCGAAAGATCCCATGCAACTTCCTACCCAGTCCGGCTCGCCGGTACCCCGGAGAATGACGAGCTTTCGGGGATCGTCCTTAATCACCTCCCGGATGTCCGCAGCCACGATGTCCAGGGCCTCATCCCAGCTCGCCCCCTTCCATTTCGGATCGACACCCAACCCCTTCCGGGGATTCGTTCTAATTAAGGGAGACTGAGGGCGAGCTGGGTTATAGAAACTCATGATATTGGCCATTCCCTTAGCGCATATTTTGCCGTAGTTGTGGGGACTCTCGGGAAGGCCCTCTATCTTTACAATGACACCATTTTGCCGGTGGATATTGATGCCACAGCCGTTTGAACAGACCCGGCAAACGCTTGGAATCCAGACATCATCCGAGCCGGAACGATCTGGTTTAGCTTCCTGTTGATGAGCCACGGATTATACCGCCTTCTTTTGCAATGCTCTCTCTTCTACCGTCTTTTCATTTTCTAGCCAGAAGTTTGCCATGTCTATAGAGCGGCAGAACCAAACTCCAGGGAGATCCTTGATATATTGAAGAAAATTATCGAAGACCTTGGCCATGCCAGGTCTCCCACCGATATAATTGTGCATAGCGTAACAGAATTTCATCGGGTGACGCTGCGCCTCCTCGTAATGGGCATCAAATTCAAACTTCAAATCGTCTAGGGCCGTTGCAGGCCCCCCATTGCGAACAACATCATTATCGGTATTGCCCGGCCTTACGTACCCTACAGACACCATCTTCCGACCGTGGACATTGATAACATAAGGGATATCCGAGTCCTGGTAATCGCCGTTCCACAGAATCCCTTGTTCAGCACATATTTCGAGGGTGTTTGGGCTAGGTCTTGGACCCTGAGACATGTAACCCTTGGGCCTTTCACCCGTGGCCTTCTCGATAGCGGCCATGGCCCTCACAAAATCTATTTTTTCCTCTTCCTTCGACCTGTATTCAGTGGGGTGTTTGGTTTGGTCGAACTGGTGAGAGACGACTTCGTGACCCCGCCGATGAGCTTCGCAAAGGCTCTCCGGGAAAAGCTCTGCGGTAAGACCACTGGTGATTACGGTAGCCTTAATCTGATGTTTGTCCAGGATATCCATGAGCCTCCAGAAACCGAAGTTGACCCCATATTCCCGAACACTCAGTGCCAGAAAATCATTGGTATAGAAGGTATGCTCAGGCATGGGCCTCTGATGCATGGTCTGCACTCCGGGAACCGATTCCCACTCGTGCATAATTTTAATAGTAACCGCAATTCGAGCACGGCGCGGCCACTCGGTAAACCAGGCAGGCCGTTTGGGTCTCTTCGTACGGTAGTTCCACTGGTAGGCATTAACGAAATCTGATGACACCATGGGTTCTCCTCCTTTCCTCCCGGTTAACTATCTTTTCGTTCTTACGGAGCTTGTAGATTACTTCAACCTCTGTTCCCTGAGCCGCAGCTTATTTTTCGCAGCCGGCCTACAGCTAGAGGAATGGAGCATAGTTTCCAGCCTTGATCACCGTGTACTTTGATAACCAATTGCCAGGAAAAGTGATCACACCTGCCAGCCCATAGAGTGCGATATCAGGACCCGGGTTCGACCAGACGAATCCGCATAGACACAAGGTTGCGGGGAGGATCAGTCCCGCCAGCAATGTACCCCACACAAAGGGAACGCGCAGCTCTCCTTTGATAAGACGGTTCACAGAGACCCTGGCTGCAGTGTGGCTGTAAGTGCCATTTAAGAGGTGGGCTAGAAACAGCAATAACCCTACAGCCAAAAGTAGGATCTCGGCGCTGGCCCAGGTCGCCAAGACTGCCGCGGGGACGGGGGCCCAGAGGGCAAAAATCAGGGCCATCCCCACAGCGCTGGCAAAGGCGAAGGTCAAGAACTGGAGGGGAACCAACATGGTATTCCAGAAAGGAATGGACGGGGAATACGCTAACACTAGGCCAGGGTAGATAATGACGATAAAGGCCGCAGCCCCAGCCACCACTTGGAAGACTATCCCCAGCAACGAGTTTCCTGCCCAGGGAAGCCCCGCGAATGGGTGCTCTCCCCCAACCGCAAGTTCAGGGATAAGCCACAAGCCCGCCAGGATCAGGAAGATGAAATCACAGATGGCCCCCACGCTAATCCAGGACGTTCGAGGATTCATCAGGGCCCTGAGGACACGGAGGGGTCTACCCAGATCGGCAAGAAGGATCAATCCCCCTATGGCGATGAGAACCATGCTGAGGAGATCGGCCACGATCAGGCCGTAAATCCGGCCCAGTTCCATGCCAAAGAGGGCCCGGTTTATGAAGAGGCCACCTCCCACCCCCATGGCAAAAAACCAGCTGGTGTGGGAAACTCCCCAGACGGTCTGGGGCTTGGCCTCCATGACCCAACGCCCCATCGTGAAAGGATTCATCACTGTTGCCATAGCCTTGCCCTCCATTCAGCGAAGGTAATACACCGATGGATCAGTTCCTGCCTCGGGCCGGGGCTGAGTGCCATCGCGTTGACAAATTAGCGTTGAGACCTGGCTATTGGGGTCTTCCAGGTCGCCAAATATACGGCAATTGGTCGGGCAGGTCTGGACACAGGCCGGCTCATAGATCCCTTGATCAATGCGGTGAGCACAAAAGGTGCACTTTTGCACGGTTCCTACCACGTGGTCCTGCTTGTAGAGCGCCTGCTCGAAGGGAATAAGCTCCTCGCCAAATTCACCTTTCAACTCCTTCACAAAGCTCAGTGCCCCGTAGGGGCAGGCAGCGACACAGGCACGGCTCCCACAGCATTTTGCCTGATCTACCAGGACAATGCCGTCCTCACGCTTGTTAATAGCCGCGGTGGGGCAGGCCTTCATGCAAGGGGCATCTTTACAATGATTGCACAGAGCAGGAAGAAACATCCGCTTGGCCGTGGGGTAGGTCCCGATCTCCTTTTCGTATACCGGCGCATACCAGACGCCGGGAGGTGTCCCGTTTTCTACCTTGCAGGCCATGGTACAGGCATAGCAGCCGACGCACCGCGCCAGATCGATGACCATTCCCCATCTAGCCATTGGAACCTCCTTACCCTTGGACCGAAGAACCTGTTTTACTCACCTTGACCTTTACGCAGGCATCCAGAGCCGCCGCCAAGGTATCCAGGCGATCGACCGTGTACTCAACGAGGCTGTTGAAGTGAACCCCTTCCCCTCTGGCGCGCTCATTCGAGGTCACCCAACGGCCAAGAATACTGGGGACGGATAAGCATTCAGGATGAACTCCCTGGGTTAGTCGGGCGATGGCACGAGCCCTCCGACCGCTTGGGGTTTCTAGTTCGATGGAGTCATTGTCCGCGATTCCCTTCCGCTTTGCCGTGTCTGCGTGGATCCCGACCGTAAAGACTTTGGCGTTGCGCCAAGCGAGGTCCACAAGCCAGGGATTCTCGCTGGTGAAGGTGAAAGTCAGAAACGGTACTTTCTGATTCACCACAAAGAGGTCGTACTCCAGGGGGCTCTCCTTTTGGACCGGACAGGGGCGCCACTCCATCAGCGGGATGTAGTCAGAGGTGTCCCAGGAGATATTGAGTTCATCCGTAACTTTTTTGACCTCCTCCCCTGCCCCAATGAAATGCTCCAGGTAGAGGGGAATTCGACCTTTATGGAAAACGCGCGGATAGCTCTGTTCCGCAGTCCGTTTTCCGACCTTGCAGTAGCCGTGCTCACGAAAGTAAGCCAGACCGTGTTCCTCCCCGCAGTAAGACTTGAACCACCGGTCGCAGATTTCTTCCCAGGCGTACTTGCACCCGGGATCGAGACGATGCGCTCCTCCAAGGTGTGCGATGGCATTGAAGGCCGTGTAGAGATCAGCTCGAATACCGAGCCTCTCTGCCACTTCCAAGAGAACTTCCATCCAGTATCGTGACTGCCCCAGGGGCTCGACGACCGGTTGCTGAAAATTGAAGCTCCAATCCTCGCCGGGCAGAGGAGCATTGTTGTAGTGGTAGTAGGGATTGAAGACGATGGGCACCAGCCTCTCCAGGGCGTGGGTATCGGGCAGGAGGAGATTAGCAAACTCGGTCGTCTCATCGTGGTGATCGGCAAAGGAGACCATAAAGGGGATCCGCTTGAGGGCGTCCGCCATGATTTTCGGATCCCCGGTTGCCGCCATGAGATTTGTCCGGCACTGGATAAAGACTTCGGCTCGGTAGGGCAATCCGAACTTCTCGGCGTGGAGGACCCCCAGCCAGAGCATCGCACGGGCAAAGACCGAAACGGGGAAGAGCTCTATCAGCTCGAGAGTCTCCGGTCTCTTAACCTGTCGAGGTGGCACGGGGTTTCGCATGTGCCGGTAGGTAAAAGGATTTCCGGGCACCAGCAGACCATCGGGCCCTTCCTCGGGTCTCCAATAGGGCCCTGAAGCAGTCGCGTTGAGAAGACCGCCAGGGACATCGATCGCACCGACCAGAACATTGATATGTCCCACGCTCATGCCATTGAGCATCGAGTGCTTGTGGGCCGACACACCCCGATACCAGCAAACCGCCGCGGGGCGAAACGGAAAGTCGTGATCCTCTAAATGAATGGTGGCTCCCAACCGCGCCGATTCCCCGAACTCCTTGGCTACACGCCGGATTGTCGCCGCCGGGATCGTAGTGATCTCCGATACTCTCTCGGGAGTATAAGAGCATAGGTTCTCTTTGAAGAGCTGAAAGGCAGGCTTAGCTTGTATTCCGTCGATCTGAAAGCTCCCTTCAAGGGCTCCTTGCATAGGCTCCACGGTATCAAATGTGCCAGCACGGCTATTTCGGGCGTCCCAAACAAGAGGCCTACCGTCCGTGGGTTCCCTCACGTAATGACCGTCCGGCCCAGTGAGATAGGTGCTGTTGGTGTACTGCTTCAGGTAATCGACATCGTAGAGTCCCAGCTCATTTACCAGTATGTGCATCAACGAAAGGGCGAAGGCTGCATCCGTTCCGGGCCGGATGGGGATCCATTCATCGGCCTGGGACGCCGCGTAGGAGCAGACGGGGTCCACCACAACCAGTTTCATCCCTCGCATGCGGGCCTCAGCCATTTCCTGTGTGATGCCCATTGCATTCGCCTGGGCAACAAAACCGTAGGAAGTGCCGAACATGAGCAGGTAATCGCAAAGCTTAAGGTCGGGATGAACATCGTTGGAGCCGGTTAACGTGTAGGCAACGGGATGCATCCCGTTGCCGCAAAAGAAACCGGCAGAGGCCGTGGTGAGATTGGGGCTGCCGAAGGCAGTCATAAAAGCCCTCAGCATAAAGTGAGAGTACCGATCGAAGGTTGCCGCAACTAAGCTGCGGGGATCTTTGGCCTGGGCTGTACGAAGTTTCCCCACTAGCAGATCCAGAGCCTCGCTCCAAGAGATCTCCTTCCACTGTGGATCAACTCCGATCCCCTTATCCGGATTGGTACGCACGAGCGGGCTGGTGATGCGGTGGGGATTGTAGAGGTTCATCAGGCCGGCGTTCCCTTTAGCGCAAACCTTACCGTAGTTGGGCGGGGCCTGAGGGATACCTTCAATCTTTAAAGCTACGCCATTGACCCGATGGACTCGGATGGTGCAGCCGTTGTAACACATGTCGCAGGCCGTGGGGATCCACACATCGTCCCGGTCCCCTGCGGTGAGTTGCCCTTCTGCCATGGCTCATTCCTGTTTTCATCCCCCCATGAGTGGGGGGCCCAAGACCACGATCTCCAGCCGGCTATGGGGATCGCTGTTGAGTTCGGCTCTGAGCCCTCCCTGGCTCAGAGCATTACGACCATTAATTAGGACAGTTGCATGGGCGGCTAGATCCCCGTCCTCCAGCAGATGTTCCTCCAATCCCCGACCAAAACGGGCCACCAGCACTTCGAGCAACTTCCCCAGGGTTGCCTTTGGCGAAAGCGAGACCACCTCTTCGCCAGTTCCTACCAGGCGCTTGATCAACCCAACAAACGTTACCGTCACCTCAACCACACGCTGTCTCCGCCTCCCGGCTCATGTTGTGAGCATTTCGAAATAGTTCCATCGTGCTTTAGAACTTACGTGTGAGAGATTACTTGAGGGAGCAAAAACTGTGCCTCTAACTGCTCTTCCTGATTGGGGTAACTTTTCTCTCGATTTGAGAAATTTTTGCAACCTTGGGAGTTGAACATGCTTTTTTTCTCATTTATGGGAATGAGTGGGACTCATTGCAAAAGTTGCTTCCTTTCAAATAGCAGCAATTCTATTCGGAACTGATGGAAGAGTTTCTGAGACTTATCGATTGTAATTTGATACAATTTTGAAAACATCCTAGCCGTGAAGAGAAACACTTGAGGTAGAGCGGAAAACATAGCTAAGCCCAAACCTTACGTTACGGATAGAGATGCTTACATTTCCTTGCACAAGGAGATATCCCAAGTTTACTTGAAACACATGGAAAATTATTTTCCAACCCATATCCGTACTGAGGTTAAGAGCTTCTTAGTTCTTGCCGCCAAGGTGGAAACTGTGAGGCGAGCGGTCCTGTGAATTCTCGAACGAAAGTCTTCGTCGCCATGTCGGGAGGCGTCGACTCCTCTGTTACTGCAGCCCTTTTGAAAAACGCCGGGCATCCGGTGGTGGGGGTGCACATGATCTGCTGGGACGAATGCGAGCAGAAGGAGGAACGGCGCGATGCCCTTAGAGTAGCAAGTAAATTGGACATTCCTTTTTTGACCTTTGATTTTCGGGAGCAATATAAAGCGCAAGTCTTTCAGTACATGATTCGTGAATATGCACAGGGCCGAACGCCCAATCCTGACGTGATGTGCAATCGCGAAATTAAATTCGGCGTTTTTCTTGACCAAGCTTTGAGCTACGGTGCAGATTATATCGCTACCGGGCATTACGCTAAGTTGGAGTATGATAACCGTGAACCACACCTGCTCGAGGCCATAGATAAAGGAAAGGATCAATCCTATTTCCTTTGGACCTTAAACCAGCGCCAACTCAAGCACTGCCTTTTTCCCTTAGGGGACACCACCAAAGCTCAAGTGCGAGAGATGGCCCGCCAGATGGACCTCCCGACTGCCGAAAAAAAGGACTCGCAAGGACTCTGTTTCGTAGGCAAGGTTGATTTCGGTTTTTTTCTCCGTGGTTTTCTCCCCCGAAAAGAAGGCGATATCGTCACCTCTAAAAAGGTAGTCGTAGGGCGGCACGACGGTGTTGCTTTTTATACGATTGGTCAGCGCCACGGACTTGGTATCGGCGGAGGGGTGCCCTATTACGTTGCTGAAAGAGATCTGACAACAAACACACTAGTGGTGGGTGAAGGTCCAGAGGATCCTATTCTCTATAAAAAGGAGATCCTGGTGGGTTCTCTTCACTGGCTAGCTGACTTCTACGAGGGCTTACACCAAGTCCGAATTCGTTACCGCCAGCCCAAGATACCTGCGCTCGTTACCAAAGAGAATGATCGTCTGAGAGTTCTCTTTGCTGATCCGCAGCGTGGCGTCGCTTCTGGACAGTCGGCAGTCTTCTATGATGAAGAGAAAGTATTGGGAGGCGGAACTATCCTCTAGAGAACCGGCTTCACCTCATGCATCAGGCTCTCCATCATCCCGAACATGGCTGAGAGAGAGGTGGACCGCGGGATGTTCAAATCAAAGCAGACATGTCTCAGCCCCGCATTCTGGAAATCCCGTAGTCCCTGGGCCATTTGTTGAAGGCCGCGGTTATCGTTGATGTCCGGGAGATTGTTCCAGCGTAACGTGAGAGCTATGGCGTCGGGGTCACGACCCTCTTTCTGAGCTAATCCTCGGAGATACGTTCGCCCTTTTGCCATACCTGCCGGGCCCAAACGCTTTGTGGGATGCCACCCGTTACCAAAAAGCGCAGCCCGCCGCAGGGCCGGCCTGGAATTGCCACCGAGCCAAATGGGCGGGTGAGGTTTTTGCACGGGTTTAGGTAAAAAGATGGACCGTGGAATCCGATAAAACTTTCCCTCAAAGCAAGGCTCCGCCTCAGTCCAGAGCAATTTGAGCAGTTTCAGAAATTCATCCATCCGTTCATGTCTATCAGTCATGCATTGATTGACTGCCGTAAACTCGTCGCTGCTCCAACCTGCCCCCAACCCAAGGATGAACCGCCCTCCCGACAGCACATCCAGGGTGGCCACCATCTTGGCCAATACAACCGGACTACGGAAAGAGGCCACCAGCACACTGGTCCCGAGGCGAACCTTTCTAGTCCGCGCTGCGACGAACGCGAGGACCGTTAAGGGGTCATAGGTGGTTTGCATGACGGGCGAAAGTTCTCCTCGAGGGTTTCCCGGATACCTCGACGTGGGCTGCAAAGGCCACAGAAGCCGATCCAGAGTCCAGACCGAGTCAAAACCAAGCTCCTCGGCCTTTTCGGCGACTTTGACGATCGCATCAAGACCTGCCGTCGGACCGAAATGAGGAAGGGCAATGCCAAATTGCACAATGAATTCTAAATAACATATCCACAACCATTTCAGCAAACCTTGCCGCCATAGATTGTCCGACTCCTTGGAAGATTCACCAAAAAGGCCAGGTAAAAAGAAGCAACCGACAAATTGGGCCCGATTGTTTTGGACAGGTCGTTGACTAAAACGCGCAGGAGTCCGAGGTGAGGAAACGTCTGAAGCAAAGGGTAGGGATCTTGTCGCGTCCCACCAGATTCGGAATACTGGATAAGTAAAGAACCTTTGGGCAAAGATAAGGGAAAATCGAACTTTTAAGAGTTCATCCTCGCGGGAGAGGAGAATGGGAAGTTAGAAGAGTGCTTTGGGATCGATTCCAGAGGCTGTTACCTACCGAAGCCCATTTTCCATAATTTGCCGCCCCGCGAGTTGGAGCGTAATTCGTCTCTCTCAATTGACGCAAGGCGGATTTTCAGTTCGAGTAGCTCGGCTCTTATCTTTTTTAGTTGCACATCGCGAGTCTCCAGAAGCCAGTCTTTTGTTTTCAGGCGATTTTCCAGATATTCGAGCTTTGCTGCTTGGCTTGTTTCTTGTTCTTTTTTTCGAGGTTCACTGTCGTGGTTGGCGTGGTCAATGTCCACGCTCCCTTGAATCTCAGCCTCTGGGTTACTCATCCCACCCTCACCCTTGAGACTCTCTTGGCTTGGCTCAGCTGGCGCCGCTGCACCGGCAGCTATTGCTTCAGCCTCACTGGTAATGAATTCCATACGGCATAATAGCATTTGCCTTAGCTTGTCCAACCCATTTCTTAAGGGACTAAAAGGATTATGTTTGTTTTCTTCTAGAAACTCTGTAAACTCCATGACTTTGGTTTTCCCCTCCCTTCTGATGGTAATAGAATCAGGACTCTTCCCGAGCTTATGTAGAACGCTAGCTAAAATCGTGCCACTATAAAAATATTTAAAACCTGTGGAATTACAGCTAGTTATAAGTCAGCGACAGACTCGTAGAAGCACAAATAGGGTATTTTTGGTAATATCTGGACAAAGTTGTTCCAATAAGGAGAAAGCTACCCAGCTTAGGGAAAGGCCCGGGACTAGTTGATATCAGATAGAGGGATGCATGTGAGAATGGATGGGACACATATCCGCAGCATTAAAAGATCAGCAAGCGGAGAATCTCTGTATCCGAATTGACAGGGCCCCTAAAGGACCTCAGCCACCCGTGGCTCCGAAATAGTTGGTCCAGGCCAGTGCGAGGAGATCAGGCGTGAGCGATACCGCCTGTTTCTCATATTGGGAGATGTCGAGACAGCGCTCGATGAGATCGCGCGGCTCACAACAGGCCAGCCGACGCTGTTCGGCTTGGTAGCGCGTCAGAAGCGTTTCTACCAGTTGAGGATCATAGCTGAGCCCGTATGACTGCGCGCATTGCTGGAATATTAGCTTGTAGGTTTCACTGTTTGGACGATCCATGCGGAGGCGGTAACCCATACGGCGCAAGAACGCGTCATCCACAAGCTCCTTGGGGTCCAGGTTGGTGGCGAAAACCAGTAGCTGCTCGAATGGAACCTGTATTTTCTTGCCCGTGTGGAGGGTCAAATAGTCGACCTTCCTTTCGAGGGGAATGATCCATCGGTTTAACAGGTCACGTGGGTCCACCCGCTGGCGACCAAAATCGTCAATGACCAAGATACCGCCATTGGATTTGACCTGGAACGGTGCCTCGTAGTACCGCACAGTTTGGCTATAAATGAGATCCATGGTCTCGATGGTCAGCTCACCGCCGACGATTACGAGTGGCCGTCGGATCTTGACCCAACGGTGATCGTGTGGAACTGAAGGAGTAGGTTGGGCCACCTCATGGTTATGGGGATCAAAGACCTTGATGATCTGTCCGTCCACCTCAATAGCATACGGAATCCAAATCTCCCCACTTAGCGCAGAATGAAGGGCTTTCGCGATCGAGGTTTTGCCGTTGCCGGGAGGTCCGGTTAAAAAGAGACTGCGACGTGAATTGACGACCAATCCGAGTGTCTGAATCACACTTTCAGGCAATACTAGATGGGCAAGCGCGGCGTGGATTGATTCTGAGTTGATACGTTCTTTGTTCCGCTCCTCCTTTTGAACCATACTGACGTAGGAGCTGAGTGAAACCGGAGTAGGACCGATATAACCGTTAACGTCCAGGAGACGTTGTGCACGCTGCCATCCTCGGTCGAGCATGGCGTAGCGATTGTTTTGAAGGCCTACCTGACCGGGAATTTCAATGAATCGTTCCCGGTAAAGGTGCTGGAGGAGTGATTCGGTAATGCTCCTCCGAAGTTTCAGGCTCTCAGCTACACGTTCGGTAGTGCAATTGACGTCGCTATAGACAGTTTTTAAAGCAAGATCTGCAAGGAAACTAAACTCTAGGCCTGTGTCTTCAAGCCTTTCAGGTGTGATGGGTATCGGTGTATCGAACTTCGACGGCTGGTTCGCTCCTAAATCGGCCATTTTCTCTAGTTTGCCTCATTCTTTCTAAAAATGCAAACTTTTTGTTTAAGACTCTGATTCAGGATGATCGACTATGCAATCATAGGTTTAGTCGGACAGGAAAGTGAACGAGAACAACGATTGTCGAAACTCATGCTTGAATTGAGATATGGAATGGTCGGAGACTTCAGGGCAGGCGAAGGGTACTAGTTCAGGCAGGAGCCTGCCTGCGGGCTAATAATTTATCTGAGGTACCTGATCTGTAAAATCCAAAGGTTCAGCCAGGATCCCTATTTGTCGGGCTTCTTCAGCGCATTTTGAACACACCATGATATCCATCTCATCGGAGCGCGCTCTATATATGGCCTTTCCGTCTCTTAGGCATCTTTGGCATTTCATTATGATCCACCCCCCTGACCACGGTCTGACAGTGGCCTTCGTAAGTTACGGAATGTGGAAGACTACAAGAAAGTTTCCTAAAGTCCTAAGTTCTTCCTAAAAATGACAATTCCTACCAAAAGTACCTTGAATCTACCCAAAAATCAAGTAGCCCCATACT
>JBHHYU010000011.1:0-57936 GCA_046757725.1 Binatia bacterium
GGCCCTTCCCCCTCCTACCCTGTGCCAGAAATAGATCCAGTGATCTTTGGATTCCGCTCGGGCCTGCTCATCGCTCTGTGCAACATAGATCTCGCGCATGACACCGATATGTGGTTTCGGACCCTGGGGTTTGGTCCTGTGGTAAATCTCCCTGTAGTAATCAAAGATCTCGCGAACTACCTCTACCTTCGGCGGACACCACTGGACGGTGCTGATCCCTTCAGAGGCAGCGGACTCCACCGACCGGGGGCTTCGGGTCGGGAGCCAAATCGGGGGATGAGGTTTTTGAACCAGAGGGATGCTTAGCTCTACATTGCGGCACTTAAAGTATTTCCCGTCACAGTTGAAGCGGGGATTGGCCCATATCCCTTTTATGATGTGATACGATTCCCACATGGATTCTTGCTTATCTGCCCAGGAGGCGCCGAAGGCCGGAAAAGAAAAGGAACCAATTCCGCTTCCGATCCCGAATTCGAATCTCCCATGGGTCAGGTTGTCCAGCATGGCTACCTCTTCCGCAACCCTTACCGGTTGCCACAGAGGAAGGACGTATACGAGAGGTCCGAGACGAATCCTTTTCGTTCTTTGTGAGGCTGCTGCGATGATAGTTCCAGGGCTGGCGCATTCGGCAAATCCAAGATCAAAATGGTGTTCGGCTACAAAGTAGAAGTCCATTCCCGCCTGGTCGATGAACTCCACGATCTCCAGGTGGCGCGCATAGAGGTCCTCGTAGGAAAGCTCAGGGCGATCGTTTTTCTGCATGTGATCAAAAATGCCGATCTTCATCACTGGTACCTTTATGACAATGCCTCTTTTGTTACAAGAACCCTTCTTCAGGAGGGCCGGGTACTTTCGTTTAGAGTGGCCAGAAACCCTGTTCTTAGGCTCAAGCAAAGGGGTTCATACTTGATCCATAGAATGCGTCGTGGCAGAAACGAGGCCATGCTGGTGGCTTATAAACAGGAAAGTGCAGCTATCAGCAGATCGCTGAGCACTTTGGAAGAGGCGAATAGCTCAACCTAATGCCCGTGCCTGGTGAGGTGCCGACAGAGTTTAAAGACAATCCGCTCCGTTCCCACTCAGGGTTTTGGATGGGATCGAGATAGATACTGGAGATCTGGGCGACAGGGGCTTATGCTTATAATCGGCCTGACACATGAGTTTTCACAATAGAGGCGCAAAACGCGTTGACACTGCCACCTGTAGTTACTATGGTGGCCATCGCGGAAAAGGCCTCATGAGTGCTCGTTGCTCATGATTTTCAAGGTCTAGGCACCATGCCAAAGGAGAGAAGGATGATCGAGTTTGAAGGCAAAGAAATCCCGATGACACTGGCGGAGATTGTCGATCCCAAGCGGACTATTCTGGTAGTCTGGGACATGCAGAATGATCAGGCTGGGAGTTCCTTTAATAAAGAGGAGTTTTTGCGTACGACACCTCCTTTGATTAATGTCGCGAAGAAGATTGGTGTCCGGGTGGTGTACACCCAATCGACTCCTTTTCCCTGGCGTGATGAATCACCGGCCATGCTTAGGCGGGCCATGAGACAACAGAACGTGGACCATCCGAGTCAGCTTAAACCGCGACGCTTGCGTGGGAGCTTTGGCTGGCAGTTGATCGAGCCGTTCAAGCCGGAGGAGGATGATGCCCTCCTGGATAAGCGGCGTGGAAATTTGTTTTTAGGAACGGAGTTTGAGAACCTTATGTCCAATCGGGCTGCGACGACCATCGTGCTGGTTGGCTGCACCACGGATGGCGGGATAGAAGGGAGCGTGAGGGACGGCTATTACAGAGGATACTCTATGATCGTGGTCCGCGATTGTGTCGGTACCAGGACGGAGAAGGGGCACCGGGGGGCCTTGGAGAGAATGGAGCGCTTTGCCGACGTCGTTGAGTCCGGACAGGTGATAAAAATTTGGGATGGCTACGCTTCCCGCTGAGGTGGTTATGGAACCGCTTTCTACCTATCACCTGAAGCGCTGGGTAGAAGAAAACAAGCAACTATTCTCGCCTCCCCACAGGACCAATCGCCTTCTTATCCATCACAAAGATTTTCTTGTGATGATCCTGCGCGGACCCAATGCCCGTCTGGACTTTCATGTCGAACCGGGGGATGAGTTTTTTTATCAGATCGAGGCGGACATCGAGCTCCATCTTAAACCTCCGGACGAGAAGAGACAGATCATAAAGGTCCGGCAAGGGGAAATGTTTCTTTGCCCCGGTGGGATTCCTCACTCACCGAGGCGCGGAGAAAACACGTGGGGACTCGTAATCGAGCGCAAACGAAGACCGGAAGAAAATGAAGAGTTTGTCTGGTTTTGCGAGGAATGCAATGAGAAGGTGCTGTCGCGTACGGTTGTCCAGGGGAATATCGGACATCAGGTCACAAAGGTGTACGAGGCCTTCAATGCAGACCCAGCTCTTCGGACCTGTACAGAGTGCGGCTACGTTTTCCCGCCCACCCCGATGGCCGAACGGCTCGGATTTTTGGAGGCAAAGTAGGTTACGATAAAATACAATGGAGGAGACAATGGCAGAGCCTTTAACCCTAGAAGTTTTTTCAGACTACGTCTGACCCTGGTGCTACCTCAGTACCGGGCGTATTGAGAAACTGAAAGCCAATTACGGATTAAAGATCAAGTTCACCCAGTTCCCCCTCCACCCCGATACGCCGCAGGAGGGGAGAAGCCGTTCGATGAATCCCGCCAGGGCCAAGCAGATGAAGGCGATGATGGAGGAAGAAGACCTCCCTTACAACAGCGAGCGGAACGTGACCTATAACAGCCGTATGGCGCAGGAACTGGCGAAATGGGCAGAGAGCAAGGGGAGGGGAGACGAGATCCATGACCCGATCTTCCAGGCCTTCTTTGTGGAGATGAAGAATCTCGCGAAACAGGAGGTCCTGGTGGAGATCGCCGGGAAGGCGGGCCTCCCCGCGGACGAGGCGACGGATGTACTTCTGAGCCGGAGCTTCAAGGAGGCCGTGGATGAGGACTGGAGAAGATGCGCTGCCCTGGGAGTTAATGCCGTCCCTACATTCATGCTCGACCGGTACATGCTAGTCGGCGCTCATCCCTACAAGGAACTCGAAAAGCTTGTCCAGAAGGCCGCACAAGATCATTGAAATTTTAAATTATAAGATGAGTTTTAGTGTTTAAGTAGCTAGATTAAGGTCACCGCACGAGTGATACTTCGATGGATGCAGGCCGGCGTGTTTCTCACTGGCCTCGGGGGCTGATACGCTTGTACACTTGCAGCCGGCCCTTTCGATCAAATGAAAAGACGGTATAAGATTGATTTTTAGATCCCGGCATCCCCGGCGAGCCGATCGGCATTCCCGGCACTCCGATCCCGGTCACAGCCGGCTTCTCCTTCAATAGACGAAGGACGAGTTCTGCTGGAACGTGGCCTTCGATCACATAGCCCTCCACGATCCCGGTGTGACATGTCCGGAGGGATAGCGGCACCCCGTATCGTTCTTTTAACACATTGAGCTTAGAACCTGTGAGCTCTTTTGTTTTGATACTAAAACCGTTTTCGCGTAGGTGACCCACCCACCCGACGCAGCATCCTCAAGTCGGCGTCTTGTAGACGGTAACCGTTGGCCCCGCTAAGACCGTTTGCCCAAAAAGAATGACAGCGACAAAAACTGCCAGGACAGCAGCGCACAGCATCCTCACCTTCGATGGGTGCTCAAAGTTCATATCACCCCTTTATGAAAAAATCGCATTGACTGGGCATTTTCCTTTTTTACATATAACTTTTAGCCCAATCTTCCAACACAGCTGAGCCCCGGTTTCTTCTTCACCTCAGAAGGTTTGCGGCAGTTGACCTATAATCACCGAGGTGGTTTCATCCCGAAACGGTTAAGCCGTGCAGCACGTTGAGCTCTTTATCTTTGTAAGCTGCGCCTTGCGGCCCTCAGATCCTCCCTTGACGGCTTGCATCCTGCTGTATTACTAATCTCTCAGATGATGCCGATTAGCGGCGGGCTAGAATTATGATTTCGCCTTCTCTACGTTCTAATCTTGCACCGAAGGGCAAGCTGCGCGTTGGAATCAACTATGGAAACCCGGTGCTCGCGACCAGAGATCCGTCCAGTGGAGATCTCCGTGGCGTGGCAGTTGATCTGGTGCACGAGCTTAGCCGGTGCGTCGATATACCCGTCGAGCTGGTCGGCTTCGAGGCTGCCGGAAAGATGGTAGAGGCACTGCAAGGCGACGCATGGGATGTTGCATTCCTTGCTGCTGACCCGGGCCGTGCGGGCGAAATAAGCTTCACCGCCCCCTATCTAGAGATCGAAGGCACCTACCTTGTACAGGCCGGATCGCCGCTTCGCACCATCGCGGACGTTGACCGCGAAGGAGTGCACATCGCTTTAGCAGCCAATAGCGCTTACGATCTGTTCCTGAGCCGCAGTTTGAAACGTGCCCAATTGGTGCGCACGGCGAATCCTACCGCCGCGTTCGAGCTGCTCTTTGCAGGCAAGGTGGACGTCCTCGCCGGAGTCAAGCAAACGCTCGTTGCGAACGCCGGGAAGCTTCCTGGATCGCGTGTGTTCGATGGCCGATTCATGGCCATTCACCAGGCGCTTGGTATTCCCAAAGGCCGTGATGTCGCCGCAAAGTATCTGCGCGAATTCATCGAGGAAGTAAAAGCTTCGGGACTGGTCGCCCAGGCGATCGAGAAGGCCGGTGTTCGTGGTGTATCAGTCGCGCCCAGGGCGCCCGTTCAACAATAGGAGGACTCAGGATAGCAGGAGGTGCATCGATGGTGGTTCTGCATATGACTGTCCAGGTAAAACCCGAGCACGTCTCGGAGTTTTTGGAAGTCGTCCGCTATGACGCGGAGCATTCGGAAAAGGACGAGCCTGGCTGCCTGCGCTTCGACGTGATCCAGGACCGGGACGACCCGAACCGGTTCTATTTCTACGAGATCTACCGGGACGAAGCGGCGCTAAAGGCTCACCGGCAGACCCCTCACTTCAAGCTTTATTCCGAGAAGGTCCAGCCCTGGCTGGCCGCGCCATCCGAGCGCCGCTTCGGCAAGAACGTTGTCCCCCCCGACGTCGCCTGGCGTTAACCTTCACACCTGGGCGAGAGGGAGGACAAGTTACTCTTTATCTCCAGAAGGTCTCGGGTCAGGCGGAAAAAGTGAAATTCATTCAAGTTTTCAAATATCAGGCCTGCCAGCCCAAGGGCACAATACTAACTACACCAAGGTTGGCTATGTGGAGAAAAGGGGTCGGCAGTCATTTCTTGACCTAAGCTCGCGAGGCCCGAGTTTTGCGATTCGGGCCTTTTTGTTTGAGCTTGACGCTAAGTCTAAATTTGACCTATTCTTAGGCCGTTTTCGGCTGGGTCCTCGGATCCGGTCACCGATCAATGGAGGGGCAATCCATGGTTATTGATGCGGACTCCCATGTGGTGGAGACTGAACACACCTGGGACTTCCTCGATGGTTCGGAGAAAAAATTTCGCCCGCAGCTTTTTCAGTCATCTGACAACCCCGGGGCAAAATACTGGTTCCTTGACGGAAAGGTCATAGGCTTTCGTAATGCGACGCTGACCGAACAAGAGCTGGATGCCAAATCAAAAGCGACCGGAAGAGATCTCCAAACGCCGGTAGAAGCTCGGGAGCTCCGAGACGTAAACCTTCGGTTACAGCACATGGACCGACTCGGTATCGACATTCAGGTGTTGCACAATACGCTGTGGATCACGCAAGTGGCGGATCGACGGGATGTGGAATTGGCCCTTTGCGGGGCCTGGAACAGGTGGATGGTCGATGTCTGGAAGCAGGCCAAGGGGCGTCTCTTGTGGTCATGCGTCGTGCCTACGATGACGATCAGTGCGGCCATACAACAAATCCGCTTTGCTCGGAAAAACGGGTCAGTGGCCGTATGCCTCCGACCTTTCGAAACGGGGCGGCACCTCGCTGACCCTTACTTCTACCCTATCTATGAGGAGGCTGCCCGCTTGAATATGGCCATGGCAATTCACATCGCCAATGCCAGTCCCCAACTCTTGGAGCAGTTCCGTCCGCGTTACGATAAAATGGGAGGTTTCGCTCAGTTCCGGGTTCCCACGGTGGTGGCCTGTCTGTCGTTGATGATGAGCCAAATACCCCAAGTTTTTTCCGGTCTAAGATGGGCCTTCATCGAGGCCTCGGCCCAGTGGGTTCCCTGGGTTGTCAACGAGGCCATCAGGCGTTCGGGCACAAAGGGCTTCCCCAGAGATCCACTTAAGAAATATAAGATTTATGTTACGGCTCAGACCGACGACGACTTTCCGTTTGTCCTGAAATACAGCGGGGAGGATAATATCGTCATCGGGACGGATTACGGGCACAGCGATGCGTCCAGTGAGGTGGACGCGATAACCGTTTTCCGACGGAACAAATCAGTGGGCGAAGGAACCAAGAAAAAGGTCCTTGACGATAATCCGAGGGCCTTGTACGCGTTATAGATCGCACGGCTTTCGGATCCTCTAATCTCGAAAAAACGTATCCTTTATCAGCGCATGGCGACACCGCCATCCACGGAAAGGGTTTGGCCGGTCATGAAGTCGCTCAGGCTCGAGGCCAGGAAGAGCATGGCACCGACCAGGTCTTGAGGTAACTGGAGGCGTTTGAGGGCCCGGTTTTGGATCCGTGCCTGCCGGAAGCGGACGACTTCCTCGCTCGGGTTCTCCTCGGAAAGGGTCGAGCCTGGGGCGATGGCATTTACCTGGATGTTATCGGTCCCGACCTCACGGGCCAGGGTACGGGTAAAGCCGATAACCCCGGCCTTAGAGGTTACATAGTGGATCCGACCGGGACTGCCGGCGAAGACCGTGCCTGAGGAAATATTGATGATCTTCCCTGTTTTCTGGGTGCGCATCACAGGTAGCACTGCGCGGGTGCAGAAAAAGAGTCCCTTGAGATTTACAGCCATCATCCGGTCCCATTCCTCCGGGTCAATACTCTCAATACCGCCCCGGTTCATCGGTATCGTAGCCATGATGGCGGCGTTGTTGACCAGCACGTCGATCCGGTGAAAGTGTTCGAGAACCGTGGCGGCCATCTGCTTGGCGGACTCTTCGTTGGCCACATCCGTGCGGAGCCCCAATGATCTGGTTTTTGTTTCTTTCGTAACCTGATCGGCTACCTGTTCGGCGGCCGCAGCATCGATATCTGCAACTACCACCGAGGCGCCGGCCTGCCCAAAGCCGAGGCAGTAAGCCTTACCGATTCCATGCCCTCCCCCTGTCACAATCGCCACCTTGCCTTTTAACCCCTCAATCATATGATCCCCTCTTTCTTACAGAGTGCTCGTGCCCCCTCCTTAGCGGCCAGCTTCCTCGTTACCCTAGAACCCCGTTTCCTGGCTGTCAAGAAGGAGGGGTTGTGAAGAAATACTTGTCTGAAACAAACTGACCGAGTAACCTATTTCCAAAAACGGCCGTAAACTTCGAGGGCTTTGTCTTCGAGGACGGGTCTTGTGACCGCAATGGTTCTTTTCGGATTAGCTATTAGCAGTGCGTTGCGTCAGATCCCGTAGAATCGTCTCGGATTCTCAACCAGGATCTTGTCGACTAACTTACTTGACAGGTCCTCCCGGCTTCGCATGGTCGCGACCAGTTGAGGTTCTGCGGAAGGATCGTTATGCCCGTAGTCAGAGCCGATGATGAGATTATCCTCACCGATGTACTTCAAGACATAGGGGATATCCTCATCTGCCTCGCATGCCACGAAGAGTCTCTTTTCTGCGAAAAGATCCGAGCCAAGGGAATCTCTACCTTGCTGCTGTAAGAATCGCTTTAGCGCGTGGAGAACGTGGGGGACCCACTGGGAGGCGGCTTCAATAATGCCGAAGCGGAGACTGGGGAAGAGATCAGGGATGCCGTTGGCGACAAGGTCCCTGAAAGCGATGAGGGGGAGCATTCGGACATGAGCAAAGCTGCTGTTTCGTTCGAGGTCGAAGATCCTGGAGAAAGAGGGACATCCTGCACCCGTGTGAATACAGATAGGTAAGTCGAGCCTGCTCGCTGACTCGTAAATTGGAAAGAAATAGGGATTGTCGAGCGTTCGCTCTCCTTCGATGCCTCTAAAAAAGAGGCCCACGGCTCCAAGCCCCTTGGCTCTTTCTATTTCACGTAGGGACTCCTCTATGGATTTGAGCGGAGGGATAGCAACCCACTTAAGTCTCCCTCCCGACTTCGAACATGCCTGACCCATAAATGAGTTGTAAGCCTTGCAAAGGGCAATTTCGAGTTTGATGTCATCCGTGAGATAGACCAGGAAAAGAGTCGGATAGATCACTTGAATTTCAACCTTCAGTTTATCCATTTCCTTGAGACGTTTGCCTATGTCGGTAAGCTCCCTGACACCTATATTGATGTCTTTTCTTTCCGTTTGAAATTTCTGTGCGGATGGGGTGATTAACCGGACACCTCCTTTGCCGGCCGACTTGGGGAAGATGTTCCCGTCGATAAGCCAAAAGGCGTTTCGATGCTTGTAGACGGTGTCCTCAGGAGCTGACACCAGAATGGGTCTACGTGAGTGCATGTGCTCGTCGAAGTACTCCCACATAGCCTGGGATTCAGATACATGAGTATCCGCATCCACCACACCTAGATTTGAAGTTTCCATGGATTCTTCCTCCGTTTCAACTTTTTATCGTTCCCGGTCAGCTTAGCCTACCGTTAACGACGATGCAATTTTCTAGATCCGGGACCCATAGCTTTTTCGCCTGAAAGCTCACCTGCGAAACATGAAATGTGATTTGACTCAAGAAGGCTTTTATTATACGCAGGTCGCAGGGCGTTGACGGTATGTGTAGCAAGGGAATCGGAACCGTTGACGACGGGACATCATGATCGCTGCTATCGTTCTCGCCGCCGGTGAGTCGCGTAGGATGGGCTTTCCCAAGTCCTTGCTTCGCGTTGATGGAAAATCTTTTGTCGAACAGATTGTCACAGCCCTTAAAGCGACCAAGGTGGGACCCATCATCGTCGTTCTTGGCCACAATGCTGAGGAGATAAAGTCGAAAATTGCTCATCTTCCCATCACCGTTGTCATCAATAAGCATTATGCCGAAGGCCAGCTCTCGTCTCTGACCACAGCCATCCGAAGTCTTGAGGTCGAAAAACCTGAGGAAAAGGTCGATGGTATTTTGGTTCACCTGGTAGATCATCCCTTTCTGAAGCCTTCCTTGATTAACCAACTGATCGACCGTTTTTATGAGTCGGGGAAGTTGATCGTGCTTCCGCGCTACAAGGACCGCCGGGGTCATCCGGTGATTTTTTCAAGCCAACTCTTTCCCGAACTTCTCGGTGTACCCACGGACCAGGGAGCAAAGTCAGTCGTGCATGCCCATCAGAAGGAAACCCTAGAGATCGAGACGGATCAAGAGGGAGTTACAGTAGATATTGATACGCCGGAAGAGTACCAGCAATATGTGGGGAGGAAATGAATGTCAAAGCTGAATCTCAGTTTAGCCTGTGGGTCTTATGATCTGCTCCGGCCGTTGATAGAGGGAGTAGTTGCTGCACCCGGCGTAGATCTCAATATCCTCACCATGGCCTCACCGGAGAGACATGGACGCATGCTGCGGCATGAAGAGTTCGATGTCTGCGAGCTTTCCCTAGTGGCCTATCTGGTAGCGCGAGATTTAGGGCGCTCGTTTACTGCTATTCCGGTCTTTCCCCATCGCCGTTTTCGTCATCTCTATATGGTGAAACGGACAGACTGCGGTATTGAGAAGCCGGCGGACTTAAATGGCAAAAGGGTTGGGCTGGATACGTTACAGAACTCAGCGGGGTTATGGATGCGGGGAATTCTTCAGGACCACTATGGGGTGGATCTGAGGGGCATTGAGTGGTGGTGTCAGGAAGAGGAGGATGTCCCTTTTGAACCGGTAAGTTGGCTGAAAGTGAAACGTGTCCCGAAAGGCAACAATGTTGATGCGATGCTTTTGAATAACGAGTTGGAGGCAGCACTCTATCCTGAGATCCTTCCCTCCATCAGAAATCACGATCCCAAAGTAGCCTTGCTTTTTCCAAATCCCAAGGAGGCAGAAATCGATTATTATAGGAAAAGCGGCATCTTTCCCATCATGCACACAGTGGTCATCAAAAATGAGATTTTGGAGCAAGATCCCTGGGTGGCCGTAAGTCTCTTTCAGGCCTTTCAGAAAGCAAAAGAGCTATGCTACAAGCGGATGCAAGACCCGCGTAATCTTGCTTTAGTTTGGGTTAAAGATCTCATGCAGGAGCAAGAGGCCATTTTTGGACCGGATCCCTGGCCCTATAATCTTAAAGACAATCGCACAGCCCTGGAAGCGGTAATCCGCTACGAATTTGACCAGGGTATGATCAAGAAAAAACCTAACATTGAAGACCTCTTCTTCCCCCCAAGCCTTCAGGAAATACAGCACTACGTGTGAAGTTTTACCGCGACGAGGCCTATCTGTGAAAGGCCTACAGCATCGGTTTAGCGAGTTTCGATTATTGCGTTCACAGCCTGCATTCTATAGAGTTCTTTTTAGGAGCATTGAGTAGTGAAAAACTTTTTCAAAGTAGTTACTCCTGATGAGGCCAGAAGGGTTCTGCTGCAGCTTCCTCCTGTTGGCACTCAGGAGATAGCGACGGTCTCAGCGCGAGCCCGTGTTCTCGCAGAGGATCTCTATTCCCGAGTCGATCTTCCTCACTTTCACCGGGCGGCCATGGATGGTTACGCCGTCCGAGCCGAGGACACATTTGGGGCAAGCGGTAGCCTCCCGGCGTATTTGCAGCTTGCGGGAACTATCGAAATGGGAAAAGAAGCTACCCGGCCTTTGGGCAAGGGAGAAGCGATGCGTATTTCCACCGGTGGGATGCTGCCACCTGAGAGTAATGGCGTGGTCATGGTGGAATATACCGACGAGGTAGGTGATCACATGGTGGAGGTTCACCGAGGTATATCACCCTGGCAGAATGTTATCCAAATCGGCGATGACATTAAAAAGGGAGACCTTGTTTTCCGGCGTGGCCGACGCCTTCGAGCCCATGATCTGGGAGCTCTCACCGGCATAGGCATTTCCACGTTGAAGGTCTACAAAAAACCCCGTGTGGTTCTTATCTCCACGGGTGACGAGATCGTAGAGGTGGAGGCGGAACCTCTCCCGGGCCAGGTACGAAACATTAATCAGCATTCCCTTGCCGGGCTGGTCGAAGCATGTGGGGCGGAACTCAAGGATCTTGGGGTGGTCCGCGATGACCGGCATGCCTTGGCACTAGCCCTTCAGGAAGGTCTTGCCTGGGGTGACCTTGTTCTCCTTTCAGGGGGTAGCTCGGTGGGTGCTAGAGATATCACCCTGGACGTTATTCTTTCCTTTCCCGGTACTCGGACCTTCTTCCATGGAATCTCTGTCAGTCCCGGAAAACCGACCCTTTTTGCAAAGATAAAGGAAAAACCAATTCTAGGACTTCCCGGTTATCCGGTTTCAGCCCTGGTGATATTTGATCTGTTCGCCGCGCCACTCATTCGGAAACTGGGGGGCGAGAATCAGGCCGTTGCCGGCCAGTTCTCCAGAACCACCCGCGCCGTTCTGAAGACCAATGTTTCCTCCCAAACAGGTCGAGAGGATTTCGTTCGAGTAAGTCTTGAAAGGGTCGATGGCAAACTGATTGCTCTGCCACTACCGAGTAAATCCGGGGCCATCTTTACGCTGGTGAAGGCGGACGGTATGATCAGGATTGATCTAAACCAGGAGGGAATGGAGCAAGGGGAAGAGGTGGAGGTTATCCTCTTTTAATAAAGCCGATGGCCCTTGCGGACGATCGAACTTTCCATGGCACGAAAGAGATATCTGAAAAAGACCCCACTCAAAGAAGCGCGGGAAACGTTTCTGCAACGAATCGATTCTTCCCGTGTGCGTTGCGATACAGTGGAAGTCGGTGAAGCACTGGATCGCATCACCTCTGAGCCTGTCTTCGCCAAGATTTCCTCCCCTCACTACCATGCCGCTGCCATGGACGGGATCTGCGTCCACGCAGCGGATACCTTTGGGGCTACCGAATTTCTTCCTAAAAGGTTGAAACTCGTCTCCGTGGAAACCGGTGGAAAAGAGGGCTTTTCCTATCTGGATACGGGAAATACGCTCCCCTCCTGGGCCAATGCCGTCATCATGATCGAGAAGGTGACACAACTGGATGGTGGGGTGGTCGAGGTCTTTGAAGCGGCCTCACCATGGCAACATGTGCGACTCGTGGGAGAGGACGTGGTCGCCACGGAGCTCCTTCTGCCTCGATGTCATCGACTACGTCCCTATGATCTAGGCGCCCTACTCGCAGCGGGACACACCCAGGTTCAGGTCAAAGGGCGACCCCGTGTAGCCATTATTCCTACGGGGGATGAGCTGATCGAAGCCGGAACGGAAGCACGGCCTGGAAAGATCATCGAGTTCAATTCCTGTGTATTGGCTGCCCTTATCAGAGAGTGGGGGGGCGAGCCGGTGAAGGTGCCTAGTGTGGGTGATACCCCGTCCCTGCTTAAACAGGCGTTACGGCAGGCCCTGGAGCGAAACGATGTGGTCGCCATCATTGCCGGTTCGTCTGCAGGAGAACATGATTTCACTGCGCAGGTTATTGATGAAGAAGGGGAGCTCTTAGTCCACGGTATTGATGTTATGCCTGGGAAACCCGCGGTCTTGGGGGTGCTGGGAGGAAAACCCGTGATCGGAGTCCCGGGATATCCGGTTTCCGCCATCGTCATCGCCAGGGAGATCCTGTGGCCGGTTGTCAGAGAGCTACTGGGTTTAGGCCCTTCGCCGAGATCAAGGGTTCAGGTCTCGGTGCCAAAAAAAATCCCCTCTCGACTTGGACTGGAAGAATTTGTCCGGGTCACTTTGGGACGAGTAGGGGAAAATCTCATTGCCATACCACTCGGAAGAGGAGCGGGAGTAATTACAACCATGGTTCGAGCGGATGGTTTTTTACGTATCCCGAGTATGAGCGAAGGGATTAACGCAGCTGAAAGGGTAGAAGTAGAGCTCTTGCGCTCCCCCGAAGAGATCGAAAATACGATTCTATGTACGGGCAGTCATGATCTTACTATCGGAATCTTGGAAGATCATCTCAAGCTCCACTACCCGGATCTGAAAATCGCTGCGACCAATGCGGGAAGTTTGGGTGGCTTACTCTCCCTTCAACGCGGTGAGACGCATATCGCGGGAACTCACCTATTGGATCCGGATACGGGTGTCTATAACATCCCCGACATCCGGCGCACCATCCCGCAACTGCCGGTGGTTCTGGTGCATCTGGTGCAGCGCGAGCAGGGTCTCATGGTGATGCCGGGAAATCCCAAACAAATTAGTAAACTGAAAGAGATAGCTAGAAAAGAGGTTAGCTTTATAAACCGCCAACCAGGCTCAGGGACCCGGGTGCTGCTCGATTTTGAGCTCAAACGTCTGGGAATCGATCCAAAGGGCATCCGTGGCTATGAGCGTGAAGAGTTTACCCATATGGCCGTCGGTGTGGCCATCAGTAGCGGGCTAGTGGACGTAGGGCTTGCGGTGCGGTCCGCGGCAAAGGCGCTGGGGCTGGATTTTATACCGGTGGCAAAGGAGCAGTATGACCTTCTCTTCTCACGGAGATTTTTTGAATCGCAAAAAGGAGAAAAGTTGATGGAGGTCATGCGCACCGACGGTTTCAAAAGAGCCGTGGAGAGAATGGGAGGGTACGATACCAGCACCACAGGCGAGATCCTCTACCGTCAGTAGTCTTCAAAACAATTCTCCTTTTATTTTTCAAGTACATTGGAGCGCGAAAATTTTTCAGTTCTTCACCCGCCCTTGGCTCACCCTCGGGACTGAGATTATCTGGTGTTAATCTGCCGAGATGAGGCAAATGAGGTAGTTCGTTGTATCTTCGTACCCTCTTAATCTGTTTGTATACGGCCAAATCTACCGGAATATCTCTGCCCCTGTTACACTAGCGCCTTGCCGGAAGATCTGGGAGATCTCCCTGAGGGTGTGTCACCGAACCTACGTCGTCTTTATGACTCACCACTAAAATCGGTACCTCCACCGAACCAAGGTCAACACCACTCAAGTCGCCATTCCCACTGTTGACTATTTGCGATGGGTTCCTACGATCTCCGGTAGCCAAAGGTGAAGCGGCAGGTGGTAAATCTGCAACCGTGTAACCTCCGCTAAACGATTTCTCCACCCTATCCCAACTTCCTTTCTGGTAAGGTACATAGGAGCTTTTGCTACTGAAGGTAGCTTCCGGTATAAAACGTGCTTATGCCTAGGATATTAAAGGACATCTTTAGACCCATCCGAGATATTGGTGCCGATGGTCTGCGGCTTCTCGCCGTGCTAACCGGTGGTCACATCGTTATCCATTGGTTTCAGCAGCTATTGCCGGTAGTGCTCCCCTCTGTTAAAGCGGGCCTTGGCTTAAATGATATTCAGGTTGGTGCGCTCACCTCAGCGAAACAGCTGATGCAAGGAACCCTCAACCTTCCTTCAGGCATGCTGGCGGATTCTATGGTACGACATCGGGGCTTTATCCTAGCTATGGCTTTGGTATGTATGGGTGTTGCTTACTTTCTCCTGGGGATAACTTCCGCTCTAAGTGTGGCTCTAGTTGGAGCCGGCTGTGTCGGGTTAGGCTCCTCTCTTTGGCATCCTGCAGCCGTTGCCTCATTATCCAATCGATTCCCGGCGCGCCGTGCAACTGCGCTCGCAGTTCATGGTACGGGAGCGACCGTTAGCGATACGGTCACTCCTCTTGTGGTGGGCGGATTGCTAATGACGTTTCCTTGGGAAAAGGTGTTGAAATTTCAACTCGTACCGGCCCTCTTTTTCGGCCTTGTGGTCTGGTGGGGATTGGCGGGACTCTATGCCGATAGCGACACCCATAGCAAGCGATCCGGCCAGATCCGCGAAATCGCTGACCTCGCAAGAAACCCCGTCTTCTTTGGGGTCTCCGTTGCTAGAGGACTCATGCAAATGGGACGATTGGTGATATTAACTTTTCTGCCCATTTATCTGCAGGAAGACTTGGGTTACTCACCCTTTGTTCTAGGCTTTCATCTTGCTTTACTTCATGCATTGGGGACTGTTTCACAGCCCTTGATGGGCTACCTGTCCGATCGCTTCGGTAGAAAGGCAGTACTGGTTCCATCATTTTTTACGTTAGGAATACTTTATATCTTGTTAGTCGTTGCAGCTCCCGGGATCCAGCTGGCCCTTGTGATCGGCGCGATCGGCCTTTTCTTTTATACTCTAATGAATATATCTAATGTGGCCATCATGGATGTGGCAGGCTCCAAAATTCAAGGTTCTTCGTACGGCTTAACTTCCTTAGTGACTCAGCTTATCGTCATCCCAACCCCCATGGTCACAGGGTTCCTTATCGAAGCATATGGGATTGCTGCCGCCTTTCTCTTATCAGGTATTTTCGCATTGCTTGCCGGTGTCGCCGTGGCACCTCTAAGGCTATACCAAGGTGATAAAGGATAAATCGAAATTCCTTCTTGGAGCAAAGCGCTGCGCCTGTTTTGCCTGAGTCGTTTCAATTGCCCCAGTTGCCGCTGGTTCCGCGGTACGGTTTGGTTGACAAGCAAGAACTATTAGTGATAGGCGCTAGTTTGAAACAGTCATTGCATACGGGGACGGAGCCATGAAAAAGAAACTCTTGGTTATACTGTTCGTACTTATTAGTTTTACTTTCTTTGATAGAGCCGCAACCGGCGCTACGGCAGCCGAATTTTACAGGGGAAAGATCATCCGCTTTATCGTCGGCTACTCGCCGGGTGGAGGTTTCGACACCTACACTCGGCTGATCGCTCGCCATTTTGGCAAGCACGTTCCTGGCAATCCCTCCACGCTTGTACAAAACATGACGGGTGCGGGAACTCTTATTTCGGCCAACTACCTTTACAGCAAGGCGAAGCGGGACGGGTTGACCATTGGCAACTTTATCAGCCCCCTGTTGCTTGAGGAGGCAATGGGCAATAAGGCTGTCAAGTTCAATGGGAGGAAGTTCGGCTGGCTTGGAGTCCCGTCTCCAGATAATCAAGTCTGCGCCCTTACCAAGGCAAGCGGGATAAGGACCGTGGAAGACTGGTTCAAGTCCAAGAGAATCATTAAAGTTGGAAGCGCTGCGGTCGGAGGGGTCACGAGTGTTGCCCCCAAGCTTCTTAAAGTGGCCATCGGGCTACCTATGCGGGTAATTGTGGGATATAGAGGTACGGCTAAAATTAGGTTGGCCGCCGAGGGCGGGGAGATTGATGGAGGTTGCTGGTCATGGCAATCCATAAAAGCTACCTGGCGTAAGGGACTTGATTCGGGAAACGTGCGTATTGTCCTCCAGCTAATGCTGAAATCGCACCCTGAACTAAAGCGTATCCCTCTTGCTATAAGCTACGCAAAGACAAAGGAAGCACGTCAACTCCTTACGGTGATCAATGACGCTTACGGTTCCATCTATCGCCCTTATGCCGTACCTCCGGGCACGCCCAAGACCCGCCTGCGAGTGCTGCAGAAGGCCTTTATGGAGACCTTGAGGGACCCCGAACTCTTAGGCGAAGCTAAGAGATCTAAGTTAGAAATTGCTCCCATAAATGGTCAGAAAATGGCAAAGACATTTGCGAGTTTTTACAGGTACGATCCGGGTCTACTCGCTAGAATAAAAGAGATTATCAAACCCAAGAAATAATAGTTGGGGGTCTGTTGCGGTAAAACTTCTGTTGATTGACCGAGGCCGAAAAAGCCTCGGTTAATCTTTTTCAAACCGGACGGGAACTAAAAACAGTGGTACTGTTTTTCTGCCTGAGGAGAAAGGTTATTCCTCTCCCTGATCCCGGATGCCGTGTGGGGAAATTCCGGGTCAAAATGCGGGTAGTGCGTTTGGAAGAGGTATCCTACCTCAGGAGTGGAGAGTGCCTTGGCCGCTCCATCGCAAACCCGCATTCTTTCAGGGTCTGATTCGGCTCAGGTTTATAAAACGCACGAAGCTCCGGGTCGTTGTAAATATTAAAGAGAAGTTTTTGACCAAGGTAAAGGCTCATGGCCTTTTCCTTCGATAAAATACGTAAAACCCTGTCAAGGTGGTTATCGCGCTACTGACAAAAGCGCGGTGAACAGGCATCCGGGGGTTTCCGGATCACCAAGCTTTAGAAAGTTCTCTACCTTTGGAGGTACTAGATGAGTCTAACCAAATGTGATCTTGGAGAACTCGGTAATCTTAAATTTTTTTGCCGCCCCTCCGGGTAGGATCGTGAACTGGTGAATGGCATACTCATGCTCGTAATCCCCCCGGGCAATGGTGCCGTCCTCGGGAATGATAACGTCATAGCCAAGCGGCCTGACGGCTGCCGTTGCTGTGTACAGGACAGCCTGGTTGGTAGCGGCTCCGGCAATGATCAAGGTCTTAATGCCGCGTGCCTGCAACAGTGGTTGCAACTCTCCTCCGTAAAACTTATCAAAGGCGGCCGGAAACATGACCGATTCACCATCTTGCTGTTTGAACTCATGAGGCATCCGCGCCAATGGTGTTCCTTCGTAACGGTCGGCGACGGTATAGACGACTAGAAGCGTGGCTTCTCGAGCTCGTGCCAGGAATTTTGCCACAGGGTCTATTAGCTTGTGACACGGCTGTTTTGGATCTTCGCAGCGAGCATTCAGATCAAGAACAAGCAGCGCTGTGGTCTTTGCATTCACTTTTACATCCACGTGTTCGGGCTTGTTAGGCATTTTCTTCTCCCTGCGTTGCGATTGTTCAGTCCAGCTGGCACCATTCCCTGAATTCTTCTAGCCCCAGCTTGGTCAGGGTGTCTAGGAAGGGGCGGCCTGTCTTTTCATGCCTCCCGGACAGGCGGTGGTATTCATAGACCATGTCGGGAAGCCATTTGCCTATGGTAAAGCCTTTGAAATCGCCGTCGGGGATCGGCTCTAAAAATCTCAGACCCACGTCTCTCCAGTCTTGCTCTGCTACCCAGCCTCTCTGGGTACCGAACAAGCTTTGAAGAACCGCACTCCGATGTCCCGCAACCAGGGCCGCATCAAGATCAAAGTCCCAGCCTGTGATCGCGTTCAGTGAATCGACGATGCTCTTTAGCCCGTCAGGTTTCATATGCATCTGGGCGAACCAACATCCTCCGATAATACCGCAGAACTGGCGCACCTGTTCCGATATAACTTGAGACCTTGGCCATCCTGTTGGGTCGTCTCGTTTTAGAGGGCCCCATGTTTCGCGATATCTTAGATCCGGCGGCGGATTCATCGATCCACCTCCCTGAGGTTTCATCCCACCACTCGCTACAAGCTCCCGTAACATCTGACCGAAATGGGATCGCCAATCATGTAAGGCCGGGGTCCCTTTCTTGGTATGAACCACCCACTTGGGCGCGTCGCCACCGATCGCCTCGGCCACCTGCGTCGGTCCATCGGCCAATAAATTTCCCCAGCGGCCTTCCCGGCGCGCGGCCATTTCCAGGAGCCGATCCACTGCCTCAACGTTACCCCATTCCAGGATCAGGCCATCGGTTTGCTCAGGGCCGAGCAGTCCCTTTTCCCAAGCCTCGAACATGACCCCTGCACCACAAGAGAAGTGACTGCACTCAATTGCCAAGTCGTTAATTTTTTCAGCGAGGTAAAGGGCATCGTTGCCTTTGACCCCCAGGTTGAAGAAGGCATCTATCCACTCGCTTCCCGCATTAAAATGGCCGAGCATCCCTTGGTGCGAACCCTCCTTGATTTCCACGTCCCACGGGCAGAGTCTGCCGCACTGAAAGCAAGGTCTGAGTGTTACCCGGTTAAGGTTGAAGCCTCGAGCATGATCCGTGATAAGGGAGCTTCGATAGTTGAAGTTGGGGATAGCCCCCAGGTCTAAGCCGTGACCAGCTTGTTTCTTTTCCTCTACGGTGCGTTTAACAAGGGTGTTTTGCCACCTGAGCCCTGCCTCGATCAGTCGCTTCTTGTCGTTGAACTTGGGACGGAGCGTTCCATAAACAACAATCGCCTTAAGCTTCTTTGTGCCGAAAATAGCCCCTCCGCTGTGGGCAGCGTTGTGGTTGTAGTCATTGACCAGCATGGCGGCGTTATTCAGGTGCTCGCCTGCGGGACCGATGCACATGATTCTTGCATCTTTCAGTCGGACCTCCTTCCGGAGGAGTTCCTCTGTCGCCCTTACTCCTTTACCCCACACGCTGCTTGCATCTCGGAGCTCGGCCTTTTTCTCATGGATGAATAGATAGGTGGGCCTCTGGGCGACTCCCTCAATAATGACCCCATCGTAACCGGCAGCCTTCAAGTAAGTTGCCCAGAAGCCGCTGGCCGCACCACGTCCCAGGGTGTACCCCGTCAAGGGGCTCAAATAGACGACCGTTACCTTTGTCCCCCCCGGGGTAAAGCCATTCCCGGTGATGGGGCCCGTCATCATGACCACCTTATTTTCCGGTCCGAAAGGTTTCGCGTCTATGGGTAACTCCTTGAGAAGAATGTACGAGGCCAGAGCCTGCCCACCGAGCAGTAGTCGAAGCAAGGGCTCCTCCGGGAGATTCTCATCTCTCATTGAACCGGAAGTCAGATCGACGCGTAAGATCTTACCCATGTAACCCCCAGGTAGCCGGGTTTTGCGTTCACGCGGAAAGAGTTCAACAGAGTCTACCATAAAAATTCCTTCCTAAAGTCTAAGCATCGTTTCTCCACGGCCAATAACGATAGAGGAGGCGCGTTGGATGAATGATTGCCAGGTACAACGCTCGAATTTTTCCCGCAGCGCCACACCGTGGGGTGAAAAGATCTTTAAGCATGAGCGCCATGGGGATTCTGTGCTTGGGATACTTTGCAGAGCCGAGTGAACGAACGCCGTAGTTTTCCTTTTTCTCTTTCAGGACATAAAGGACTTCAGTCCCCCCTGCCTCCTTGTCACCGTAAACATACCCCCCGATCTCTTTTACCCGTTTATTCGCCTTTGCGGTTATATCTTCCTCCGGACCGAAGTCTAACGCCTCCACGGGACATGCCTGAACACAGAATGGTTTTTTCTCTTCAGCGACCCGATCGCTACACATCGTGCACTTTTCAGCCTTCTTTGTGATTGAGTTTTGCGAGATCACGCTCCAGGGACAGGCGTAAATGCAGTATTCACAACCGATACAAATATCCTGGTTGATGACCACAGCTCCCTCGTCGTACTTCGTGATCGCTTCTACGGGGCACACGGCCGCGCACATAGGGAACTCGCAGTGCATACAGCTATTGCGTGCCCAGATGGGGGAGAGCCCTTCCAATACGGGAGGTTCCATCGTGATCCAGTTGGTGTCGGATATCTCGTAGACACTTGTCCGAGGTAAATCATTCCAATCCTTGCAGGCATGAACGCACTGGCGGCAGCCGATGCACTTAGTGGCATCAAACAAGATCTTTCTTGGCTTGCCGTCGTTGAGTCGCCCTGTAGGGATTAACGTTCCGTATTTTTCACTCATTGGGTTGACTCCGTTTCATGAATGCTTCAAGTTCATGTCGACTTGACAAGCGATAAGTTTCGTATGCCAAATCAGGCAGCGAGTTGGCCATCTTGAAGCCTTTAGTTTTTTCAGTAGAGCCTGTCCTGAATCGTTTGCCCCATCACTCTTGCAGGCATCACAGGTGGCCCAACGCTTTGGCCACTCGAGCTATTAAGAATTACGTTAAGGGACTGCGGAGGACCTTTCCCCTCTCGCCTCAGTGCAGTAGGTCTTGCACCCCCGAAGAAGAACTACCCGTACGCTTCAGTATTACGGGCAACAGCTAACACAACGAGATGAGCGTAGTCAAGTTATTACAGATTCTACCTTTGAATGGTTTGGTCGTCTTGACAAGGAGTGGATGGAACTTTACCATCAAAATGGGAGTGGAAACACCCCCTGACCTCCCGTAAACGCAGTTTTCTTTAAAGGATGTAAATATGTCACAGCCTTTGCAGAAAGTTACTTCCGTTTCTGAAGCCGCTGGCTACCGATGCGAGATTCCCGCTGAACCGTGTGCGGTTGTTATTTTTGGTGCCTCTGGAGATCTGGCCCGCCGCAAGCTTATCCCCGCACTTTATGACCTGGCCGCTGCAAATTGCCTTGCCCCGCGGTTTGCTATTTTGGGTTTTGCGCGTACCGCCATACCCGATGATGAATTTCGTAAAGTCTGTGGTGAGGCAGCGCGCGAGATTTCCGATATAGGTCCCGTGATCCAGGAGAAATGGAATCTTTTCGCACAGAGCTTGAGTTACTTTGTAGGAGACTACAACGACCCGGAGTCCTACAAAAAGCTCGCTGTTGAGCTAGACAAGCTTGACCGTGAACGAGGATTGATGGGCAACCGTCTTTTTTATCTGGCCACACCGCCGGCGGTCTACCTGCAGGTCGTTGAGCAACTTGGTCGCGCGGGGTTAGTGAAAGGTGCAAACGAGAGGTCATGGTCACGGATCATCATCGAAAAACCGTTCGGTCGCGACGTCGTATCCGCGCACCAACTCAACCAATCCGTACTTCGAGTTTTTGACGAGTCGCAGGTGTATCGTATCGACCACTACTTGGGAAAAGAAACCGTTCAAAACCTTTTAGTGTTCCGATTCGGTAACGGCATTTTTGAACCTTTATGGAATCGCAATTACGTAGACCACGTACAGATTACTGCGGCGGAAAGCTTGGGTGTGGAGCGGCGCGGTGCATTTTACGAAGGTGCGGGTGCGATACGCGACATGATCCAGAACCACATGCTTCAGTTGCTCTCGCTCACGGCCCTGGAACCGCCCGCAACGTTTGATGCCACAGCTGTTCGCAACGAGAAGATCAAAGTTTTACAATCGATCCGACCCTTTTCCCGCGAGGCGGTCGAAAGGTCAGTTGTGCGCGGCCAGTATGGTTCTGGTCAGTTCGATGGGGCATCTGTGGCAGGGTACCGGGAGGAACCACAGGTGAAACCGGACTCGGTAACGGAGACCTTCGTGGGTGTCAAAGTGCTCATTGACAACTGGCGGTGGGCGGGTGTGCCATTTTATCTCCGCACTGGCAAGCGGTTACCCAAGCGCGTGACGGAGATCGCCATCCAGTTTCGGCGTGCGCCGCATATGGTCTTTCAGGGCAAAGACCTCGACTCCAACTGGCTCGTACTGAATATCCAGCCGGATGAGGGTATCTCGCTTTCTTTTGACGCCAAACTACCGGGCCCGGAGATGAGGATCAAATCGGTGACCATGGATTTCGGCTATCACACGGCATTCGGCGTTGGGTCACGCAGTGCCTATAGTACGCTGGTCAATGACTGTATGCGAGGTGATGCCACGCTGTTCGAACGTGCTGATAGCGTAGAGGCTGCCTGGAACCTGGTGGATCCAATTCTAAAAGCTTGGCAGGGAGGGTCTCCGCCGCAGTTACCGAATTACGCTGCCGGCAGCTGGGGACCTGAAGAAGCCGGCAAACTCCTGGAACGGGATGGACGCCATTGGCGCAAACCGTAAACCGATACCGCTGAAATTCTAGCCCGAAGTGCAAACGAGCAACTGTCTTTGCTTTCTTAACTGGGGAAGCTCGTCGATCGGTTATGAGACTGGGAATTCGAATCGCTTGAGCTCTGCATTCTCTACTCCTACCTGAGTCAAGCCTGGGAGGTCCAACTTAGCTTCGGCATTCTCCACATCCGGAAGCTTGGCTTTGGTGGCGGGATGACGCGGGATAAAGAGTTGGCAGCAGTCTTGATCCGGGATCACCGAGGTTTCAAAGGTGCCGATCCTCCTGGCTTGGTCAATGATTTCCTGTTTGTCCATACCTACGAGGGGTCGTAGTATCGGCAAGGTAGTCGATTTTTCGATCACTGCTAGATTTTCCAGAGTCTGAGAGGCGACTTGAGCGAGGCTCTCGCCGGTAACCAACGCCTTTGCCTTTTCCTTTCTCGCAATCGCCTCGCCAATGCGCATCATCATCCTACGGTAAAGGACAACGCGTAAAGGCCTGAGCACTGCAGCTACGATCTGCCGCTGAATCTCGCCGAAGGGGACGAGATAAAGGCGCGAGGAGAATTGATAGCGGGTGAGGAGTTGAACTAGGTCGCAAACCTTGTCTTGTGACGTTTTGTCTAGATAAGGGGCGCTGTGGAAGTGGACGAAGACTATGCGGCAGCCCCGCTGCATCATCCGGCAGGCAGCCACGGGAGAATCAATCCCACCGGAGATCAGAGATAGAACTCTACCGCTGGCCCCAACCGGTAGGCCTCCCGCTCCCGTAATTTTGTCAAAGCCGAAGAAGGCGTCATGGGGAAGGATCTCGATGGAGATTGTGAATTCTGCGTTATTGAGATCCACGCGAGCTCCGGTTCTCTCTTTGACGACTCTTCCGACTTCGCGGTTAATCTCCGGTGAAGTAAAGGGGAAATCCTTGTATCCTCTTTTGGTATCAATGCGGAAAGAAGCAAATTGCCTGCCGTTCAAAGACTCAAGAATCCTGTGCTCAAGGGTTTTCAGATCAAGCGCAGTGCGCTCAACCGGGGAAAAGTTGGCTACCCCAAACACCCATCGTAGGCGGCGGCTGATTTCTTTGAGATCTGATTCTTCACTGAAGATCAGCAGAAGACGGCCAGGCAAGCTCCTGTTTTCTCTCAAGCCCAGGCCTTTTACGGAGGAGACCAGATTCCTCTTGAGCAGCTCCACAAAATAGGGGCGATTGCCTTTTTTTAGGGCCACCTCATGATAACGGACCAGGATCGAGTGCATGGAGGAAAGATATCAGAATATTTTCTCGTTTGCATGGTCTATCCCCTATGATAGGATTTCCCGGACCTGAACCGCTTTTGTAAGGAGGACCTTATGGAAAAATTTAGAAAAATCTCGGATGCGATTCAGTTTGCGCCGGACAAAATGAAGAAAAATAATATCTTTGAAACTGACAGATTCTTCTGTGATCTTTACTGCTTTGAACCCGGTCAAGTCCAAGCGCCCCACACGCATGAAGGTTCCGACAAGCTTTACTTTGTGATGCAGGGAGAAGGGGTCTTCCAGATCGGGCAAGGGGAAAGGAAGCTGGGGGCTGGCGAGATGGCTATGGCATCGTCCGGGGAGAGGCACGGGGTCAATAACCCTGGACCGAAAAGACTGGTTCTACTGGTCTTCATGGCGCCAAAACCTAGCCATTAAAATCGTTATGAAACCGTTAACTGAAAAAGTATCCATTATTACGGGTGCCGGAAGCGGTATCGGAAGGGCGATCTCTCTTCTCCTTGGCCGCTCGGGCTCGCGTGTAGTCCTGGCATCCCGCGCGGAATCCAGACTGAGGGCTGTGGGCGAGGAGGTCCGGAACGAGGGAGGTGAGGTATTGATTGTCCCTACAGATTTGACCCGTGATGAGGAGATGGAACGACTGGTAGAGACAACTCTAACGGAGTGCGGCTCCATCGATTATCTCATCAACAATGCAGGGTGGGGTCGAACGGTACCTGTCGTCAAGGCTAAGGTGGAAGATTGGGATCAGACGTTCCAGGTCAACCTCCGGGCGCCTATGGTCCTGAGCCGGTTGGTTTTACCGACTCTGATTGCGAAAGGAGGCGGTGCCATCGTTCACACCGGTTCCATTTCCGGCAAAAAAGGTCAGGCCAATACCGCGGCCTATTCAGCCTCCAAGTTTGGACTCATCGGATTCAGTGAGTCCCTCTATGAAGAGGTGAGAGAATATGGAGTCAAAGTATCTGTGATTCTTCCCGGTTTTGTCGATACCCCGTTGATTCCTGCTATGCGTAAATTAGACAGGAGTAAAATGATCCGTCCCGAAGATATCGCCCAAACGGTCTTCTTTGTTTTGACCTGTTCTCCTGCCTGCTGCCCGGTAGAAATAACGGTTCGGCCACAGAAAACCCCGTATCGGTAGGCGGGTAAGCGGAGAAAAGAAGTCCTAACCCCTGCTTCACTATTTCTGGCTTTTTACGAGAGGAGCTGTTCGAGAAAGGTCTCGGTCACTTCATTTAATCCGTTGACAACTGCCTCTGCGGCGTTCAACTCCTTCGCGGGATGTGAATTTGCAACCGCCAGACATTTCATGCCGGCGCGGTGGGCGCCCTCGAGCCCCTCTTTGGAATCTTCTATAACGAGACATTCTAAAGGCTGGATGGGATGATCCGATTGATTCTCATTAATCAAGCTCAAAGCCTTATTGAAGATCTCTGGATGGGGTTTTCCCTCGTTAACATCCTCAGCGCTGACGATAACTCGGAAGTACTGTCTCAAATCAAGGTGATCCAATATCATTTTGATTTCGCCTTTTAATGCGCCGGAGGCAATAGCTAACGGGAAACGAGAAGCGAGAAAGGGTACCAGTTGTTTAACTCCCGGAAAGACGGCCACTTTGTTTTTTATTGTCTCGCGGTAGTATGTAGCTTTTCGCTGGATGAGGTCGGCCAGAGAGGGGTTACTCAGTTGTCTGCCGCAATCGTGATAGACTGCTTTAAAGCAGCCTCGGTCGTCCATTCCCAGATAACGCTCGTAATAGTCCTTTTCACTGACGGTTATACCTTCTTCTCGAAGGACTTTCTGGAACAACTCCAGATGGATTGGCTCGTCATTGACCAGCACGCCGTTAAAATCAAATATGATAGCTCTAAGCACGGTTTCTTCATACCTAAGTTCCTCTTTTGTTTCAATTACGCCTGAGGTAAAAGGGTGCTATGAGTGATAAGCAAGCAGACGTCCATGTCCATGACCCTATCGAATATCGTTTCTGCCCTCGTTGTGGGGGAAAATTAGAGCGGCGCAGACTCAAGCCCATTGAACCCGAAAGGTTGGTCTGCCGGCGATGTTCTTTTATATTCTATCTGGACCCCAAAGTTGTTGCGGGAACGATATTTAGTATAGACGATCGTGTAGCCCTGCTTCGCCGCGGGGTAGAACCTGCTACGGGAAAATGGGTTTATCCGGGTGGCTATGTCGATCGTGGAGAAAGGGTTCAGGACGCGGCTATTCGAGAGACACAAGAAGAATGCCATCTCACTGTAAAACTTTGTTCGCTGCTGGGCGTGTATTCCTATTCCGGTTCCCCCGTCGTTATTGTGACCTACGTGGCTGAGATCAAGGCCGGGCAGCTTAAAGCGGGGGATGAGACCCTGGAGGCTAAGACCTTCGCTGCAGCTGATATTCCCTGGGACGAGTTGGCCTTTCCGAGCACGAGGGACGCTCTTGAGGATTATGTAAGGCTTTACCTTTCCTCCAAGGGATGATAGGAAAGGCAGCCAAGCGGTGGTTGGGTACCGTATTTTTGTTTTCTAAGGGGGATTTTCTATGGCGATGCCTGAGGTAGGGGAGAAGGCTCCGGATTTTAGCCTTCCCATCACGAAGGAACAGAAGGTAGGACTCAACGAGTTTCTGGGAAAGAAGAACATTGTTCTTGCCTTTTATCCATTGGATTTTACCGGGGGCTGACAAAGAGAGCTAACAGGCCTCGAAGCCGATCGTAAGGACTTCGAAGCCAAGGACGCTCAGGTCTTGAGCGTGAGTGTCGATTCAGTTGCTTCCCATAAGGCTTTTGCTGAAAAGATGGGAGGAATTGGTTTTCCAATGCTTTCCGATTTTTATCCCCACGGTGCTGTCTGTTCCGCTTATGATTGTTTGAGACCGGAGGGGTATCCACGGCGGGCCGTTTTTATCATTGATAAGCAAGGGGTTATTCGGTTCCGAAAGGTATTAGAAAAGGGGATTCCAGAAAACAAGGAACTGCTCGGAGAGCTGGATAAAATCAACCAGGGGTAATTTTCTTTCAAGGCTGGTGCTGGGATCGAGAAGGTGGGCCAGCCGTTTCTAAAATTTTCGTATAAAGTAGAGGGCCTCTTCTTGGAAGGGGAACTAGAGGTTTAAGCCGCAACTAAAAGATCGTCTCCTTCTAGTTTGATCTCAAATTTTTCCACCGCCAGTGCTGGGTTCATTTCATTAACCCCGCTGGTGACATCGTACCTCCAAGCATGCCAGGGACAGACAACGAACTTACCGTCGAGTTCGCCCTCTCCGAGGGGACCGCCGCGATGCAAGCAAGTGTCGCTTATGGCGTAAAACTGGCCGTCCAGATTAAAAACGGCAACGGGCTTCCCGTTGACTTCGAATGTCTTCCCTGACCCGAGCGGAACATCATCTTTCTTTCCGATTTTTACATAGTTCGCCATTTCTAAGATTCCTTTCTTCCGAAGTCAAGTACTTTTATCCTGGCTCTCAGGACGATTCAAGACGACTAGAGGATTTATAAAACGGGAGCGATGCCAGTTCGGCGGTCGTGAGTTTCCCATTGCAGTCGATCATGACCGGGGTCCCTGGCTGGAGGTAATCGCGATGGACATAGCCCAACGCCACGGGGCGTTTGAGAGCGGGAGAAAGAATGGAGCTAGTTACGGTGCCGATGCTTTTGTTGCCGGCTCGAATGGGGTTTGCCGGCCCCGCCGGGCTGTCCCCTTCAAGTACCATGCCGGCAAGCTTTTTGTTAACGTGACCTCGCGATCGTATTCTCTCAACCACTTCCTGGCCCAGATAGCAGCCTTTTTCAAAACTCACCGCGCGATCCAGTCCGGTTTCAAGCAGAAGCGTGCTCTCATCCATATCCACTCCGTAGCGGGGAATACCGGTTTCGATTCGAAGCAATTCCTGGGCCCTTAAACCAACCCAATGGTTTGAAAATCGTTTTCCGATTGCCTCCACCTGGGTTACCAATTGTGTCAGCTCTGGTAACCGGATCAGGAGGTCGCAGCCTTGCTCGCCGGTTGTGGAAGATCTAATGCAGCGGACCTTGGCTCCGGCGACGTGATACAGGCGGTGATCAAGCGCTTTAAGAGGGAGGTCCTCCGTTGACAAAAGAGTTTTTAAAAGAGTTGTCGACCGGGGTCCCTGTATAGAGAGGATTCCGAATTCCCCTGTCAAATCGGAGATCCTGACGTCATCGGCAATAAGATAGCGGTTGAGGTGAGTTAAAATCTTTTCTTTGAGAGGTTCCCAAAGATCGACAAGAAAGGAATCAGTCGCACAAAAGATTCTCGTATCTGCTAGGATCTTCCCCTGGATGTCGAGAAAGGCGGCGTATGTCCCTTCTCCCTCAGCGAGCGTTTTCACGTCGTTGGAGATCATCCCTTGAAGAAACGAGAGCCGATCGGGTCCCTCCAGGCTTAAAAGACTATGATGGCAGAGGTCGAATAGCCCCACCTCCGATCGGACTAAGTGATACTCGCGGAGAGGGTCTCCGAAATGGAGTGGAAGAAACCGACCTTCTGCTTCTACGAATTGAGCGCCGTTTGCACGGTGCAGCTCAATGAGCGGAGATTGCTTGATCATCGGTTTTGAGCCGTGCCCCTTAAAAACACTTTTCAGGTTTTAGAAATTATAGTTAATTCTGTTATGATACAAGGCCTCGAGGAGGCAGTGTCTAATGGCTAAAGTGAAAACGGATTTGGATCTGCCCAAGCTGGAAATCTATTACTGGGTTGCTGAGTTGCGAAGTTTCTCGCTCGCGGCTGCGCGTCTCTCCCTGACGCAACCCACGGTGAGTGCTCATATCCGCGATCTGGAAGACAAACTGGGATCGAAACTCCTCAATCGTGTGGGACGCGAGGTGACGCCGACGGCACTGGGACAGGTTCTCCTGGAGCGTGCTAAGGCACTCCTTTCATTGAAAAGGGAGACACTTGCCGCACTGAATCAATTTCAAGGCAAAGTTCAGGGCGAACTCCTGATCGGTGGGAGCACTATACCGGGAGAATATGTCCTCCCCGGTAAGCTGGGGGTCTTTGTTCAAAGCTATCCAGAGGTCAAGCCTATCCTTCGCATCGGTGATTCTGCCGAGATTGTCCAGGCGGTCTTGGATGGCGAAGTGGAATTGGGCTTTATCGGGTTCAAAGGTGGTGACGGAAGACTCTCCTCACACAAGATATGGAGAGATGAGATGGTGCTGGCAGTTCCTAAAGGTCATTTGTGGAGCCGCCTGAAGAGTGTCAACCTGTATGATCTTAAGCAAGCAAGGTTTATTTCTCGCGAGGGAGGATCGGGAACGCTACGCTCTTTCCGTAGCCTGCTTAGCGGAAAAAGGCAAGAGCCGGAAAAACTGCTCAACGTGATCATGGAGCTTGGCAGCACAGAGGCTGTTAAGCAAGCACTGATCGCCGGCATTGGAATCTCCATCCTCTCCAGGACCGCTATCCAGCGAGAAGTTCAAGACGGCCTTCTTAAAGCGATTCCTATTCGCGGGCTTAAGTTGGAGCGTGATTTTTACCTGATTTTTCACCGTCATCGAACCCTCTCCCCCGTTTCCCAGGCCTTTATCCAGTTTCTCAAGCATCATTAAAGGACTCTATAGAAAAGACGATTAGGGTTCGGAGCCTCATAGGGATTTTCTATTTGACATATAGGAGCGGATCTTGTTTAAAGGTGGGGTTTTTAATCTTTTAGCGAGGTGAAGAGATCGGTCATGTTGAAAAGACTTCTTGGGCTTGGCCTGGTTCTACTGTGGTTTGTGGCTGGTGGGACTGTTTCTGCCCAGCCATCGCTGAGAGAGTTAAGAGTCTCGGCGATACCCGATGAGAATCCGCAGGAACTACTGAGAATCTATCAGCCCTTTGTAGATTACCTTGAAAGGGAGGTGAGTGTACCGGTCAAGTTTTTTCCTGTGGTGGACTATGCGGCTACGGTGGAGGGGTTAGCCGCTAATAGGCTCGATTTGGTTTGGTACGGGGGTTTTACTTCCGTCCAGGCTGCGAAAAGGGCTAGAGGTGCCAAGCGAATCGTTATGCGCAAAGAGGATGCGAAATTCAAAACCAAGTTTATCACTCGGAAGGGCAGCGGTATTAGATCTCTGAAAGAACTCAAAGGGAAGACCTTTGCTTTCGGTAGCGTCAGTTCGACGTCGGGTCACTTGATGCCACGCTATTTTTTGCTGCAAGCGGGGATCAAACCGGAACGAGACTTTTCCAGATTTAGCTTCAGTGGCGCTCATGACGCTACTGCGGCATGGGTAGAGGCGGGAAAGGTGGACGCGGGAGCGCTTAATTTCCTAGTTTGGAACAAGCTTGTAAAGGCAAAAAAAGTGGATACGAGCAAGGTTGTAGTCTTTTGGACAACCCCAGCGTACGTCGACTATGTCTGGATGGTTCGCGGTGGAATGGATGATGGCCTAGTCAAGAAAATCACCAGGGCTTTTCTTAAGCTGGATTACAAAAATCCGCAGGATAGAAAGCTCTTGGATCTGCAGCAAACCAGGGGATACATCCCAGCCGAGGATTCCGACTGGAAAGGCATCGAAAAAGCCGCCATAGCAGCAGGGCTGTTAAAAACAAACTGAGGTCTATCTACATCGGTGCATCAGTATCGCTTAGAAAGGTTGTCGAAGGTCTTTGGCAACCACCAACTTGCCGTGAATCGGGTCGACCTCGATGTAAAAAAGGGAGAGTGGGTTGCTCTGATCGGCCCCAGCGGGGCCGGCAAGACGACGTTGTTTCGGTTGCTCAACTGTACCTTAAGGCCGACCTCGGGTAGATTGTGGATTAACGGCGATGAGGTAGAGTCCCTGCATGGAAAGAGGCTACGGGAAGCGCGACGAAAGATCGGGACGATCTATCAACAGCATAATCTTGTCCCGCGTCTCAAGGTGATTCACAATGTCCTCTCGGGTCAACTGGGACGATGGTCTGTCTGGCGATCCATGGCCTCACTGATCAAGCCATCCGAAATTGGATTGGCCCACAGGGCCTTGAGCCAGGTCGGTATTCCCGAGAAGATCTTCAGCAGGACGGACGAGCTTTCCGGTGGACAGCAGCAGCGAGTCGCCATCGCTCGTGTACTGGTGCAGAACCCAGAAGTTATCCTTGCCGACGAGCCGGTCTCTTCAGTAGATCCCTCACTTGCCGCTACGATTGTGAGACTGCTTATCGATATCAGTAGAGATACTCACAAAACCCTTCTCGTAAGCCTCCACAGTGTCGACCTGGCGCTGGCCTATTTTCCGCGGGTTATAGGGATTAAAGGGGGAACGCCTCTTTTTGACATCGCGTCGGATGACATCTCTGATGGGCTCCTCGATGAATTATATGCCGGACACTTTTCTAATGGGGGAGAGATAGAACCATCCCAAACAGAGAAACTAACTCATGGCCGCACCGGAGTCCTTAGCCATCGCTAGAAGTCATCGCTCGGTCTTCCCTTATCTGTTCACCTTGTTTTTCCTTTTAGCCTTCGTGGATAGCTGGCGGAGAACCGAGGTGGATCCCTGGATCCTCTTCGGGGCTGAAGGCAAGGCGCATCTCTGGAAACTCATCGGTGGCATGTTCCCGCCGGACCTTTCCTGGAGATTCCTTTCTTTGATGGTTCAGCCTACGTTGGAGACCATTCAGATCTCCATAATGGGTATCCTCATTGCGGTCATCATTGGTTTTCCGTTTGGGATTTTGGCGACAAAAACCTTTTATGTAAGGGGAGTGCTCAATGAAGCCGAAATTCAAGGGTCCCTGCGACGTCGGGCATGGCGTTACGCTACATATGGTGTGGCTCGAGGCCTTCTAAGCTTGTTTCGGTCCATCCCCGAGTTTGTCTGGGCCTTTATGTTCGTTCGGGCGGTCGGGCTCGGTCCATTTCCTGGAGTCCTCGCGATTGGGGTTGCCTATGGTGGGATGTTGGGAAAGGTCTACTCGGAGATCTTTGAAAGTGTGAATGAGAGGCCTTTGGAAGCGTTGCAGTCTACGGGAGCCAGTAAGTTGCAAATCTTTTTCTATGGTTGGTTCCCTCAGATCTTGCCCAATTTTGTTTCCTACACTCTCTACCGGTGGGAGTGTGCTATACGTGCCTCTGCAATTTTAGGCCTGGTGGGTGCCGGCGGTTTAGGACAGCAGATAGAGATCTCCATGCGCATGTTTAATTTCAACGAGGTCCTGACGCTTTTAGCCATTCTATTTGTCATGGTGGTAGCGGCGGATTACATCAGCGCCAAAGTCCGAGCCCTGCTATGAGCAATGGTGAGATGAAGCAAAGGCCGGCGGATGTTCCATGGTCCCCTCACGAAACCATGGTCAAGCCGAAGTGGGGAAATTATCTGTTGTTATCCGGCCTCATTGTTTTCTTTGTTTGGAGTTACCAGGGCTCCCAGATTCACCTTGCCCGACTCCTCAGCCGTGATGGCGGCGGGCAGATCCTCGTCTATATCCGGAGGCTTTTTCCTCCTGATATTTCTTCAACGGTGCTTACAGGGGCTCTTCAGGGAGTGATAGAGACCTTCGCCATTTCTTTTATGGGGACGCTCATGGCAGTAGTGATCGCCCTTTCCATGGTCTTTTTTGCTTCCCGGAATCTCATTTACTCCGGCCTACTCTACGAAATGGAGAACAAAGCCAGATGGACGCGTGGGTTGAGATTGATCCCGTATCTATGCGCTAAGGCCCTACTGAACTTCCTACGGACCGTGCCGGAAATGGTTTGGGCGCTGATCTTCGTCTTTCTTGTGGGTCTCGGGCCATTCCCCGGCGTCCTGGCTTTGGGGGTTCACACCGGAGGTGTACTCGGAAAACTCTTCGGTGAGGTGTTGGAGGATGTGGATCCGCAACCTTTGGAATCTCTTCAGTCGACCGGCGCCAGTACACTACAGATTCTCCTTTACGGGATTATGCCCCAGGTCCTTCCTCAATTCCTCTCTTATTCGCTATACCGCTGGGAGGTTAATATCCGCATGGCTGCGGTCCTCGGGTTTGTCGGGGCCGGTGGGTTGGGGCAGAGGATTTACATTGCCATCAGCCTCTTCCTGGAAAATCAGCTGCTAACTTTGATCATTGCCATCTACATTGTGGTGACGCTGGTGGATTACTTAAGCGCCTATCTTAGGCAAAAGGTTAGTTAGGCATAAGCCGACGGTTTGTGAACTTTATTTTGTTGAGGTTGGTTGCTGGTTGCGATACTTTGTCACCAATTCGTACAGGGGTTGCCTGGCAGTTTCTTCTATCAGATTCGGTGACGCGCCGATCTGTTTGGCCACCTCACGTTGTTTAAATACAAATGCCTTCCAAACCGCCGGGGGATAGCTCTCTAAAGGCAATGCAAAACCACCATGGGCCGCGCCGGTGGATGCCAAGATATGGTAGCTACGTGAGCCGGCATTGCGGAGCGAGTGACAATAGATGCAACCGTTACGGTAGGTCAGGACCTCACGCAACGATTTTGGTAGTGCACGCAACGGCGCAAGGGGATCTTTTTTCGCCAATTGGAAGCTTTTGATCGTTAATCCGTAGTGCTGTGGCTGCGGGCGCAATCTGCCGGGAGGCTCTTTTAAAAAGTAGACAAAGGCCCCGAGACGACGTGCCATTAGAGGTGGCCGTGGCCCGCGTTTCCATGAGTATTCACGTAACCCTTGGTAGAAGACACCTAGTCGAAACAAATTTTTTTCATCGTCTATACCGATGACAATCACAGGTTTGTAAGGTTCGATCTCCGCTCGTTTCCAGAATTGCTTTTCTCCGCTAAGGTTGGTCATGATGAGGTATTGGCCTTGTCCTACATCTCGAGAGACTGCATCCAAGTAGGAAAAGAGATCCAGGTAATAGAAACGCTCAAGTGGCCACTCGAGTAATTCGTACTTATTGGGACCGTAGATGGGAAGCAGATGTTCCACAAAACGCCGGTCAATCGGGGCAGAATGAATAAGGTCCTTGTGACGCCAGAAAGGAACTGTCGAAAAGGGAGGATTAACCCAGGCACGTTTGGCATTGACCAGTTCAGCGAATTGCTGGGGTAACGGTTGCACCTTGAGGAATGCTAAGAGAAAGATCCGGATCTCGTTAACCTGACCCGTCATTTGTATCATGGAAAAGTGATCCCGGTCAGGAACGACATACTGCTGGATATTCTTGTGGCCGGCCCGGCGTAAAGCAGTGGCAAATAGTCTCGCGTCCCCTAGAAAACCGGGAAAGTCACTGGCGCCGGCAAGAATTAAAAAGGGTGGGCCGGCCTGTTTTGCGTGGGTTATAGGGGATGCCGCTCGGAGCGTGGCGGGATTGTGACCGAAAGTCTGTTCCGTGGCGTTTCGTTGAGTCTGAGAGATGCCCGTTTTGCGATAGAGATTGTATAAGCCGCTGATGGCAATTACCCCTGCCAGAGCTCGTGGGTCGGCTTTTTGGGCGGTCAGATAGCTCGAATCCAGTGCCACCAGTGCGGCAAGATGGGCTCCTGATGAATGGCCTGACAGAAAGATCCGCTTTTTGTCGTACCCATACTTGGCGGCTTCCCGTATGAGATAGGCCACGGCGGCGGCTACATCTTGAGCCTGGGCCGGATGCCGGTTGGCCGGCGCAAGCCGGTAGCGCACAAGAGCCACCGCTATACCCTTGGTCACCAGCTCATTGGCTAAGGAAGGACCGATGCGATACTCGTCATCAGATAACCTCCAGAAACCGCCGTGCACAAAGATAAGCAGTGGCGGCTTGGAACTCGTACGAACGGGGAGATACAAGTCAAGGCTCTGGCGGCGACTGCGTTTAGGATCCGCCGGTTTAGTATAGGGGATATCGGTGATGATGTTTGTTTTCTGTTCCGCCGCCGGCTGGGCCACTGCTTCGCCGGGTGGGATGCTGCCGATAAAGCCGAGTAGCACCCATACGGCCAGCCTACGATTTAGAATTATGCGACGAAGGTGGTGTTGCATGGTAACTATCTCGACAAAAAATAGTTAGTGGCGGTCAGTTCTATTTGCTTAATCTTATCTTATAGCCGCGAGGCGGCACAATTGCCGAAGACGGCTGCAGGTTATGTGTTAGAGATCGCATCGGATGGTTGGGTGGAGTGTTTTTTTGGGGGTCGGAACGAGGCAAGGTAGATTCCGAGCACTGAGACAGCAGAATCATTCGCTTATTGCCGCCTGGATGGCCCGGGCGACGTAGACCTGGGCCACGTGAGAGCGATATTCCTTGGAGCCGTTTATGTCTTCGATCACATCTATATCCTTGACAACTCCGGCAGCTACATCTTCGATAAGCTTTATCTCGAGTTTCTTGCCTTTTAGCTTTTGCTCGACGTTGTGTGCGCGGTAGGCCTTGTCCGTGACGCCGGTAACTCCGATGGCAATATCTTCACAAGATCCGTTCCCGTTTGTCTTGAGACAGACCGCTATTCCGACGACGGCAAAGCCCGATGCCTTTTGAGCAGCCTTGAGATAGGCCGTTTTGGTTTCTTTCAGAACAGGGACCTTGATCTCGGTTAAGATTTCGCCAGGCTCAAGGGTGCACGTGAGAAAGCCAAGGAAAAAATCCTCGGACTTTATCCATCTCTCTCCATTGGAATTGACCGCTTTCATCTCGGCGCCCAGAGCCAGGATTGCAGCGGGCAAATCGGCGGTCGGGTCTGCATGGGCCAGACTGCCTCCGATCGTGCCTTGATTCCGTATCTGAACGTCGGCGATGGTAGCGGCGGTTTGAGGAAGGAGGGGGCACTTAACCTTCAGCAGTTCGGAGTTTTCTATCTGCTGGTGCGTTGTCATGGCGCCGATAATGATACTGTTGCTCCGTTCCCTGATGGTGTCGAGTCCGGGGATACCGCCTAAGTCAAGGATATGGCTTGGCCTCGCGAGACGGAGCTTCATGAGTGGGAGGAGGCTCTGACCTCCTGCGAGGACTTTTATATCCTCTTTTGAAGAAAGAAGATCGAAGGCTTCTTCAAGGGAGCTAGGCGAAGTATACTCGAATGATACGGGTATCATTGCGATCCGGAACCTCCTTCAGTCTCTTGCATGAGCCGCCACACCGCCTCAGGGGAGAGCGGAAGTTCCCTTACCTTGACCCCGAGAGGTTTTAAGGCATCTTCAACCGCACTGGCGATGCAAGCGGGGGAGGGGATGGCTCCTCCCTCACCGGCCGCTTTTTGGCCAAGCGCTGTAAAAGGGGAGGGGACCGGGTGGTGCTCGATTTCTATTCTGGGAGTTTCGGCCGCAGAAGACTTTCCATAATCAGTCAGGGTTGTCGTGAGAAGTTGACCCTCGGAATTATAAATAAATCCTTCCCCAAGAGACACCGATATCCCATGGGCGGCTGAACCATAGGCCTGCCCGTTTACTACAGACGGGTTTATGATCCTGCCGTTGTCGGCAACAATGAGATAACGTAAGACCTTGACCTTCCCCGTGTACCTGTCCACCTCCACGACGGCCGCATGAGCCGCCGCTGAGAAAGTAAACTGCGCTCGGATCCGGCGGTCGGGACCTGGGACAAGATTAGGTTCTGCATGGGGGTACGTGTAGTAAAAGGTTATTTGAAGGCCGGCCTCAAAACCTGGTGGCATGGCTGACTGATTTCCATAGGCGATACGACCCAATTGAGCAAACGTGATCTTTTTGATGGGTGAGCCAGAAGCTTGAATCGTTCCCACCTTGATCGTGAGCTGTGCCGGATCTGTATCGAGGACGTGTCCCGCCAGGGTAAGAATCTTTTCCCTGAGCCTCAAAGCAGCCCCGTGCACCGCACCGATATCATAAAGATGAAAATTATTTCCACTATTGGCCGCTGACACTCCCCAAGGAGCGAGATCACTATCAAACGGGGTGCTTATGCTTATATGCTCAGGCGCGATATCAAGGATTTCTGCTGCTACTTGGGTGGTTGTCGTTTCGTGTGATTGTCCGCAATTGGGAGAACCCAGGAAAAGTGCAATGGTGCCGTTTCTCTCCAGCTTGATGGTGGCCCCGTTAACACCACCGGCCCCGGGGCTCTCCTTCATTTCAGGAAAGATCGCCATATCCCGTGCGGCGTTTCTGCCGCCAGGTTCTACTCCGATAACAACCCCGATTCCCAAGAGACGACCCTTCCGGCGCTCACGTTTCTGTGCTTGCCTGAGTTTGTCGTATTCAATGTTTTCCAGTGCGGCTTTGAGAAGTGCCGGGTAATCTCCACTGTCATAGATGTTCCCGCTGGGGGTTGTGTAGGGCATCTCGTTCCGTTGCACCAAGTTAAGGGTACGCACCGCGATCGGGCTTAACCCGAGTGTCTCAGCGATACGATCCATCATCCTTTCCCAGATAAAACACATGCCGGGCTTTCCGATGCCGCGGTTCGGAATTACCGGGCACTTGTTGGTTACTACGGAGCAGCCCTCTAAGGAGATGTTTTTTACTTTGTAGGTGTTAGAAAGGTTGTTTAGCTTGTTGGTAAAATGGATGGTCAGCGTGCTGACAGAGCCGCCAACATCGTCGATCTCCTTAAACTTTAACCCCAGCACGGTTCCGTCTTTTTTAACAGCAGCCTCGACGTCGAACTCCTGGGCACAGGAATGACCCGCCGCCATCATGTGCTCGGTGCGGTCCTCGATCCATTTCACGGGGCGTCCCGTTCTAACGGCCAATAGGCCGATCATGACTACATACTTCCGTATGAGATGAATCTTCTGGCCAAAACCGCCGCCGATGTCCGGAATAATGACCCTGACGTCTTCAATGCTCAAAGCGTCTCGCAGGGCTTCGTAGATCACTTCAGGCACTTGGGCATTGACCCAAACAGTCAATTTTCTACTGGCGGAGTCAAAAGAGGCAATACAAGCAAAGGGTTCGAGCGGCGTTGAGCTGTAACGATGGATTTTGAGCTTCTCTCGGACGACCTGATCCGCTGATTGAAACGCGCTTTCCACATTGCCATAGGTGAGGGATCCTTTCCATGCGATATTCGAACCCAACTCTTCGAAAAGCAGAGGGGCGCGGCGGCCCATCGCCTCGAGGGTATCCACCACCGGTGGAAGCGGCTCATAATCTACGGAAACGAGTTCCAAGGCGTCTTCGGCCGTTCCACGACTGAGGGCCGCAACTACCCCGATGGGCTCTCCCACGTATCGTACCTTGTCAATGGCACAGCCATACTCGGGTATAGGTTTCTTCAATCCGGCCGCGTACCGGCCAGGCTTAAATGGATTCGTGTTCTTTTTTATTTGCTCGGGTGTGATCACCGCCATGACGCCCGGGGTATCCAGAGCTGCTTGAGGATCGATGCTAAGTATGCGGGCGTGGGCATAGGGACTCCGCAAAAAAACCGCATGCAGTATGCCGGGTAGGATGAAATCGTCGATAAAGCGGCCCCGGCCGGTAACGTGGCGCGGCGCCTCTTTGTTGCAGACCGTCTTCCCTACGTACTTTGTCTTGTCCATGGTAAGCTCTTTGCTGCTTGTTTGACCGCATCAATGATTTGCATGTAGCCGGTACACATGCAAAGGTTTCCGGCCAGGCCTCGACGGATCTCATCCTCGGCAGGATCTGGATTTTTCTGGAGCAGGGCATAGGCCGCAAGCACCATCCCCGGCGTGCAGTACCCACACTGGAGACCATAGCATTGGACAAAGGCCTCTTGGATGGGATGGAGTGACCCGTTGGCTGCCAGTCCCTCTACCGTTAAGATTTCTTTATGATCCGTTTGAACGGCGAGGAGCAGGCACGACTTGACCAGTTTATTGTTGAGGAGGATGCTGCAGGCGCCACATTCTCCGATCACACATCCGACATGGGTCCCGGTCAGACCCACCGTTTCGCGGAGAAAATAAGACAGAAGGAGGCGTGGCTCCACGTCTTCTTCATAAACACGCCCGTTCACTGTGACCCGAATGGTTTTCTTCATTTAAGTTTCCTACCTGCGCGTTCCGGTAAAACAATAAAAACATAGCCGGAGTATCTTCCAGAGTCAACTTAGTTAGTTCATTAGATCTTGACATGTGCCGAAACGACGTTTCCCTCGCACCAGGCCCTCAGGCGGTTGATACTTACTCACTTATGAACCTCTTGCTGTTTCGCCTATTATAGAGAGGCCAGTTTAGAAGACGTCTTGCCGGTTGACGTAAGATTCTTATCGGAATAAAAGGGAGGTGATGTCTGGGCTGTTCGGTCTGCCGGCTGGGTTTGTTCCTCGAGATCGGGCGAAAACCGGTTTGTCATAGAGAAGTTGGAATTAGTGACATTCATGTGTTAGACAGAGTTCCTTAGCATTGGGACCAAAACAGGAGAAAAGTTGTGGTGCTTTCAGGTGATGAGTTTGTCAAGGAACTCCAAGGGATGGTACGGAAGAAACACTCTAAAGATCATCCAGTTATTGGGATGATCGAGAACGGAGAATTGAGCCGTGGGGCACTGAAGGGTTTTGTTGGCCAGTTTTACCTTTTTTTTCCCAAGCCCTTTCCCAAGCCCATAGCGGCCATGTTGGGTCGTTGCCCGGAAGATGCCGTGTTGGAGAAAATGTGGATTGAGAACGTCGTTGAGGAGGGGACCGGGGAAATTACGGGGACGGACAGCCACAAAGGGTTGTTCTTTCGTTTTGCCGAGGCCTGTGGTTGTTCCAAGGAAGAGCTGGATCGCGTGGAGCCGTTGCCCGAGACGGAGGCCTTTTTAGATTGGCGTGAGCTGCTCATCTATGAGAGGTCCTGGCTGGAGCTATACGCGGGGCAGGGTTTCTGCTTAGAAGGAACCGCCAGCGCGCGGATGACCCGAGTGGTCAATGGTTTAACCAAACACTACGGTTTTGATCGAAATTCTGAAGCGCTTCGGTATTGGACCCTCCATATGAGCGTAGACGAAGAACACATGCTGGTAGGTCCCGAGGCGGTGAAGAAATATGCCGTGAGTGAAGTGCAACAGGAACAGGTGAGACATGCAGTCCAGAAGACTTTGGACATGTTATGGTTAGCTTTTGACGGGATCAAAAGGGCTTTTGTAGATCAAGATCCGCTTTATGCACCCTGGAGAAACGGTCAATAAGGAGGTGATCTTTTATGGAGATGGTGGACCTTTCGCGCGTGATCTATGACGGGATGCCAAAGATACCTGTGCTGCCGGACGTTCACGTGGAAAAAGTCTTTAGTCTCGAAAAAGGACATCCTCTAAACGTTACCGGATTATCGATTCCCTGTCACGCCGGTACCCATGTCGACGCTCCGATTCATATCGTGCCTGGCGGAAAATCCATTGAGGAGCTGCCGTTGGAAGCGTTCGTCGGACCGGGCGCGGTGATCGGTGTGAGCAAGAAGGGCGGAGAAGAAGTTACCGCAAAGGACCTTGAAAGCGCCGGAGTTCAAGTGAATCGCGGTGATATCCTGATGCTTTATACCGGCTGGGATATCAAGTTCGACGGCCCCGATTACAATATGCATCCCTACCTCTCCGTAGGCGCCGCCGAATGGATGGTCAAGAAGGGGATTAAAATGTTCGGCATCGATTGCATCACGGTCGATCTGCCCACGCCGTCGAGACCGAAAGGATTTGACTTCCCGGTGCATAAGACGCTACTTGGAAACGGAATCTTGATTGCCGAGAACGTAACAAACCTCGAAAGTATCGTCGGCAAGAGGACCAGGATCATGGCATTGCCTTTGCGCGTAAAGGGAAGTGATGCCGGCCATGCCAGAATCGTCGCGGAAGTTTTGAATTAGAACAATGGCGATAACAAAACACATCAACGGAATCATCGGAGCTTGCCTCACGCCCTTCGGTGAGGATGACCGCATTGACTATAAGGCACTGGAAAAGGAGATCGAGTTTCTTGTGCCGGACTGTGATGCCATAACCGTCGCGGCCGTCGAGGCGGCGGAATATACGATGCTTTCCCGGGATGAGCGCAAGGAGTTATTGCGGGCCGCAACAGAGATGATTGGCAAGCGCGTCCCCGTGATCCTCGGTTGCTCAAGTCCCGCGCCGCGGGAGGTGATTGAATTGGCCCAATACGCCGCCAAAGTCGGGGGCGATTTTGTTCAAGTGCTGATGCCTCTCCGGCCTTGGGGCGGCCAACCCACCATCGCAGAGCTCATGGAATTCTACACGCAGGTGGCATCGGCCAGTCCGCTACCGGTAACCTGTTACCATAATCCCGGTCCGGGCGCCGACCCTCCCCAGGACGCCTTCGTCAAAATCAGTGAAATCGCCAACATTCGCTACTTCAAGGAAAGCTCGCGAGATATCACAAAAATATCCAGACTCATTGAACAAATTGAGCTTGCAGGCCGGGGACACTACTTTACGACCATGCAGCCCCTGCTGGTGACCCTCATGCTCGGCGGCTCAGGGGCTACGATGCCGCCCCCGGGCACGCGCATCGGCGCCCAGGTCGTCAAGGCTTTTCGTGCGGGAGATCTCGAAACGGCCAGATTTTGGGCGCGCTGTTTTGCATTATTTCCGGCAAAATGGGGGGCGTACGGCTTGCCGCCTATCATGAAGTCCGCAATGAAACATTTCGGCGTAGACATTGGCAATCCATCTCGGCCGTACGCGCCGGTGAGTCCGCGCGACCATGAACAGATCGGGCAATTTCTCCGACAAGTTGGATTGATAGGTGAATCGGGACCGACACCCCAGGGATTGCTGGACGCAAGCGAGAAGCTCCGACAGGAAGATACCTTCCTCCGATAGCCTAACTGCATAGGCTGACGAGCAGCGAGTCTCACCTGCGGCTTTTATAACCTAAAGTTGAATATCATGGAATGGATCAAGGACCTTTCCGACAAACTAATCCTTTGGCTTCTTCACGTGACCGGGGGGTTTGGGAACCAGCTCACGCCGAAGGGACGCTGCGAGCAGGAAGTGTGGCGCGAACGGCGGCTGAGGAACCTAAAAGGGCTGGCCATCCGGTCCGGCCAACGTTTGAGTGCGGGGAAAGTCTCCGCCCAACAGGATGAGTAGTCGCAATGGCTGGACTGAACGGACGAAAACAGATTGTAGTCCTGGGCGGCGGCAGCGGAGGAGTTGTGGCCGCCACCAAATTAGGCCGGAAACTGGGCGCCCAACACGACGTTATCCTGGTTGACAAACGGCTGGACCATACCTTTATGCCCGCTTTCCTATTCCTTATGGTCGGCGAGCGACAGCCACACGATATTACCCGAGGCCTCAAACATCTGGAAAAACGTAGCGTTCGGTTTATTCAATCCGAAGTTTTAGGAATCGATCCCGACCATCAGCAAGTCGAACTGCAAACTCAAAAATTGGACTATGATTATCTCATCGTTTCCCTTGGTATGCAGATTCGGCCCGATCTGATTCCCGGCTTTGCCGAGGCATCCATTCATCCCTGGGAGCTCGACGGGGCGGTAAGCCTGCGCGATGCCCTGGCGAAATTTAACGGGGGGCGCGTTGTCGTCGGGGTCCCTTTGGGTCCTTATCGATGTCCGCCCGCGCCCTACGAAGCTCAGTGGATGTTGGACAGTTACTTCAAGAAGCGAGGCATCCGAGATCGCGTAGAGATTGAATATTTCACCCGCGATCCCGAACCCACCGGGGAGCACCGCGACCCGGTCGTATGGATGGACAATGAAAGCCGGCGACGAGGGATCAAGCAACGCTATGATTTTATCGTTCGCTCCATTGATCCCGAGGCAAAGGTCGTTTCGGGGCTTTATAACTACAAAATCCCCTACGATTTGCTGGTCATGGTGCCGCCGCACCGGCCGGCCCAGGCTCTCTTCGACTGCGGGCTCGCAGACGCAGAAACCGGGGTCCGAGTAGATTATGAGACATTGCAGACCAAATGGGACAATGTTTATGCGATCGGAGATTGCGCCGATATGCCGGCGTCGAAATCCGGTGGTGTGGCCCACCAAGAGGCGGATATCGTCGCCCATAATCTCGCTGCTAAAATCACCGGCAGGGGAGAACCGATCGACGTTTGGCTGCACACGATATGACTACTGACCATGGGCGCCGGGCGCGCCGCAGCCAACCGAACGATCTACCCAACAGGCTGGCCGCCCTACGGGGCAACCGAAGCGCGCACCTGGGGCCCGTCGAGTCTTATCTATTTCGCCAAGGTAGCCTTCGAGAAGTGGTGGCTCTGGCGTTACTTCTAGGGTTTTAATCGCTACGGGTTAATTCCCCGCAGCTTGCTGCGGGGTGGTTCGTGGATTAGGAGAACCTCCTAGGTTGGCATGCGGGTAAAACCGAGGGGGTTGTCAAAAGGGAGAAACGGCAGCTCTTGCCTTTGGTCGACCGCGGGGTTTTTAAGTCATGGTCGATATCAACTGATTTAGAGAGCTCACGACCCTTGCGGTGTCCAGATCCGCCTGGAGGTCGCACGAAAAATTGACATCATGCCGGGTTTTCGGCGAGCGTTCCTGTCCACCCTCTGTGCATCATCAATCAATTCGGATAAACTGAGCACGTAGGTAATATGCGTCTCGTGGGCGATTTCGAGGCCCGTGAACGATAAAGTCTTCGTAGAGATGATTTTCAAGGAGAAAATATTGTGGATACTTCCGGTCTTGGTGTGGAAACACCACAACATCCCGGCCTGTTCAAGCGTTTTCTGGCACATTTTAAACGCAGGAATTTAAAGGCACGCGGGCGCCTGCGGGGTATTGGGTTTATTGTTATCCTTTTATTATTACTGACGTATATTGTCGGTATCTACTGGAGCACTGAGCCGGGTCTGTTCGATGTGCGACAGGTGGCCCAAAAGAGATCTACAAGCCGTAACGAAAATATGGTGACCGGATATGTTACCACTAGCACTTTAATTGAGGTGACAAAGGAACTGCTGAATAAGCCCGGTGGCTATTTGAGTAATGATATCCTACCTCCTGGTGCTTTCATGGATAATATGCCGAGATGGGAATTTGGTGCCCTGGTGGAAATACGTGATTTTACAAAAATTTTGCGGAATAACATCAGTCGGGCGCAGACGCAATCACAAGAAAATCCTTTTTTGGCGAAAGCAGAACCTCGATTCAATGTTGACAACACCTCGTGGGCGTTCCCTGCTGCGGAGACCGAATATCGAGCAGGTATCCGAGGTTTGGAGGATTATTTGCATGCGTTGGCGGCAAAAGAAAACGCTGATACCCAGTTCTTTTCCCGCGCTGATAACCTGCAGGATTGGTTACGAATAGTTGGCGCTCGCCTCGGAAGCTTATCCCAACGCCTGAGCGCCAGTGTGGGACAGGCACGGATCAACACAGATCTGGCGGGGGATGCGGCGGCGCAGCAGTCTACTCCTCGAGCTACCAACGTGAATATAAAAACAGCCTGGATGCACATTGATGATGTTTTTTATGAGGCACGCGGTGCTTGCTGGGTTTTAATCCATTTGTTGCGTGCGGTGGAAGTAGATTTCAAAGGAGTGCTGCTCAAGAAAAATGCATTAAGAAGCTTACAGCAGATTACCCGGGAATTGGAAGCAACACAAAAGACCGTCTGGAGCCCCATGGTTCTGAATGGTTCAGATTTTGGCTTCGTGGCTAATCATTCTTTAGTCATGTCGTCTTATATAGCCAGAGCTAATGCCGGTATTATCGATTTAGGGAATTTACTTTCGCAGGGTTAGCAGGGCGGCACCTGCCAGTTCCGAATAAGAGGCCCTTGACATCTTCCCCTTCTCTATCGCCTATGACGATGTTGAGGTGACAGTGGCTGAAACTTGCTGGTATGAGCGGATAGGGGTCACCAGCCAGGACGAGGAGAAACGCATTGCGTAAAAGCAATGGATCTTAGGGCTTAATATCCTGCAGAAACCAATCCGTCGGCACCTCCTTGCCCAGGTGGTTTTCGATCGCCCTTCGATAGACGCAATAGCCCATTACTGCGAACTGAATGCCGGTCCCTATATTGTTAAGGAAAAAAGTGATCTGGCTCTGGTTCGTGCGCTGGGGCGCTCTCCCGGTGAGAAGGTCGCCAAGTTCCGGGTAACGGTTCCAATCGCGTGCCTTCTCCCTTCGGATCCCGGGGAGATCTTCTTTCAGTCCGGGAGGGAGGTAATGGTGGATACCGCCGTATCGTGTATGAATCGCAATAACATCGGTTTTCTCAAAGACCGACTCATTAACCTCGAACTCCCGAATGGCGTTCAGGTGGACTCCGCGACCAAGCATGGACCCCGTTATAATGGGACGGGACGAGTTCGTAGCCGTGCAGACAAGATCACTATCTTCGACAGCCTCCTCCACGCTGTCTACGGACTGAACGGGCAATCCAAGCGTTTTTTCCATTTCCGCGGCGAAGGTCTTTCGGTGGTCAACCGTCGTGCTGAAGACCTTTACTCTGTTAATGGGGCGCACGGAGGCTAGGAGACGTAGGTGCGCGCGCGCCTGTCCACCGGAGCCGATCAAACCGAGGACCGCTGCGTCTTGCCGGCAGAGCGCCTTTGCCGCAAGGGCGCTTGTGATGCCCACCCTAAATTGCTGGATAAGTCCGTCAGGCATGATGGCTAGAAGTTCTCCCGTCTCTATGCTGAAGAGCTGGACGAGTCCTACATACTGCCCGTTACCTGCGAGCGGCAGTTTTTCGAGACGAATTCCGCCATTCACTTTCTCTTCTTTGGCAATATCAGAAGTGATCCTTAGCGCCAGCACTCCGAATTTTTCGACGGCTCCTTCAACGGACTTGAAGCTGTACGAGGCGCGGGCAAGGCGGTGGGCCGCATAGATATGACTCGTAGGGCGATTGACAGCACGGCTCGTGGCAAGCTCCCGGTAGGCCTCCTCCATGGATTGGAGGCACTCCTCCACATGAATCGCATTTCTGACCTCTTCATTATTAAGGATGAGAGTCATCGGCTGCTCCTTGATGTAGTGTACCAATCCGTTGGGAAGCGGTTGGTTACGAATAGTGATACCCGGAAATACAGGGATAGGGCGCCTAAGAGGTCCGCCTCGCTACCGACACTGACTGCTCTCCTACCCTTAAACGATTAGAGCTTTGCCCTAGAAGGTGCAGTTTTGCCAACACATTGGGCATCAGGTGGCATGGGTGAAGCCAGCCCAACCGCGTTTTCACTCCCTCTATTCCGGTTTACCACCAGTGACTCTCTGTAGGGCTTCTTCAGTCGCTCGGCGCACCAGAACCTTGACCATCTCCCGCTTGTAGTCGGCGGAGCCGCGTATGTCGTCCGTGGGATCTACCTCGGTAGCTGCAACGTCCGCCATCTCCCGGACTAACTCATGGGTCAGTTGGTGGCCACGCAAAACATTCTCGGCCTTCTTAGCGCGTAGAATCGTCGGTGCCACTGAGTTGAGCGCAAGGCGGATCTCCTCGCAGACCCCTGCCTTTCCATGCACAGTCAAAGCAACCCCAACGGTGGCGAAATCCTCTTTGCTGCGCGGCGTGAACTTGATGTGGGACCAGCCGAGTTGTCCGACAGGTGACGGAACATGGATTTCGGTCAGAATCTCTCCGGGATTCAAATCGGTTTCATAGTAGTCGACAAAAAATTTCTCCAGCGGCACTGTTCGTTTTCCCTTGGCATGCGCAAGAGTAACCTCTGCGTTCAATGCCATGAGGCTAGCGCCGGGGTCCGTGAGCGGGTCCCCGCCGCAGAGATTTCCCCCGATGGTCCCCATGTTCCGAATCCTGGGCTGAGCGACTTTGCGAAACGTTTCGTAGAGAAGCGGGTAGTGCTCGTAAACCGCCGGCGCCAATTCTATGTCACGATGACGTGCTCCGGCACCGATCCGGAGCCCATCTTTTTCGTTGAAGGTGAGGTAGTCAAAGCCAGGTATCTTGGCGAGGCTGATGACTACCGGAGGGTTAAGCAAGCGCTGCCGCATCCAGATGATCAGTGCTGTTCCACCTGCAATCAGTTTGGCATCGTCACCATGACGTTCCAGCAGCGACCATGCCTCTTCCAGGCTTTCCGGTTCCAGATAATCGAACTTAATCATTTTCGCATTCGGTAGTCAGAATTCAGGAGCAAGTATCCGGTTCCCCATGCTGTCTTTTAACTTCTTGCTTCTACTTGGCCTCTTTTTCTTTCAATGCCTTCAGGACCTTTTCCGGTGTGATGGGAAGCGTCTTGATACGTACGCCCACGGCGTCGAAGATTCCATTGCTAATGACCGCTGCGGTTGGGTCCATCCCCAGCTCGCCGAGTCCCTTGGCGCCGAACGGACCGGTTGGTTCATAGGATTCCGCGAAGGCGTAGAGCAGGGGCGGCATATCGCGCATGGAAGGTATTTTGTAGTCCGAGAAGTTTGGGTTGATGGGTCGGCCCTCTTCCATCCTCAACCCCTCGAGCAGAGCATAACCGATACCCTGGGCCACGGACCCCTCAACCTGCCCTTCCGCACCTAGAGGATAGATGACCGTCCCACAATCGGAGGTTGCTACGTACTTGAGCACTTTGATCTCCCCCGACTCCGGGTCTACTTCTACTTCCGCAGCCTGACACCCGAAGTTGTAAGCCCCTGACTCGTTGCCGTATCGGTTTGCATCCTGGAGTACGGAATCCGCATCAAAGCTCCCGGAAGCTACGATGGGTGCCCCGCGTCGGCGAAACAGACGTGCCCGGGCGACGTCGCCGACAGTTACGAATTTATCTGAAGCACCTTTCACAAAAATGTGGCCGTCTGCGGAGAGCAGGTCCTCCGTGTTCGCCTCTAAAAGCTCCGCTGCCGTCTCGAAGAGCTGTTGCTTGACTTTGGTTGCGGCATTCTTGACAGCGTTCCCTCCGATGTAGGTAACTCTACTTCCGAATGCCCCGAGACAAAAAGTCGTAAGATCCGTATCGGCACGGGATATTTCAACATCCTCAAGGGGAACCCCCAATTCCTCGGCGGCTATTTGACACATGGCGGTATTCGCACCCTGACCCACTTCTCCTTCACCGCTCAAGATGAGGGCCTTGCCGTCCTCGTTGATCTTAATCGTGGCTGAACCGCCGTCATAGTCCCCAAAATGGCGCTTGCCGCTGACGTGGACGGTGCAGGCCAACCCCAAACCACGGTTCGGAAGCCTCCGTGCCCGCTTTTGATTCCAGTTCATCAACTTCTCCGTCATGTCGATGCATTGCTTGAGTTCGCAACTCTTCACGTGATTACCATGCGGCGAGATGTATCCTGCCTCGGCAGCATTGAGACGGGCAAGGACGAGGGGATCTATACCGAGTTCACAGGCGGCCTTGTCTATGGTCTGTTCCACCGCCCATTCGGCGGAGGGATTTCCAAAACCGCGGAAGGCGCCGGTCGGGATCTTGTTCGTATAGACCAGATAGGCCTGGGTCTTAACGTCCGAGTACTTATAGCAAGTGTCGTGACGTAAGGCGGCGACACCGGTAATGGCAGGTGCCTTGCCTGAGTAAGCCCCGTTATCGGCAACCACACGGATCTGTTTGGCCCGAATCCGCCCGTCTTTTTTGAAGCCCATCTTTACCCAGACCTTCATGTTGACTCGAGGGCGGCATCCGGCTAGAAATTCCTCCTCTCGAGTATTGATGATTCTCACCGGTTTACGAGCCTTGCGGGCCAGGATAGCGGCAATGACCGCATTGTTGTCGTCACACGACTTTCCACCGAACCCCCCCCCAACGGCGCTCTGGATGATTTGGACATCGCTCTCTCGGACTCCCAGGGCCGCCGCAATCCTGTATCGGGCGTTAAAGAGGGTCTGGGTATTCATGGTGATGGTGTACTTGCCATTGTGTGCGTACTCGGCTACGCTTCCGATCGTTTCAATGGCGCAGTGCCATTGTGGCATGCTCTCATAGGTATCCTCGACAAGGAGGTCTGATTCGGCAAAGGCACGTTGGATGTTCCCTCGTTCAATATCAAACTGCATGGCGATGTTGTGTTCTTTGCCCGCGTGAATTAAAGGAGCTCCCTCTTTCATTGCCTCTTCAGCGTCGAACACGGCAGGAAGTTCCTCCCACTCGATGTCGATGAGTTCAAGGGCCTCCTCTGCGATGTCCTGATCAATGGCCGCAATGGCTGCCACCTCTTCACCCACATAGCGGACTTTTCCCACCGAAAGGGGGTACTGGTCCGGAAAGAAAGCACCCCAGCCTTGCCTGATCGTATCGTCTGCCGTGACTACGGTTCGTACCCCGTGCAGTTTTGCCGCTTTGCTGGTATCGATACTGACGATCCTTGCGTGGGGGAAAGGACTGCGCAGGATTTTTCCCGCTAGCATACCGGGGAGCACGATATCGGCTATGTAGCGAGCCTCGCCGGTAACCTTCTCGTATCCCTCGAACCTCGTCACTTTCTGCCCGACAACTGAAAAGTTTTTTGTACTAGTCATCTTCTCTAATCCTGAGTTACTACCGATTCAGGAATCGGACTTGTAAAGACTTTGTATTTTAGCTGTCGGCCTTTGTCGCGTGGTACGGTCACCGGTGCTGACCTTCTTATGAACCACTGCCATGACCGACTCAAGAATCTTATAGTAACCGGTACACCGGCAAAGATTACCTGACATCCATTCCTTGACTTCTTCCTCGGAGGGATCCGGGTTGGAGTCCAGCAACGACTTGGCGGCCATGATCTGCCCTGGCGTGCAGATACCACATTGAAAACCACCGTATTCGAGAAACGCCTGCTGAAGTGGATGAAGTTTACTATCCGTTGCCAGCCCTTCGATTGTAGAGATCTCTTTACCCTGACACGCAACCGCAAGGGTCAGGCATGAACTGACAAGCCTCTTGTCCACGATAACGCTGCAGGCACCGCACACGCCGATACTACAACCCTCCTTAGTGCCTGTTAAACCAATGTCGTCACGCAGGGCCTGGAGTAATAACCGGTTCGGCTCAATCTCAATTTCGTAATCTTCGTCGTTAACCTTCAGTGTGATACGGCGTTTCACTTCTTTACTCTTTCCTTCCCGCGTGGGAGCGTCCCCATTTCTCTCTCATTGAAGCCAGGGTATCACCCTCCCCTACTTGAACCCGAGTGCCCCGCAGTTTCTCTCCTACCTTATCATAGTGACCTCGAGCAGCGAGACTTGCCTCTACCTCCAACTCCTCAGGCCATAAACCCAGAAAGTACCCGTGCCAGGGATCCTGCGGTTCCAGCTTTGGTAGGCCGAGCTCCTCCCAGATCTCCCTTGCCTTTTCCATGTATTCTTGCTTCGGCAACGAGAGAGGCGGAAAATCTGCTTTGCGTGTCGCATCGATCAGGAGGGAGGACTCGCAGTTGTCGTAGCGACTCGATGAATGGGTTGCTACCATGCCGATAGGAGTGGCCCCGAAGGGACGATTGCCGACTACCTTGACGTCTTTATGAGGTTGGGAGCGGTGAGTGATGGCCCAGGTTACGGCTACGGGATCATGGGGATTGATATCTTCATCCACGGCAATGACCAGTTTGCCCACGCGATCTCCATAGTCCAAAAGGGCCTGCATAGCTCCCCAAGGGTCCTGGTCGTCCCTCTTTTGCATTCTGAGGACCACGTACGGCCTAAGATTGACCAGCGGTTCCATCAGAGAGACCTCCAGTACACTCTTAAACCCCTTCTGTTGAAGGGAACGGTGGATGAGTGTCGCCATCCCCATCGCCTTGATCTTGGAGCTCTCACTAGGTGTAACCTGGCTGATAATCGACACCCAGATGGGATTTTTCCTGTGAGTGATGCAACTAACTTCAAACACCCCGCTTAGAGTCCTTGGATCCACATAGCCCATGGACTCGCCGAAAGGGCCTTCTTCTTCCAGATAGTTGGTTGGGATGATTCCTTCAAAAACAACCTCTGCCGTCGCAGGGACTTCGAGATCCACCGTCTGGCACTTGACCAACTGTATGGGCTCTCCCACGAGGCCTCCAGCTAAAGCCAATTCGTCCATGCCGGGCGGAACCTTCTGTGTCGCCGTATAGGAAACGGCAGGCACAGTTCCCACAGCGACAGCGACTTCAAGGGGAATCCCCCTTTGTCGGCATTTTTCCCAGTGCCGGGACAGGTCTTGGGGTGTACCGGACATGATGCCGCTCAATGCTGGTGTTTTGATCAGGCCTCGGTAGTTGCCCACGTTTCTCTTGCCGGTCTCCGGATCCTTGGAGATCCAGTGGCCGGCTGTAATATACGGGCCATTGTCAAAACCAGGGGTTGAGATAGGGATAGGGAATTCGTTGAAACCACGGTGACTCAGAAGATCGTGCCCCTTGTGAATCTCTTCCCTAACCGGGCCATGGCCAACCATCTCCGGCTCTATGGGATGGTCCATGGCATCCACCCAGCGGTCTGCGACTTCGTCGGGTCCACACTTTAAGCCAAGACAATAGATGGCGCTGGAACCTGCGAGTCCGCCGACAAGGACAGAACCGTGATATTTTCTATTCTTGGAGTCCGTGACATTCTCAAACAGGAAGGCCTTCCGCTGTTCCTCCTTAAGTCCTCTGAACTGCCAGCGCACTAAGGGATGAAGCTCGGTGTCTTTGTTAATCTTTTTTTTGATACGCAGGAGTTTTCCATTTTCCTCCAGTGTTGCGACGAGCTCCCGCAGATCATTATAGGGTTTGGCAAACTTCATAAGTCTATCAGGTCTGTACTGGTTAGTTTCTATGCAATTTTAGCGCCTTTCGCAAGCGTAGGCGACTTGCAATCCAGCGGCTGATCCGTAAGATGAAGAAAAAGCTTTCTATGGGCCTACATATTTTCAATACTCTTTCAGGGAGAAAAGAGGCATTTATCCCGCGGAAAGAAGGGGAAGTGCGGATGTATGTCTGCGGGGTTACGGTCTATGATTCGTGCCATGTAGGACATGCGCGAGCCCTTTTAACTTTCGATATCATCTACCGATATCTCAAGTTTCTGGGTTATCACGTCGTCTTTGTGCGAAACTTTACTGACCTGGACGATAAGATCATTCAGCGGGCTCAAGAGGCGGGTACTACGGCTGAGTTGATTGCCGAAAGGTACATTCAAGAATTTTATCGTGACAGCCGGGCGCTAGGTCTCCTTCCTCCCGTCCATGAGCCTAAGGCTACGGAACACATTCCAGAGATCATCCAACTGATTCAGCGGCTTGAAAAGAAAAATATGGCCTACCAGGTGGATGGAGATGTTTTTTTTCCTGTGGATCGTTTTCCGGGTTACGGGAAGCTTTCCCATAGAAGGATCGAGGAATTGGAGGCGGGTGCCAGAGTTGAGATAGATGAGCGCAAGAGGCACCCTATGGATTTTGCCCTCTGGAAGGGGAGTAAGGAAGGAGAACCCTTCTGGGACAGCCCCTGGGGCAAGGGGAGACCCGGGTGGCATGTCGAGTGCTCCGCCATGAGCACCAAGTATCTCGGGCAACCTTTCGATATCCACGGGGGAGGGAGGGATTTAGTTTTTCCTCACCATGAGAACGAAATCGCGCAATCCGAGGCTGCAGCGGGCACTCCGTTTGCACGCTACTGGATCCATAACGGGTTTCTTAATATAAACCAGGAAAAGATGTCGAAATCGTTAGGGAATATTTATGCTATTCATGAGATTTTGGGTCACTATGAACCGATCGTGCTGCGTCATTTTTTCCTTGCCAGTCACTATCGGAGTCCTATAGAATTCTCCGAGCAAGGACTAGTAGAAACCATGAAAAGTACGGAGCGGATTCAAGAAACCATGCGCCGACTGGAGCGGGCCCTCCCTCCATTTGAGAAGGCGGCGCCGGAATCTACTCTCCTGCAATCGTTCCGCGAGAGTATGGATGACGATTTTAACACACCCAGGGCAATGGCGGTTTTTTTTGATGAGATTCGGTCCTTGAACCGGTTGCTGGATGAGGGTAAAAGCGAAGGACTTCGACCACGGGTGGTTGCGTTAAGGATCATGGGGGAGGTTCTTGGGCTATTACAGGAAGAGCCTGAGACATCGCTGCTAAAAAAGAAAGCGCGATGGCTACAAAGCCAGGGACTCTCCGAGCGCGTGATTGAGGAGTTGATCCGAAGTAGAGAGCGGGCTCGGGGTGACAAGAACTGGAAAGAAGCGGATCGGATCCGGACAAAATTACAAGAGAAAGGTATCATGCTGGAAGATGCTCCGGGGGGGACCCTATGGAAGGTGAGATAACGTCCGTCCAACTTAAAAAGTCTTTGCGCGTCCTCTTCGGCCTATGGCTTGGGATCTCCTTTCCGACTTTCCTGCACTCCCAGGAAGCACCGTTAACTCGGCAAGAAGAAGAAACGGTACAGCTGAAATTGCGAAAGACGGTGAAGACGCGCCAGTACCAGGGAAGGGCCGTAGAGGGGGAAGAAAGAATCATTAGTCCGGGTGAATCTTTGTGGCGGATACTTATTCAGGAAAAGGGGCTATCTGCTAAACGCTTCGACCGGTATCTTGTTGTTGTCCGATCCCTGAATCCTCATCTTCGTAACCCGGATGTGCTCCAGGTAGGAGATACTATTTTTATTCCACTCGGACCGGACGAGATCCTTGGGATACAGGTTTCCGCAAAGGAGGGAACGAAGCTATACAGGGTTAAGCAGGGAGATAATCTTTATACCATCTTACAGCGGGAGTTTGAGATTCGGAAAAAAAGAGTGATGGAAAGCGCTTACAATCGAGTAAAAGTGCTCAATCCACGCAAGCAAAATTGGAATCTCCTTTTTGTCGGGGAACCCATCGTACTTCCCGGACAACTTCAGGCGCTGAGGGCGGTTGCCACCCACCCACAGGTAGAGGTTCCAAAAGTGTCTTCCGGAAAACAGCAAGCGGAGGCTCCGCAGTTGACTACCGAACCGAGACAAGTAGAGACCCCGCAGGATAACTCGGGAGAACGCGAGGTGATAACTCCTCAGGTGGTTGCCGAGAAGCCTGCCTCGCAGATCGGTGGTTTGGATTATGGACTGAGGCTCCCAGCGCACGGGAATCTCGCTCTTTTGGAACAGGTTATGAAAGCTCTGAGAATCGAGATCCATCATGGAGGGGAGGAGGTGTTTTCTTATCGGGGGGGGACCGTTCATATTGATCTTGACTCCTATCCGGTCATGCAGAATCCCGACATGAAGCGAAGGTTAATCCTCGACCTCGAAGGTCGGATACCCCGCTCTCTTCAGGCGAAGCTGAACGCGGATGGTTCCGCTGTCCCGATTGTCTCAATGAAAACAGGTGACTCCTTTCATGCAGCTGTAAACCGTCTCCTGCCCAGGTTGGGCTTTCAATCTCTGCCGTCTGAACAGCCCGTTGTCATCCAGGATAAGGGAGTGGGGCTCCAGGTGAAAGGGGAGTGGATGGTAATCCCTCCGGAGCAAAGCAGCGGCAGACATGAGATCATCGTGATCAATTTGACGGACATTCCTGAAAAAACTCCCGATTATCTCAGGGACTATCTCTCTTTAAAGGGGATGAAACTGAATGAAGTTCTTCTTCCAGCTGCTTCTCGCTCGCCGCCTTCTCGGTCACGAGCTCGAGAGGAGAGGCAAGGTCAGTTCGAGGTCTGGCCCCACGACAAAAAGGCTTTGGTAGATGCCTTTCTTCAAGCCTACCAGATATCTTTCTCGAAGGATCACCCGATCTCCGTTTTTCTGCAGGAGGGGATACGGCTCGATACCAAGTTGGATAGATTCTTTGAATTTGAGGGTAAAAGCATCGGCCTCCTTTTTCACCCCTTTGGAGACGAAGCCAAGGCTATGATCCAAAAGAAGGAGGGTGTAAGGGCAATAGACCTAGATCTTCAGTCTCTCTCATCTCGTGAACTAATTTTGCGTCTTTCAGGGACTATTGGAGAGAGCGCGTTTTATCAAGAAAACCACTTCCCTGCGACCGATGGTGGTACGAATAACAAGCTGGTCCTTTCGGTTCCCGGCTTTTTACTACGCGGTGGGTCGTTGTTTCTTACCGACCGTGAGATTCCTAAGGATCTGCGACGGTTCTTTGCCGAAAAAGGGGTTCAAGTCGGCTATTTTCAATAGGTGACGGCCTCTGTCATATGGCCTATTAAAATGAATGCGCGCCCGTAGCTCAGCTGGATAGAGCGGCAGACTTCGAATCTGTAGGTCGGGGGTTCAAGTCCCTCCGGGCGCGCCAGATATTTCAATGGCTTACGCATCGTCTGCCCTTCTATCAAGCCGACTTGTGACCATTTTGTGACCACTTTTTTCGCTGTCCGCCACTTTTGCGGCGACAACTTCGTCGCTTTCGTTGTTTCTAGCCTCCTCAGCGCGTGGAAACACGTCATCTAACCGATCCACTGCCTGTCTGTTGCCCCCTGGGACGAGATGTCCGTAGGTGTCCACCGCAATCTGGATGGAATGGTGGCCGAGCTGGTCCCTGACGTAGGCCAGGCTCTCGCCTTGTTGGATTAACAGGCTGGCGTAGCTATGGCGCAGGTCATGGAAGCGGACCCGGCGAAGCTCGGCCGCATCCAGGCAGGGATAGAAGACGCGCTTTCGCACGTTGTTGGGATCAAGCTGTGTGCCCGGCACTAACTTCTTCTTGATGATTCGCTCTGGTGTGACAAAAACCCAATCCTCCATGACATTGGCGAGCACCTCCTCGGGCTTTCTACGCGCTTCCGGGGGCTTTTCCATCTCACGCTTGAGGGCTTCAGCCTTTCTCTTGCCCAGAAGCTCGTCAAGAGTGTTGGTTAGCTGCAGGGACATGTCCACCCTCCGTGCCTTGCCACTCTTTGGAGTGGTGGCATGCCCCCTAGAAACATTGCGTCTGACCTCAATAAACCTACCGTGGAAATCTATGTCCCCCCACTTGAGCCCGATGAGCTCTCCCTCTCTCATTCCGGTCCTCGCCGCGCAGAGTAGGAGAGGGTAGTGGTGCGGCATCTTTTCGGCCGCGCTCTTGAGCAGGTTGGAAAGCTCCTCTCTGCTCAGGGCGTCGATCTTCTTATCCTCGCCCCTGCTCCTGTTGAACCTTCCCACCCGTGCGGCCGGGTTGAAAAAAGCCACGCCGTCATCAATGGCATGGTTGTACATCTCCCGCATGGGAACGGTGATGTTGCGAACGGTAGAGCGCGCCAGGCCGGCCCGGACCTTCTCAGCGATCAAATTCTTTACGGCGTCCCGGGTTACCCTGGCAAGAGGGACGGCACCCAGGGACGGATAGAGATGGTTTTTTAAGGCGGCCTCGTACTCCCTGTATGTAGATTCTTTCAGGTGAGTCTCGGCGTAGGTCTTGAGCCATTCCTCGGCGTGCTCTTTGAAGGTCTGCTTGCTGTCCTCAACGATCAGACCGCCGCGCCTCAGGATCTCTCCGAGCTTTTTGTTCGCCGCCTTTCTGTTCCCTTTAATAACCTCGCGGCGCCTTCTGCCCAGCGCGTCCCGGTAATCCACAACCCACTTGCCCCTACGCTTCTTAATGCAAGCCATGCGCGAGTCACCTCCTTTCCTTTTAAACTTCCTGGTTTTTTCACTTTACTAACCTCCTTTCTTTTTTCGTTTTGTCGATACCGCCTGACTTGATGCAGTTTTAACTCCATGTCAAGTAGAAAGACTGCTCTATTCGGCAATGTCTTTCTGGCTAGCGAGCACTTCGTCCAAGTCAAAGCGGATATCGCGGCCTATTCTGCGCGTAGGAATCTTGCCTAGGCGCGATTGCTCGTATACCCAGGAGATGGGGACCTTGAGATGTTTAGAAAGCTCCTCGGGAGTCAAAAGCTCCTTCTTTTCCCGCCCGTCCCGGAGCACAATCCGGATCTCTTCCCTCACGGCCTGCCGCATCGCCTGGAGAAGGGCATCGCCGAGAACGGTAGAGCCGCTACCCGATTCGCCCGTTACGTTTGTCCTATCCTTTCTGGCGTTCATTGGTTCCTATTTTTTCGGTCCCGTCCCCGCGGGCTTTCTAAGCCTTGCCGTGTTTTCCCAGAGCTTGTTCAGGCGCGCTTCGAGCTCTCTGTTTTGATTGCTGACACGTTCGATATCGCCTTTTTGCTTATCAATCATACGGCCAGCGGCCGCGAGGCGATGTTCGGCGCTTTCGCGGCGCTCGCGCTCTGATTGGGCTTTCTCCCTTTCTTCATCCAACTGCTTTTTCAGCTGGTCGTTCTTCTTCTGAGCTTGCTCAAGCAGATAGGCGAGGAAGAGCAAGGCACCGACACCAGAGAGAAGGACTAAAAATCGGAGAACTTCTATCATTATTCCGAGAGAAAACTAGTAATCGCCTGCCGCCACGAGGCCTTAAATCTCGAATTATAGTTGCCCGTGTTAATTCTGATGTAAGGCAAATCGCCGAGGTCCTGGAGAGTCAAATGCTCTATCTCGTCAAGGGCCCAGAATGAGCACGCTTTCGGAAACCACTCCGGAACCTCGATCACCTTGTCCCTTCCCAGCCGGACTTCTTTACCGGCCAGCTTGGCCAGCGCATACTGCAGGCTCCGTACGACAGATCGATTTCCACCCACGATCAGGCAGTTGGAATAGTGTTTCCCTGAGGAATCATAGATCCGGGCCAAATCGCTCTGCTGCCTTGCCCGGTCTTTCCAGCTGAGCTCGACTTCCACCGCCACCACTGCCACATCACCCCAGTACTCATGCTCGTCCGGCAACGAAACCGACGCCAGGGCATCGGGGATCTTACTTATTCCAGCCTTGGAAAAAGCCCGCTGGACGAACCGGTTCGGAACCCACGTGACTTGGGGAAAGCGGGATAGAGCGTGCCTTACGCGCAGGATCGCCAGGTAGTGATTGACCGTAATCGGGGTGACGTTGCCCCTTACCGGCGTGAGCCCCTCCAAGGGTACGGCAACGTGTTGGGAGAGGAATACCGCACCCTGGCGGGTGATCGCGTAGAGCTTTTTTCCAGGTGGAAGGGCGGGCGAGGTGAAGCTTGTGAGAAATCCCCTTTCGACCATCGACCTTAGGTGCCTGTGGTGGACGTTGTGCTCGGGTGACGCCTCATCAGGAAACGCGTGCTTGAACGCGTCGTCGGCGGTGAAGTAACGCTCTTCGAACCCAAGCTCCAGGATCTTCAACACCCGGTAGAGGCCGATTTTTCTGTTGGTCACTTTGCACCTCTCATTCGCCGAATCCTTCGCCCTCGACGGTGTGCGAGCGCATGGTACGGAAAGGGTGGCGGGTTATGCGTTGTAAGTTGTTTTACCGTTTGCATTTTCAAAATCCTGCGAGTTGAAGCGGATCGACGTCCACTTGCTGACTACTACGGATCTTGGGCTGAGGTTATTTCCATCGTATCCATGAAGTAACTTAGGCCAGAAGTCACAGGGCTTCGGTACCAGTGCCGCCATAGGTGTCCTGGATGGGGTCGGGAACTTGGGTCCTGCATATTTAGCCCCCCCTCCATACATCGCGCGCAGACGTACACCAGGTTTGGGTCTAAAGCCCTGCTTGCCAGGACGGGGCGTCCATTTAGGAG